>JAHDHT010000377.1 GCA_020631175.1 Chitinophagales bacterium
GAGTATGTAAAGAAGAAAGCTTTCACCAACGTCAGGGCTTCGAAATTCTCTTAACGCTGTCAAAAGGCACTGATAGTCAA
This sequence comes from Chitinophagales bacterium, assembly GCA_020631175.1. Taxonomy (GTDB): domain Bacteria; phylum Bacteroidota; class Bacteroidia; order Chitinophagales; family JAHDHT01; genus JAHDHT01. The sequence continues at coordinate 81 of JAHDHT010000377.1, forward strand.
CGAAAAATGCTCCAGGAGGCAATCGACAGATGGTGGTGGCCAAGCTTAATGATGTTCGGACCTAACGACAAAGATTCGCCACATACCGCAAGATCTATGAACTGGAGAATCAAACGTTTTACCAACGATGAGTTAAGACAAAAGTTTGTCGATATGATTGCTGAACAAGCCAAAATCCTTAACGTTATTCTTCCTGACCCAAATCTTAAATTCAACGAAGAAACAGGCCATTACGATTTCGGTGAAATAAATTGGGATGAATTCTGGAATGTGGTTAATGGTAACGGTCCATGTAATAAAGAAAGAATTGCAGCAAGACAAAAAGCCCACGACGAAGGTGAATGGGTTCGGGATGCAGCAATGGCTTATGCTGAAAAGAAAGCAAAACAAAAAGAAACACAATCCGCTGTAGCATAATACTTTAGCTAAATTAATATGAACGATAATTATAAGAATTGGCCGCTTTGGGAAGTCTTCATTAGAAGCAAAGCAGGTATAGCTCATAAACATGTTGGGAGCCTACATGCTGCTGATGCCGAAATGGCAATAGAAAATGCAAGAGATGTTTATACCCGAAGACAAGAAGGGGAAAGCATTTGGGTAGTAGAGTCTTCAAATATTACCGCATCTAACCCGGAAGAGTCTGAATCGCTATATGAACCGGCTAAAGATAAAGTCTACAGACACCCTACATTTTATGATTTACCAGATGAGGTTAAACACATGTAAATGAGTGATTTAAAGTATAAATATTTTCTTCGGATTGCGGATAATGCAATGATTCTCGGTCAGCGATTATCAGAATGGTGTGGTCATGGACCTATACTCGAACAAGATATGGCATTGACGAATATCGCTTTGGATCAGATTGGTGAAGCCAGACTGCTTTATCAACTAATTAGTGAGCTGTTTCCGGAAAAAGGTGATGAAGATAAAATTGCCTTTACGAGAGACATTTCTGCATATTATAATTGCCTCTTGGTAGAACAACCAAATGGAAATTTTGCTGATACCATTGCCCGTCAATACCTTTTCGATTCTTTTAACTTTCATTTCCATCAGGCACTTCAAAACGTTGATGATCAACGAATAAAAGAAATTGGAGCTAAATGTCTAAAAGAAGTTACTTATCATCGAAGATGGAGTTCGGAATGGATCAAAAGATTGGCCCTTGGAACGGAAGTCAGCCATCAAAAATTACAAGATGCAATCAATAAAATATGGAAATATGCTAATGAATGCATAACACCTGATGCACTTGACAACGAAGCTCATGCGAATTGTTTGGGACCAGACATAAATCAAGTATCAAGTATCGTTTCAGAAGAACGAGCTCAACTCCTTGATAGTGTTGGAATTACGGTCCCGGAAAACACCTGGTTTCTATCAGGAGGTAAAACCGGAAGCCATTCAGAATACATGGGCTATGTTTTAGCAGAAATGCAATACATGCAAAGAGCATATCCTGATATGCAATGGTAAAATCAGTAATTAAAGAATCAATAAATCAAATGTATGGTAAAAGTTTCAGTATCAAATGTATATGATATTCTGAAAACTGTATGCGATCCGGAAATTCCTGTTTTGTCAATACTGGATTTAGGGATCGTTCGTGATGTAAAATTCAATGATGATTCATTAAATATCACAATCACTCCAACCTATACCGGATGTCCTGCAATGCATATGATTGAAGCTAATATTCTTGCAGCTCTAAAAAATGAGGGTTTTGAAAATGTAAACATCATAACAACTTTAAGTCCGCCGTGGACGACCGACTGGCTAACAGATTCTGGTAAACAGAAGCTTAAAGAATATGGGATTGCACCGCCTCAAACCACTAAAAGAATTGAAACCTTACTCGATGATCAGGATATCATTTGTCCTAGGTGTAACAGTTTGAATACAAACAAGTTAAGTGACTTTGGTTCAACCGCTTGTAAAGCAATGTATCAATGTAAAGACTGCCTCGAACCTTTCGACTACTTTAAGTGTCACTAAACAAATTGTCAGCTGCAATTAAACATAAAATGGCATATATACGTTTAATGAGGTACTAAACTATCTTTTATGTTTCGCCTTATTTTTTCAATATTGGCTGTTAGTCTTTATTTAGGGCTTTATAGTCAGTCATACCCCGATTTCAATCCAATCAAAATAGATCAATTCGGTTATCAGCCGGATGCCCGAAAGATTGCAGTAATCAGCAACCCTCAAATAGGAGCGGATGCAGCTTTTAGCTATACTCCCGGTAGCACGCTTGAAGTAAAAGATCAAAACACTAACCAAACCGTTTTTTCTGCTTCTCCATCCTCATGGAACAATGGAAATACACACTTTCAATCAGGAGATCAGGTTTGGTGGTTCGATTTTACGAGCCTGAATGCTCCGGGAGAATACTATATTTTTGACCCCTCAACTAATCAGGTCTCATATACATTCACAATTGCTGAAGATGTCTATAAAGAAGTCTTAAAACAAGCAGTAAGAACATTCTTCTATCAACGATCCGGATTTGCTAAAGATCCGCAAT
>JAHDHT010000085.1:0-7170 GCA_020631175.1 Chitinophagales bacterium
ACAGTAACAGATGAATTATTCGGATACTATGATTGTAGTTTAACAGCAGATCCGGTTTCAGCTAACTGTGACCCGGCAAATTGTAACTCTCAGGCTGGTACTATTATGGCTCAGTCGAACCAATATTTATGTGAAGGCGATGCAGCAATTGTAGATGCAGATGACTTTATTTTACAGCCAAGCCAGTCAGTATATTATGTATATCACACAGCCGGACCGGATATCAGCCAGGCTGATCTTCCTTTAGATCCAACTGATGTTATTCAATTCGGAAGTTTCCTTGTAAATGGAGCTGATGTTTCAGGTACTGTATATGTAACTGCATTTGGAGCAACTGCTGCCGGTAATGGTGGTCCTGACTTTAATGATGTTTGTATAACCATATCTAATACAATTGAAATTAATTTCCTTGATCCTATTAGTATTGTAGTAGAAGAAGATTGTGATACTGGAAGTGGAGAATTTAGTTATACGTTTACAATAACCGGAGGTCTCCCTCAAGCTGTAGCAGGGGAAACTTATTTTGTAACCGGCGACTACTTTAATGGAGATGTAGCTTATAATGACCCGGTTACTGTAGGGCCAATTTTAGATGGCGAATCTTATGCTATAAATGTAGAAGATGCAAATAACTGTACTGGTGATTTTAGTGCAATGATACAGTGTGAGAAATTACCTGTCGAATTAATTGCTTTCAATGGTTCAGCTGAAACGGAAGGTAACCTGATTAAGTGGGTAACTGCTTCTGAAATTGAAAACGATTATTTCACATTATATGCCTCTCAGGATGGAATTAACTTTTCTGAAATTCATATAGAAGCAGGGCAGGGAACTACTTCATCCATTTCATATTATGAATTCATGGATAGAAATGCTGAAAGTGGAGTTACTTATTATCAGTTAAAACAAACAGATTTTGACGGTACAACTTCTACTACACAGATAATAACTGTTCAAAGAGGTGAAATTGCAACAGTACAAATTAATATTCTTGGAAATCCAGTTGAATCCGCTTTAAATATCAATATAAACGTTCCTTCTGAAAATGAAGTTAATATTGAAATTGTTGATTTGAATGGCAAAACAATCGAGTCAAGAGTATTGAATTTAACTGCTGGAAACAATGTAGTTTCATTTGATGTAAACTATCTTGCACAAGGAATCTATGTTCTAAGTGTTCAAAATGGTGATTTCATTGAAAATCAACGTTTTATAAAGAATTAAAATAAATATTGGTCGCTGTGTTGATATATAGCGACCAATATTGCTTGTTAATGATTATAAATTATTTATTTTTAACCCATAAATGTTCGAAACTCAAAGGTTTATTATGAAAAAGAATTTTTTACTATTTATCTTTTCTTTAATTGTATGTGCTATCGGTAGCAACAAAGCTTATGCTCAGTGTTATGCCGGTGAAATTTCTATGGCACAACAGTTCGTATGTGCAGGAGAAACATACGGTACACAGGTGATCAATAATGACCCTGTATGTGGTGTAGGTACCTATTATCTGCATTCAAGTTTACCATTATCAACTTCTAATGTACTGGCCACCAGCGGTAACGGTTTCTTCGGAACAGTTCCTGCCGGAGTTTCATCAAACCAGATATATTACATTAGTTATGCTCAAGGTCCTGCAGATGCTGCAGGTAATGCTGATTTAAATGATCCTGGAACTGGTCTTGCTATTGGCGGTCCTTTCGAGGTTATCTTCCTAGAAGCGTTTGATATTGTAGCAAACGGTACTTGTGATCCATTAACTGGTGTAACTACTTACGAAATTACCGTTACTGGTGGTTTTGCATCTTTTGATCCACAAACTTTATTAGACATCAATACAGCATACGGTTCATTTGACGATGTTCCTGCAGGTGTTCCGGTTACTATTCAGGTGCCACCTAACTCTGCTGTTTTTCCAATTGTTTGTTCTGATTTAAAAGGTTGTGAAGGTACACTTATCGTTGAACCAATAGATTGTATTTGTGAATCAACTGCAGGTGATATGCCTACAGGAACTACATTTGCATGTCCTGGTGAAACTGTTGGTGCTCAATCAACAGGTTTCTATTTAGAAGCAGGTGATGTTGTTTGTTATGTATTGCATAGCGGTAACGGAAATAGTTTAGGTACTGTTTATGATGTAAACAGCACTGGTATTTTTGCTCAGCCTGCTGGTTTAGATAACAATGTAGCAGCGTACATTTCTGCTGTTGTTGGTCCTCCAACATCTTCTGGATGTCCTGATTTATCAGATCCTTGTGATGTAGCAGCAGGGGCAGAAGTTGTATTCTTAGATCCAATTTCAATCGAAGTTACTTTCGAATGTGCTGGTGATCCTGTAAATGATCCAACTTACATTGCTATTGTTACTGTAAATGGTGGATCTCCTGGATTCAATAATAATCAGTTATACAATTTATCAGGATCTGTAAACGGTACTATCGAAACCGGAACAGCTACTGAATATGGTCCTTTCGCAGAAGGTACTCCTTTCCAGATTTCAGCTACTGATTCTAAAGGATGTACTGATTCTTTCTTCGGAAATCCTCCAATGTGTGGTTGTGGAAATGCACCTGGTATAATGGTTCCGGCTAACATAGTTGCTTGTGCAGGTTCTCAGGCTACAGCTACTCAAAGCGGTTCTGTATTAGCTCCTGGTGATGTAGTATGTTATGCTTTACATGATAGCCCGACTTCAACTCCAGGTACTATTTATGGTGTAAACTCTACAGGTACCTTTACTGATCAAGGTTTAGAATGTACTACATTATATATCTCTGCTATCATCGGTCAAAGCGATGGAGCTGGTTGTGTTGATTTAACTGATATTTGTACAATCGTATTACCTGGTACTCCTGTAACGTGGGTTCCTGCAGTACAAATCAATACAGTAGAATCTTGTGACCAAACAACTGGTACTTATTCTGTTGCCTATACTATCAGCGGTGGTTATCCTGAATGTAACTCAGGTGGAACATATAACGTTTCATGTGATGACAATCAAGTTGGTATCCCGGGTGGTACTTACACATTTGGTGAGTTTGGTGATGGCGATACTTATTGTTTAGAAGTTTCTGATCAGTTTGGATGTTCTTCTACTTTCAATAGCCCACCTGTACAATGTACTAAATTACCTATCTCTTTATTGTCTTTAGATGGTGAAGCTATTCAGTCAGGTAACTTAATCAAGTGGGAAACCGCTTCTGAAATCGTAAATGATTACTTCACAGTTTATAGCTCTACTAATGGTGTAGATTTCCAGGAAATTGCAACTATTGCAGGTAACGGAACTACAAGTGAAGCAAAAGCTTATGAGTATCTTGATAAAAATGCTCTTTCTGGTTTAACAATCTACAAACTTACTCAGACTGATTATGATGGTACTGTTAACGAAGTAGGAATTGTTGAAATTCTAAGAGGAGAAAATACAACTCTTAATATTAATACGATCAACCCAATGCCTGTTATCTCTGAGATGGAAGTTATGTTTTCAGCAACAGAAGGGGAATCAACTATCGTAATTTATGATATGGTAGGTAGAATTGTAAAAGAATTCACTATCGTTTCAATAAGTGGTAACAATGTATTAGACTTAAACGTTGCTGACATTAACTCAGGCGTTTACTTCTTATCTATTACAAATAACAACGATGTTACTACAACTAAATTTGTTAAAGATTAATAGTAAATAGATTCTGAAAAAGGGCAGCTTAATTTAAGTTGCCCTTTTTTTTTGCATTCACGTTTTTGGTTTATTTATTGTTAATATAAAATGAAGGATTTATCCACAAAATCACTTTTTTGACTTAATTTTGAAATCCTAACAGGAACCAAATCAAATCATGGAATTAACCAAATCATCATCAAATCCATCATTGGATTACTTATCTATTGTACCTGGTCAACTTAGCTGGAATCTTTCTCCAGCGCTTTTAGTAGAAGAAACTTTAAGACTTGATCAAGGTAAGCTTGCGGAAAATGGAGCCTTAATCGTAAAGACCGGCAAATTTACAGGTCGATCTCCTAAAGACCGGTTTATTGTTAAAGATCAAATCACTTCAGATGTCGTTGACTGGGGAGAAATCAATCAACCTTTTGAATCTGACAAATTTGACATCTTGTACAATGAAGTAACTTCTTATTTAGAAGGTAAAAATCTTTACGCAAGAGATGGAATCGCATGTACCGATTCCAAAAATCATTTAAATGTTAGATTCGTCACCGAGAATCCTTGGCAGAATTTATTTATACATAATATGTTCATTCGACCATCAGCAGAACAGTTAGATGGTTTTGAACCTGAATGGCATGTAATTGCAGCGCCCGGATATAAAGCAAATCCGGAAATCCACGGAACAAATAATAGTAACTTTTCAATAATCAACTTTAGCAGGAAGACAATCATAATTGGTGGTACAGCCTATACAGGTGAAATAAAAAAGGGTATTTTTTCTGTATTGAATTTCATCCTTCCGGTTGATCGTAACATTCTTTCAATGCATTGCTCTGCAAATGTTGGAAAGAATGAAGACACAGCAGTATTTTTCGGATTATCTGGTACAGGTAAAACAACATTATCTGCTGATCCTGCCCGTCAGTTAATTGGTGACGATGAACATGGATGGTCTGCTGAAGGAGTATTCAATTTTGAAGGAGGTTGTTATGCAAAATGTATTGATCTTACTCAAGAGAAAGAACCGCAGATTTTCGAAGCGATCAAATTTGGTACCCTTCTTGAAAACGTAATTTTCAATGAAGACAACCGTAAAGTAGATTATTCGAAAACAGATATAACGCAAAATACGAGAGCTGCCTATCCTATCTATCATATTGATAATGTATATGAAAAAGGAACAGGATCGACTCCTAAAAATATTTTCTTTTTAACCTGTGATGCTTTTGGTGTCTTACCTCCAATTTCTAAGCTTACAAAAGCGCAGGCTATGTATCACTTTATTTCAGGGTATACGGCTAAAGTAGCCGGCACAGAAGAAGGAATTACAGAACCGAAAACTACTTTTTCAGCATGTTTCGGGGCTCCGTTTTTACCTTTACATCCAACTTATTATGCAAAAATGCTGGGTGAGAAGATTGAACAAAACGAAGTTAATGTATGGCTTGTTAATACCGGATGGACCGGAGGCGAATTTGGAGTAGGAGAGCGAATGAGTTTGACGTATACAAGGGCAATGATTACAGCAGCCCTTGAGAACAAATTAGATAACGCGCAGTATAGCGAAGATCCTGTTTTTGGTCTTCATTACCCTGTATCATGTCCTGGAGTACCAGCAGAGGTATTAAATCCACGAAATACATGGGCGGATAAAGAAGCATATGATAAAAAGGCCGGCTATCTAGCTAAACAATTTAATCGCAATTTCAAACAATTTGAGACTGAAGCCAATCAGGAAATATTATCTGCCGCACCACAGGTAGAGGCTAAGGTTTTATCTTAAATTCAAAAGTGTTAAAAATTTGATCTTTAAAGTCGAATAATGCAACTTATTCTGCTGACTTTGTATCATATTATAGTATAGGTTTATGTAAAAATGACTATTTATAATAGTTTTGTGTATCCTATATTATAGGTATGTATTCATACATATTTGTACAACCAATTGATACAACAGTAGTAACGCGCATTATGAAACAAACTAGCCTAAATATTCAATGGCATAAGTATGTCATTGTATTTCTATGCACCTTTGCATATACAATTCAACTTACAGCAAACGATATTTCCGGTTACGTATTCCTGGATGCTGATCAAAGCGGAACTTTTAACGCCGTTGATCAGGCTCAGCCTGTAGTAAATGTTTTCTTATATGCAGATTCAGATGGTAATGGTCTCTTTGATCCTAACCTTGATATGCTGATCGAAACAGATATTACCAATGGTATGGGTTTCTATCAATTCACTACACAACCTGCGGGAGACTTCTTCATTACCTATGATATTGCTGATATTGGTCCAAACCCAATTTTAACAACAAATACGGTTGTATATCAATCTTTAGCTACAGCAGGCAATACAATTAATATTGATTTTGGCTATCAAGGCGAATCAGTGGCTTGTTACACAATTTCTGATATTCAAAATTCACTTTATTTATTCAATCGATTTAGTGGTACAACAGAATTAGTGGGTAATACAGGTGCTGCTTCTCCTGAAGCAATGACCTTAAGCACCGAAACAGGATTAATGTACGTTTCGGATGATGCGCAGTTCGGGACAGTAGATCTTGTTACAGGTATGTTTACTCCGGTTGGTCCAAATGAATATACATCCGGTACCTTAGCGACAGGCGCTGCAGGCCCTTTAGCTTTAATTGATGTTGTTGGATTTGCTTTTAATCCCTGTGAAGGAGGTGTTTTATATGCCGTTTCAGATCCTTCCGATTCAAATTTAGATGCTCAAAAACTTTTTGTAGTTGATGTAACTACCGGAACCTATGTACCCAATTATTTTGGTGTTGGTTTTGATTATCTTGAAGTAACCGGACAATTTGTTGGTAATATGGATTGCCTTGCTTTTGATCAGGTTACTTGTACTATGTATGCTGTATCTCAAGATGATGCAACTGGAATAGCATATTTAGGGACAATTGATTTGACAACTGGAGCATGGACTACTTTAGGTCCTGTACCTACTGATGTAGAAGGGCTTTCTTTTGATAACAATGGATCATTATATGCCACCACAGGTACCGGTGGTCCTCCTGAGACTGATAATAGCGTTTATTTAATCAATCAGGCAGACGGATCGGTGATACAACAGGTAATTGACCTTGATCCAATAACGGGTGATGGAGATTATGAAGCTTCTGAATGTTTTACAAAAGATTTTAATAGAAAACCAATAGCTCAAAATGATACCATTTGTGTTTTTGCTTGTAATGGTGGAGTTTTAGATGTTCAGGAAAATGATATCGATCTGGACAATACTGATGTATTAATAACAAGTATATTAATGAACCCGGTATTAGGTTCAGCTTCAGTAAATGCTGATGGACAATCAATCGATTACACAGCATTTGCACCTTTTGAAGATTTTGATTCACTGGCATATATTATTTGTGATAACGGAACTCCAATTTCAACTTGTGATACCGCTATGGCTTACATAGAATTTTGTAATTTATTATTTACAAGCGTAGATGCTTTCGT
>JAHDHT010000085.1:7270-11730 GCA_020631175.1 Chitinophagales bacterium
TTCTATTATGTGGAAGTTACAAGTGCAAGTGGTTGTTCAGCAACAAGTAATACGGTTGAAATTCTAGTAGGTGAATCACCTTCATCAGAATTTTCTGTTTCAACAACTAACTTATGTTCTTATGATCTGTTAACAGTAACTTATACCGGGAGCGCTTCAGCTAATGCAACTTTTGATTGGGATTTTGGTGGAGGTACTCCTTCATTACAAAGTACTAATCCAGTTACTTATAATGTCTCATTTCCAGACATAGGAAATTATACGATTTCATTACAGGTAGAAGATGACGGATGTGGTTCCGATAACCCGTTCGATGTTAGCATTGATGTAAATGAACCAATTGATCCGAACTTTACTATTTCTGATACTGAAATATGTGCTGGTAATGTGGTAGTTGTTACAGCAAACAATCAAATTGGTTCTGCAATTTATAACTGGGACTTTGGTGGAGGAGATCCTTCACCGGGTAACGGTCAGGGTCCAGGTCCACATACATTATCATTTAATAATGCAGGCGAGTATCAAATTGCACTTACAGTAACAGATGAAAATGGATGTGTTTCCCAAATTCCTTTTTCGGCAAACCTTAATGTAAACCCGGTTCCTTCAAACGACTTTGTCATAAGTGTTGACCCAAACACTGGTATTTGTGAAGGGGAAGAATTTACAGTGACTTATGTTGGAAATAACCAAAATTCAAACGCAATTTACAATTGGTCGTTTGGTAATGTTTCAAGTATAAGTCCTGCTCCAACTACTTCCGAAGAAGGCCCATTTCAACTTAGTTACAACCTTCCAGGAAATTATTCTATTTCCTTGTTAATTGAATCATTAGGTTGCTCAGAAAGCGAAGCACAAACTTTAGATATAGTTGTAAATGAATTGCCAAACATAAATATTGATCCGCCAATCGGATCGGAGTTATGTGAAGATGGTGACCCGGTTCCTCTGTCTGCAATACCGCAAGGAGGAAACTGGTATATAAACGGAGCCTTGATTTTACCTGCTCCAACTTCTCTAAATCCTGCTAATTACATGATTGGTGAGCAAAATTCAATCTACTATGATTATACAGATCCGATAACCGGATGCTATGCAAGAAGCGAAACAGCATTTTTTACAGTGTTATCCGATCCGGATGTAGCAATTGAATCAGATATTCCACCGGTTGTTTGTACAGGTGAAGGATTAATAAATTTAATCGGAAGCCCGTCTGGAGGATTTTTTCAAATTGACGGTCAGGCTATAGGCAATAATGTTATTGATCCGATGGATTACAATGACGGATTACCACATTTTATTGAGTATGTGGCAGCTAACGGTAGCTGTACCGGAACTACTCCTTCTGAACAATTTATTGTTACTGAAACTCCGGACCCTACCTTTACCGTTGATGTTGGAAATGAAGTATGTCTGGGAAGTCCGGTTATGATTGATTATACAGGAACCGGCGACCAGAATAGTGTTTTTAGCTGGAATTTTGACGGTGCAAACGCCTCTTTAATGGGTTTTGAAGATTATCAACTTTTCTGGACTAATCCGGGTATAAAAACAATTAGTTTAACCGTTTCAAACGGACCTTGTATTTCAGAAACTTTTGAATTTGACATTGAGGTTTTTGAAATTCCAACAACCACATTTTCAATTAGCTCAACCGATGTATGTGTTGGTGAAGCTGCAGTTGTTAGCTATACAGGATCTGCATCTTCAAATGCTATATATAATTGGGATTTTCAAGGAGGAAATGCGCTTCCACCGGGTAATGGTCCGGAGGATAGAATTGTAACATGGAATACCGCTGGAGTTTATAATATTTCAGTAACAGTAAATGAAAATGGCTGTGAAACCAGTCAGCCTTTTGTAACACCGGTAACGGTAAGTAATATTCCAACGAATGATTTTGAAGTTTCTGCAAATATAATTTGTGTTGGAGAAACGGTTACAGCTTCTTTTATGTCATCTGTTGTTTCAGATCCAAACGATATTTATAATTGGAGTTTTGATGATGGTATCGCTACACCGGGAAGCCCTGGTATTGGACCACAAACAATCACTTTCAATACTCCTGGTGTAAAAACTATTTCTTTAGAAGTAATCGATGATGCAAGTGGTTGTGTTTTACCACAAGCTCAGGAAGTTGATATAACGGTTTGCCAGAATCCTTTAGCACTGTTTGAAGTCTCTACAGAGCAAACATGTGTTGGTGATGGTATTGTAATTGTTTATACCGGCGACGGCACTCCGGATCATAATTATATTTGGGGTTTTGACGGAGGTGCTGCACTGCCGGGATTTGGAAATGCAGACCAGGAAGTGAGTTGGGAAACACCAGGCTTAAAAAACCTTACCCTCACCGTTATAGGAGATTGTGGATGTACTTCTAATGAATTTGTATACCCAAATCCAATTAATGTAATTCAACCACCTGCTTCAGATTTTAGCCTTTCATCGAATGAAATTTGTGCAAATGTTGAGGAAGTCATCGTTTCTTATGATGGAATTGATGATGGTACTTTTAATTACTTCTGGGATTTTGATGGAGCATTTGTAAACAACAATAATACAAACGGTCCGGGACCATTTAATCTAAGCTGGGAAATTCCCGGAGTAAAAAATATTACACTTGTTACTGAAAGGCAAGGTTGTTTATCCAGTCAAACGATTCAAACTATTAATGTGAAATTTACTCCTACATCAACATTCGACGTAAACGTTGACGACGTTTGTATGGGAGATGATATTTTAATTGAATATAATGGAAGTGCTTCGCCAAATTCAGTATTCAATTGGGATTTTGGCAATGATGGAATAGCTTCGCCCGGGACAGGTCCCGGACCTCATGTTTTAACTTATTCTTCAGAAGGTCAAAAAACAGTGAGTCTGTTAGTAAGTGAGGCAGGATGCGCTCAGGATCAGGCAACTGTTCAAACTATTGAAAGTTTATTCCGTCCTACACCTGATTTTGCATTTGTAGATAATGAAATCTGTGAAGTAACTTTTACTTCAGTTTTGTATACAGGAACCGGAAACGCAATGACCAATTATTTCTGGGATTTTGACGGAGGTATTTCCAATTTTTCTCCGGGTATGACTCAATTTGATATTTTATGGGTTTCGCCGGGCTTAAAAACGGTAAGCCTGTATGTTGTCGATGGTAACTGTTTTTCTGAAGTGCTTACAAGAACTATTCAGGTAAATAATACTCCTGAACCAGAATTTGAAATTAATGTAGGAGGAGATGATGTTATTTGTTTAAATGAACCTGTCGATATTACTTACACCGGTGATGCAGGTCCAAGTGCTGTCTTTACATGGGATTTTGGAAATGCAATCGTAAACAGCGGTACTGGAATGGGGCCATATAGTGTTACCTGGAATGTACCAGGAATTCAATCTGTAAGTTTAAGTGTAACTGAAAATGGCTGTAGTACATTTGAAACAAATACTATTGATCTTCTTGTAACCGATAATCAGACCGTTGAATTTGAATTTAATCAAGGTGCAGCATGTGTAGAAGAAGTAGTTGAAATCTCTTTCACAGGAAGCGCACAATCAAATTCTGTGTTTACATGGGATTTTGATGGAGCTACCATTTTATCGGGTAGTGGAATTGGTCCTTATACCTTATTCTGGACCACAGATGGAATCAAAAATGTTTCTGTTGAAGTTAGTGCCAACCAATGTGCTTCACCTGATCCGGTGTCTGTACCGATTATTATAAATTCAAATCCTGAGGCTATAATTGAATTACTTAGCGACGATATCCTTAATTGTGATGGTGAACCATTTGTTGTAAATGCTGATCCTTCCATACAAGCTTCAGGTGTTACATATAACTGGGATTTTGACGGAGGTAATCCAAGTCCCAATAGTGGCCCCGGTCCGATTTCAGTTTTTTATCCAAGCCCTGGAACATATACCATTTCATTGAGTTTGACATCAGTTCAGGGTTGTGCTTCTGATCAACCCGCTTCTGTTGATGTAACAGTCGATTCTGAGTTAACAGTTGTACATAATCCGGATATTTCAGGACTTTTATGTGCAGACAGTGATCCAATTCCAATTAGTGGTTCACCATTAGGAGGTACTTTTTATGTAGATGGTATTGCTGTTCCCGGTTTAACTGAAATAGATCCATCAGAATATACTACCGGAGATGTTCACACATTGTATTATGAATTTATTGCCACAAATGGCTGTATTGGGCAAAGTGAAATTTCAGAATTTACTGTTGAAGCTAATCCTGTAGTAACAATGTCAGTAGGAAACGGAGGCGTTTTCTGTTCCGGTTCCGGAGTACCTGTGCCAATTAACGGTGCACCTGTAGGAGGCACATTTTATATTAATAATATTGCAATGCCTGGTATAACTTCTATAAATCCGGATGATTATGCCCCTGGAGATATAATTGAAGTTTATTATGAATATGCTCAGGGAAGTTGCTCAGGTACATCATTTGT
>JAHDHT010000085.1:11830-13335 GCA_020631175.1 Chitinophagales bacterium
TATATAAGTGATAACTCCGGAGGAAATTATGATCCGGTAAGTGGTATCTGGAATGTTGGTACAATTCCAACCGGTCAGACTGTAGGTTTAGAAATTGTTGCCCAGGTCTTAGATTTTGACAATGCCACAAATACAGCAGAAGTAACCGGTTCAGATTCGGAAGACCCTGATTCGACACCAGGTAATGGAAATCCAACAGAAGATGATCAGGATAGTGCGACACCAATGTTATCGCCACCAAATATTGCAGACCTTTCTTTAAATAAAGAAGTAAATCCTTTATTTACCAATTTAGGAGAAAATGTAGTATTCACAATTACAGTAAGTAATGACGGACCGGAAGCTGGTGAGGCTATATTTGTAACTGATCAACTTCCAGGCGGTTTATTATATGTTTCAGATAACTCCGGTGGAAATTATAATCCATCAACCGGTATTTGGAACGTTGGCGACTTGGCTGTTGGCGCAGAAGTTAGTCTTGAAATAACAGCACAAGTAATCGATTTTTCAAACGCTACCAATACCGCAGAGATCAGTTCTTCAGATTCTGAAGATCCTGATTCTAACCCTGGTAATAGCGTTCCAACCGAAGATGATCAGGATAGTGCAACTCCATTATTAACTCCTGTTAGTATTGCTGATTTATCTTTAATTAAGACAGTAAACCAAGAAGTTGTTGGATTAAATGGACAAGCAACTTTTACGCTGACAGTTATGAATGACGGTCCGGATATGGCAGGTAATGTAATCGTTACTGATCAATTGCCATCAGGCCTTGTATATCTTTCAGATTCAGGAAACGGAACTTATAATCCATCTACAGGACAGTGGTTTATTGGTGACATTGCAAATGGGGAAAGTATTTCATTGCAGATTACAGTAATCGTTATTGACCATAACAATGCAACAAATACCGCTGAAATTACTTCCACTGATGCTGAAGACCCAGATTCAACCCCCGGAAATGGAAATATTAATGAAGACGATCAGTCAAGTGCAACGGTTTTCCCGCCAACAGCAGATTTATCTTTGACCAAATTTGCAAGTCCTTTAACTGCACCGTTGAATACAGTAATAACCTATACCTTAACCGTTACAAATGATGGCCCTGATCCAGCTAACTTCATTGAAGTTACCGATCAGATGCCTTCCGGCTTAGTATATATGTCAGATACCGGTAATGGAAGTTATAATCCGTCAAATGGTGTTTGGGATGTAGGAACATTAAACCCTGGTCAAACAGCAACAATTCAAATTATGGCGATGTTAATTGACCATAATAATGCGACCAACAGTGCAGAAATAACGAATACAGATGCTAATGATCCTGATTCAAATCCTGGAAATGGAGATCCAACAGAAGATGATCAGGATAGTGTTACAATTGCTCAACCTGAAGCAGATTTATCTTTAATGAAGTCTGTAAGTCCGCAATTTGCTGCAATCAATTCAGATGTTACATTTACTATTATTGTAATGAATGACGGTCCGGATATAGCCTATGC
>JAHDHT010000085.1:13435-16404 GCA_020631175.1 Chitinophagales bacterium
CCGGATGGAGATAATGTAACTATTATTAGTATTGAAACATTATTTGATTGTAGTATCAATATTATTAATGACAGCTGTTTTATTTACACTTCTTTACCAGGTTTTTCTGGCCAGGAAATAATTACGGTAGTAGGTTGTGATGATGGAGAACCATCATTATGCGATACTGCAATCTTTGTTCTTAATGTAGGTTGCCCGCCGCCGGTTGCTGTTGATGATTTTGTTCAGATTAATTCGGACGGAGCAGTCTTTAACGGTACAGATATTAATACCTCAATTGATAACGGTGTCTTAATTGATGTGGTACAAAATGATTTCGATCCATGTGATAATGAAATAACAGTTACTGATTTAACATACGGTCCGCTTAACGGTAATGCCGAAATTGAATCATCAACAGAATTAACTTATGTACCTGATCCGGGTTTCAGTGGTATAGATACTATCGATTATTTATTATGTAATGATTGTGGCGCATGTGATACAGGTACTGTGATTATTACGATCGATCTGCCGGTAGATTGTAATGAAATTGTTGTAGTTTGTACACAACCTGTTACACCAATTGAAATTTGTTTTGATTTTTGTGGAAATGATTTTTCTTTGGTGAATGGATATACCACCTTTAACTGTGGTTTAAATTTCTTCGAAGATGAAACTTGTTTAACCTATACGCCACTACCTGGAATAACCGGTACCGACTCCGTTTTTGTTGTCGGTTGTAATGAAGATCAAACAGTTTGTGATACTTTATTGGCTTATGTCGATATAGCAGAATCTTGCTCTGGTATAACAGCAGTAGACGATGTCGCTACTACCAGTCCTTCTACACCAATAACGATTGACGTTCTAGCTAACGATGAAGATCCAACAGGCTTAGGTTTATCAGATCCTGTTATTATTAACCAACCGTCAAACGGTACGGTAGTGTTATATGGAAGTGATTTGGTCTATATACCTGATCCCGGATTTACTGGTATAGATATGATAACCTATATAACCTGTAATTTCTTTGATGAATGCGATACAGCAGTTGTTGCAATAATGGTGGAGGAAGATTGTATTGCACCGGAATTAACTATTGATGATGTAGACGTCGTAGAAGGATTTAGTGCTTTTATAGAAGTCTTGTTAAATGATAATGATCCAAACGGAGGCTCATTGTTATTGGTGGAAGTATTGAACCCACAAAACGGTACGGCTGTAGTGTTTGGCGA
The DNA here is from genome assembly GCA_020631175.1 of Chitinophagales bacterium. Taxonomy (GTDB): domain Bacteria; phylum Bacteroidota; class Bacteroidia; order Chitinophagales; family JAHDHT01; genus JAHDHT01. Next base: position 14,653 of record JAHDHT010000085.1, read on the forward strand.
TGGAATCGCATATGTGCCTGATGAAACTATGGAAGCACCTTTTACAGACCAAGTTTCATATATTGTTTGCACAGATTGTGGTGCTTGTGATACAGGCCTAGTAAATATTAATATTCTCGATAACTTACCTCCATCTATAATTGATCCTAACAGCGGATTAGAGTTGGGAGATACTGTTTTTACATCTGTACCGACTGACTCTGTTCTTGTAATTTGTATTGATGCAATAGATCCTGAAGGTGAAATGGTGGATATAAGCATCATTCAAAATGGAGATTGTGGAAATGCAATTATTGATGCAGATGGATGTCTTGTCTACGAAGCCGGACCTGATGCATGTTCGGATACTTTAGTAATCGTTGCCTGCGATCCACAAGATAATTGTGATACACTGGTAATTGTTATTGACGTTTTCGATGATAACATGCCACCGGTAATTGCGCAAGGCGATACATTAATTTATGACATTCCACAAGATAGTACGCTAACAGATTGCTTAACAATTACCGATCCTGATGGCGATCCTATAAATATAGAAGTTATTGACGGTCCGGATAATGGTTCTGCTTCAACTCAAAATGATTCTTGTTTTACATATATTCCTGATCCCGGCTTTACAGGCACCGATACTTTAGTGATTGTCGCCTGCGACCCTCAGGATAACTGCGATACAATTGTGATTATAATAAATGTTGAACCGGGTAATTCTGCGCCAGTTGCTTTAGATGATATGGTGGCAACAGATCTTAATACTTCAGTAATCATAGATATACTAGCTAATGATAACGATCCGGATATGGATAGTCTGACGGTTTCTATTATAGAACTTCCCAACAATGGAATTATATCTTTTGGGATGGATGGAGAAATAGTTTATACACCTGAATTTAATTTTACCGGAATAGATACGTTCACCTACATCATTTGTGATCCGGATGATAATTGCGATACAGCAGATGTGATTGTGTTAGTTGGATTGGAAGATATTGAAGCCATTGGTGATACCGCTTATACAAGCATCGATGTACCAGTCGACATTGATGTCCTCACAAATGATACAGGAGTAAATATTTCTGTCCTTACTTTCACACCGCCGTCAAACGGAACAGCAGTTTTAAATGCGGATGGAAGCTTTACCTACACACCGAACCCGGGTTTTGCCGGTCAGGACGCTTTTATCTATGATATCTGTGATGCAATGGGTAATTGTGATCAGGCTTTAGTCATTATATTGATCAGTCCAAATCAGGATTGTGTAGTAACTATTCCTGATGCCTTTTCGCCAAATAATGATGGATTTAACGATTTCTTTGTAATCCAATATGAAGGTGAATGTGATTTCACACTACCATCAATACAAGTATTTAACCGATGGGGAAATATCGTTTATAAATCTGATTCTTATTGGAATGACTGGAATGGAAATTTCAGAGGTAACAATCAACCGGTTCCTGTTGGAACATATTTTTACATAATTGATTTTGGATCGGAACTGGAAGGAAGTCCTTTCAGCGGTTCAATGGAAATAAAAAGAAACTAAGATGAACCTGCAAAAAGCTATAATTATTCTGGTTGTTTTATTACTTGGAATAAGTGATCAATTAACAGCGCAACAGGATGCAGAGTATACGCAGTATATGTTTAATGGACTGGTACTTAATCCTGCCTATGCCGGTAGCCGTGAAGCATTTAGTGCTGTAGCGATTTATCGTAATCAATGGGTAAATCTTGATGGTGCTCCTGAAACGTTTA
>JAHDHT010000378.1 GCA_020631175.1 Chitinophagales bacterium
ATAATTACAACATTGTAATGTGGGATGTTTTAAGTGCAGATTTTGATACGCGTATAAATAATCAGCAGTGTTTAAATAACGTGGTGCATAACGCACGTCCGGGGTCGATTATCGTTTTTCATGATAGTATTAAAGCGGAAGAGAAATTGAAGTATAGTTTGCCTAAGGCGATTCAATATTTTAAATCGCAGGGTTATGGATTTGGAGTGATTTGATTTATTTTAGTACCTAGTACCTAGCATCAACCACCTCTGGCTTCGTTCCTCAGCCTGTCTCCTCCTTGGGAAGCAGGAGAGAAAAATTTAAACTTAAGTTTAAACTTACACTTTAACTTAAAAACCTCTTACTCCTTAACAATCTTCTTCCTAAAAATCTCCCCATTCAATGTTTCTGCTTCTACGATATAAATTCCGGCGGCTTCATTTTGAAGGCTGTATAAAGATTGCTCGTTAAATTCAGCAATTAAATTGCCAATCATATCATATACCCGCACCGTTTGAAGTGTTTTATCACTGTTAATTTGGAAGTGCTGCTGTACGGGGTTTGGTAAAATATTAAACTCAAATTCATAAGCTTCAATATTATCGATGATATCTTCTTCAACTGTGATAACATACTCAAAGAAATCGCACAATATTAAACAACAGGAATCTGAGGCAGCTGTATTGAATACTAAAGTATCTACGCCTGTAAAATCAGTAGTAGCAATATATTGCACCGTCTGGTCTTCGCCAATTGCAATTCCATTTAAACTACTTTCATTTTGAATGGAATAAAAGAAACAATTATCAATAGTGATATTAAGCGTGTCTCCCTGGGTGACCGTTAGCGTATCCTGAATGAATTGATAGGGTGGTGGTAATGGACAAGAAACTTCAGCAATTTCTATTGTGCCGGTATCACACTCATTTTGACTATTACATACAATATAATTAATTGCTGTAGGTCCTGCCCCGGCGTAGGTTAAATCAATAATCATTTCGCCTGTATTTGCATCCCAGGAAATAAGCACATCAGCCGGCATATCATAATCTGTTAAAGTAAGATCATCTCCGTTCGGATCTTCATCGTTCTCTAAAGGGTTTATGGTGACGGTTCTGCAAGAGCCTTGAATAACACCAAAGTCATTTTCGGCAACAGGAGCTGTATTGCTTTCACTCTGGCAAGTATAAACAAAATTTATTGTGGTATCAGAAAAAAGCAGCAAGCCGGTAATATTTCCTTCATAGGAAAAAGAACTTAAATTTAAATTAACAGGATTCAATATAGAACCTGGATAGTCGCCTACCACTAATTGAATTTCTTCTAAATCATTACAATTATCACTTTGTGTATTCCATTTGGAAAGAATACCAAAATTCGTAAATGTAAATTGGTTATTGTTTAGTGCTTTTAATTTATTGAAACTACTTTGTAATGGGACGTAATTATAAAAATCTAACTCTGATTCATTCGATTTATATGCTTGTAGAAAATTTAATTCGTCATTTAACTGAATGATATAAGAAGCAGTGAAGTTTGGCGGTCCACCAAATAAATCTCCATGTGCATGTCCGTACAAAACGATAGTTCCATTTTCATCTAAATGGCCTTCATCGATAAAATTGTAAAAATCCGGATTTACACCTTTTTCGGATAAAATTGAACCATTAGTATCCATGGTATAAATAACCGAAGCCGGACATCCTTCATCACAGCCTGGTTCAACGGTACCTAAAAAAGTAACGTTGTCTTCATTAGAAGAAACAATTTGATGTACTCTTGATCCGTAAAATGCAAAATAATTAGGTTCATAATGCATATTGGTAGCCATGGTTAAATTTCCATCCAAATCCATACGGCAAATGATACTACTGTGATCCATGAATGTAGCATTTGAAGGAAGGTCTGTAGTGTTATAAATAAACCAAACACCTTCATCATCTGCAGCAACATCCATTTTTAAATCTGAACCATAGCTTATGTGAAGGTTGTAATCATTCTCTGTTTTTATCCATTGAACATTCAGGGTCTCATTTAACTTCATGAAGACCGGTTTATTTGTTAAAAGTGCGTTTCCGATTGCGTAGATGTAATTATTATGAAAGTGATAAGCATAAATATTTACCAGTGAATCGAAATTTAATTTTTGATGAAATGTAATGTTCAAGTCATCGTCAAACACATTCATGGTTAATCCATTTTCAATAATCAACGGATAGAAATCCTGCCAGAAAATTACCAGTTCATTGTTGTCGTTAAAGATGTGGCCAGAATAAACAAGAGAGCTCTCAAGCTTCTTAGAAATTAATACGTTGCCGTCGATATCTGATTTTGTTAACAGATATACATAAACGGCAGGAGCATCTGCAATATATGGATCGGGAGGTAAAGCGTAATGAGCCAATGTATATATGAATTCATTGTTACTCATGACATCATCTGTTACCTGAATACTATTGAAATTGAGATCGAGATTCCAGTTATCTGCGGTTAGCTGCAAACTGAAAAATATAGTCAGACAAAGGGTAAATATTCTTTTCATAATACAAAGATGAAGAAAAGGGATGAGAGGTTGTAGCTCAATTTTTACAGCTTGTTTTTGCTTTTTTGGA
>JAHDHT010000379.1 GCA_020631175.1 Chitinophagales bacterium
GTATATTCTTTTTGGCTAATGCCCTTAATTTTTCCTTCTTTGTCAAAGAGTATTGCGCGAGAACTGGTGGTACCCTGATCGAGTGCTAAGATGTATTTCATAGTTGATTAATAAGAAATGGAAGTTATTAAATTCTTTTAAAACTTAAATAAATAAAAATGCAGCGTAAAAATATTAGTTCGGGTGCTCCATGGGAGGATAAAGTGGCTTATTCAAGAGCAGTTAAAACGGGCAAGCAGATATGGTTTTCAGGTACTACTGCTGTGGATGAAAAGGGTGCGGTTATAGGGTTAAATGATGCAGCAAAACAAACGCGGTATATTTTTGAAAAAATAAAAGCTGTTCTGGAAGATGAAGGTTTATCAATTAATAACATTGTAATGAATCGCATTTATGTAAAAAACATCGATGATTGGGAAGCTATTTCAAAAGTGCATTATCACTTTTTCAAAGATATAAAACCGGCTTGCACGCTACTTGAAGTCAGTCGCTTAATAAATGATGATCTTTTAGTTGAAATTGAAAGCATAGCTCAATATTAAATTTTTTATATGTAAAAATGATATATTTAGCGTTTCGTATTTAGCACCTGATTTTAAAACTTTTGGTTTAGATGGTCGTAAACTGTAATATGTCATTCAATCACATGTGCAAAAGCCTGCTGTTTACAGTGGCTATATTTCTATTTGGGTCTGCTGATTTATTGAGTCAGAATTTAAATGTGGACTTCAGAAATGATGCTTATATTCTTATTGTCGGATGTTCTGAAATAGATAATGGGAATTATATGGTTTCAATTGTAATCGAAAGTGTTACAGGCGGATCCGGCTCTTATACAATTACTCCCGGACCCGGAGGTTTTGTTTCTAATAGTTTAATTAATGAGGGTGAAGGTTTTGTTTTTTACTTTTCAAATGAAGCGCAACAAAATGCAACAATAGATTTCACCATCGATGACGGTGCGGGTAACATATATCAGTTAGACCCCACAATTGCCGTGCAACTTGAATTGGTGCCTGTACAGTTGTGTGATGACAGCTGGATTTGTCTTGACTTAATCGAGCATACAGATTCATTTGCAGCCATACCATTAGATTACGAAACTCAACATACAATTATTTCGAGTGGTAAAGTTTTGTTTCCCGGTCTTACAACATATCGTGCTCCGGAATTAATTTCATTGGAAGCAGGATTCGAAGTAAATGCGGGTTCAGATTTTTCGGCTGAAATCGGAACTTGTCAATAGTTTAATTTTTAAATGGATTTCTTCTGACCCATTCATCAGGTTTAAAAAGTTTTGTAAACGGTCCGACTATGAGGTTTGGTATGGTGCAAACATGTTTCAGGTAACAATATAGCGGAACTCCTTCCGCTCCTACTGTGCTTTTAATTTCATTTGCTGTTCTTCCGTAGATTAATTTATCTGCTTTTTGTTCAATAGCTACTTCTAATTGATCGTATAAAATTCTGTTATATAATTTATGACTTCTTAAATATTCATATTCAAGTCCGATCAAATGCACTTCAATTTCATTGTCGTGTTTAAAGCGACTAATGAATCCAATATTTTTTCCATCCAATAAATAAAAATCAAATTCAAACTGATCATTTAATTCCCGTTTTAAGCCAATAAAATATTCGCTGTTTACGATACCCATTTGAAATTTAATATTGTCAACGACATTATTATAAAGCCGGTCAATTTCAGCTCTGTTTTCGATCATTTCTTCGAGCGACAGAGTTTTTCTCGAAATGTTTTTACTGTCCTTTAAAACTTTTTTTGTTCGTACTCTGTATTTGGAGCTTATATCTTTCATATAATCCTGAATTGAATTCCATTCAGAACGGATATCCATCACCATATTCGATTCAACTTCGAATCTCGAATAACCATGATTTAAGAGATCTTTATCGTTTCCAAGTGCCGTTTCGGGAAGGTCAGTTAGTAAAATCCCCTGCACATTTAAATCCGGAAAATGATCGCTGATATAATTTGCGGCTATGGATAACAGGTTTAATTTTCGGTTACGAGGAATTTCTGTTTTAAAAGAGAAGCCATAATCACCGCTAATGAAAATGTTACCGGAAATTAAGAGGTTCCAGTTCCATTTCATAATTGTTTTTTCTGCTATGTGGCTTAGTGTCTGGTTTTTTTCCTGAGGTAAATAAGGTCTTAATCCTTCCCCTTTAAAATTCACCAGATGATATTGAGCAGCTCCTACTGTTTCTCCATCTTCTTTGATAAGACAGTAAATAGGTTTTATGTTTTGAATATGAGCAGCTTCAAAAGCTCTTAAATAGCCTTGCTGAATAAAGATTGACCGCCCGGTAATCTGAGACCAGGAACTTGGAATTTTATCTTCAGAAAAGTAAACTTCAATATGGGTGCTGTGTTTAGCCAGTTCGCGATTCTTAAGTTTTATTGAATGAGGAATGATACTTTCAAAGAGGCAATTTAGGGAAATTTCCATTAAATCGTTTGTTTAAAAAGCTCATTGAATTGCTGATTTTCATTTCAACAAAAACATAATTCATATAATGCTAAATTTGTTCAGTTTATTTTGATTTACTTTGCGCTGCTTTTCG
>JAHDHT010000086.1:0-5942 GCA_020631175.1 Chitinophagales bacterium
GAAACACGTTCTGCTGTTTGAATACTCATTGTGCGAATATATAATTTTCTTAAGAGCTAATGCCTTTTCAAGTTCAAGTTCAAGTGTCAAACTCAAACTCAAACTCAAATTAGCGCAGAGTGAGGTTCGAGGAGCTGAATTAAAGGTGTGAGATTATATTTACACCTCCCTTCTAAATCGAATCCTCTGATTTCTTACTTAAAACACAATCTCAATTTTCAAATCTAAAATCAAAAGATCCCTCACTCTGTCGGAATAACCTATGGTCACTTCTGAATTCGAATCTTCTGCCTTCTGACTTAAAAAGCTGCGAGAAGCGAGACCGGCTTCGCCTGCGAGAAATAAGTAGTATCGATTTGAAAGCTCGCACCTCACACCTCGCTCCCCAGAAATACAATTTCAAATCAATCCTCAATCCTCGATCCTCAATCCTCAATCGCAAATCATTCAAAAGTTAGATTTACACCCGCTCCTAAAACCTCACCCCACGCACCAACAAAACATTTTTTTCGCCTTAAGAAACTTTATAAACCCTATGTCCCTTAATTAAGTGGAATTTCATTATTTTCCGCATTCAATTTTTTAACGATCACATCAATTTTTAATGGCAGCATTGAAACCTAAACTCAAGAAAACCTTATTCATTGGCCTGGGCGGAACCGGGGTAAAATCTATCCTTTACGCAAAAGCAAAAATTCTATCCATCTATGGTGAAATACCCTCAATGGTGCGATTCCTGGCGCTCGATACCGATAAATTCGAACCGGTAACCATTCAGGGAGATGTAACAGCAACCCTCGAAGCCAATGAATACGTGCATATGCAGGTGCCCGATGGCATTCAATTTATAAAAGCCAACGACCATGCCGCCGACTTTTTCCCCGAAAAAAACCTCAAAAGCGCAGGTGCAATCGTAAGAGGAGCAGGGCAAATCAGATCACTCGGGAGACTCGCCCTTATGCGCAATTACGCCAAAGTATTCAAGCGCATTAACGATGAGATCATGCAGCTTAAAAAGTATTCCGTTGGCTACGACGATAAATTCGATGTTTCCGGAAACGACCTTCAGATTTCCGTAATCTGCTCTACCTCCGGTGGAACAGGGGCCGGAACGTTCTTGGATATACCGTTTATTATTAAACATACCGGACAAATCGATAATCAGGATCGAATTATCGCTTACCTGCTCTTCCCGGATATCTTCAAGCAATATTCAGGAACCAGAAATGTAGAGCCAAACTGCTATGCAGCTTTTACTGAGCTGGATTTCATTATGGATGGACATTTAGCCGGAGCGAAAATCAACTATGGTAACAATACCGAAGTTGAAATCACCGGAAATCCTTATGACATCGTTTTCGCTGTCAATAATATCAATAACAACAACGATGCATATACAGAAACATCCGATCTGCAAAGCTTTATCGGTACGGGACTTTTCCTGAGCACAGGTATCATTGCAGAAAAAGGCGATTCGACCTGGGATAATCTTGGCAAGCAAATCGATGATTATAATAATATACAAGGTAAAGCACCACATTATACCAGTTTCGGTATTTCCGAATTATTTTATGATGGAAAGGTTTTAGCCGATGTAAGTGCCCGAAAGCTGGCCATGCAAATCATCAAAAAGATGACAGGTCCGGTACAGAATTTACATCAGGAAGTCGAAGACAAAATCGATGAATGGCAAATAAGAGAAAACAATCAGGCAGATGATGTGATCGATTTTATTCTTGCAAGAACAACCAATCGTTCGCCGGAAACCATCAACGAATTTAAAAAAGGAGCTTCAGTAGAAATTCAAACTTTAGCACTTAACTACATAAACAACATTACTGATCTCGCTGAACAATCAGCAACAGAAAAAGTAGAGGCTTTATTAACCGATAAGTTAGCCGCTATCGATGAACATTTCAATAAATTATTACATAGAGAAAATGGTATAACGCATACCTTAAGTTTCATCGACGCATTATTGGCCACAATTCAGGTATGTAAGCAGGAAATGGAAGAAGAGCGTCAGGGCTTCTTAGAGCAAAGAGAGAAATTAGCCGGTGCATATAAAAATTATGTAGCCGACATCGAAGAAGCAGAAGAATCCTTCATCCTCAAAAGAAAGAAAAATATTGAATTAGCTTGCGAAGATTACTATAATGAAGTAAGAAGAGAAGCAACTTTAATTCACGAAATAAAAAGAAGAGATAAAGCATACTACTTCTACAACAGAGTAATTCAATTTGTAGAAGAAAAGCAACTCGATTTAGAGAGCCTTCAAAAAGATTTACATTCTGTAATTCGCGATTTTGAATCAGAAAATGTGCGTCTTCAAAATGCCAGAGGAAATCAAAAACCATTTATCATTAATCTACACGAAGATTATTTCGATAAAACCGATCCTAATCCGGATGATTTAAGTTTTAATGATTTCATTAATACCATAACTGAACAGGAACAACCGGTCAACATATGGTCTAAACTAAAACTGGAAGAAATAGAAAAGATTTTGATGGATTATTCAGTAGAATCTTCAAAAGCAAAAAGTTTTGTTTCAAGCAGTCTGGATAGTGTAATGCGTGAGTTACCTGTCGAAAGAAGAAGACAAATAATAAAAGATCTCGACCGAAGAGCAGAACCATTATGGAGGTACAATAAAAATATCATTTTAGATACTGCTGTAATTTATCTGATCGGAATTAATGACAATGATGATTCTTCTTTATTCGATATTGATAACGGAAGAGAATTAATTGAAACGATACCTGGCCGTAAAACATATGCGGTAACCAATGAAGCCAATAGAGTTTACTTCTATAAAATGGAAGCTTCTTGTCCGGCCTTTACCGTATTTAATATGCAGGCTTACAAAAGTAAGTACGAAAATCCGAATGCTCGATACGACTATCATGTAGACCGTACCTGGGCAAAACAAATAGAGGAAAAAAATTATAGCCTCTTTCCGGGTGGAGATGATGACGACATTATCTTAAGCTGGGCATTAGGTAATGCATTCGGATTTGTAAATAAGGAAGGACGTAAGGCCTACCGTGTGAAGTCTTACAATGAAGGAACACCTACCTCCGATTATTGGGTAAGTCTTGGTGCTGAAGATCGTAAAGAAGCCTTTGATGCCTTTAGCAAAAGAAAATATTTCAGAGAAGTTGATGAGCAACTCGAAAAATATATCAACGAGCAAGGATATGCAGCCTATAACGGACACTTACAGGAATATGTAACCAACTTTATGGCGAGAATAAAAGAATATACTTCACTCGATGAAAAAACCATTCAAATGAAAGGTTATCAGGAAGTAAAAGCTTTAATCGACCGTGAGCTGACGATTCTTGAAAAACATATGAATGATTCGAAAACCGGATTTTAATTAGCTGAAAGATCAGAAGGAATAGATGTCAGACGTAATTAAAATAAAACCGACCTTATATATTGGACTTGGTGATGCAGCCAAGCAAATTTTATCAAAGGCTGCCGATGTATTAAAGCAGCGCAACAATGAAATTTATGATGTAGCTGCAGATATTTCGATCACCACTTCAGGTAAAGTCCAAAGCGTTTTTAGCGATAAAAATTATCTCAATTTATCCTTCATCGCCGATCCTGCAAAAGCTGGCGCATTCGAAGAAAATTATAAAACCTTTTTAAGGGAAGAAGATAATATGGTAACGCTGTTGCGTAATGCATTAAGCGACATTACCGGTATCGACAAGCGTCGTCAGTTAATGGCGAATAAATATGAATTAACTGACCCACAGGTTTTTTTAATCAGTGAATTAGGAGACCAGGCCGGTTCTTCTGTTTTAAAAGGTATCCTTAAACTCATTAAAAGAGTTTTAAGAGATGGTGCTTATAGTTACAGTCAGGTAAATACATTGTATTTAATGCCTGATCTTTTTCACTCTTCCGATTATTTAGCTCAAGCATTAGAATTAACCAAAGATTATAGCACAGACGAAACCATTGAACCAATGGTTAAAGATGGCGAACGGGTCGCCTCAGGTGCAATTAAATACATGCAATTCGATGATATCGGAAAACGTTCTGCACTCTTTTTAAAAGGAGTAAATCATCGACATCCAATTGATATTCACGATATCGATCAGGGTAAAGTAGGGGATTGTTATTTTCTTTCGCTCCTTGGTGCAATTGCCAATAATAAACCTTCGCATATTGAAGGTATGATTATAGATAATCATGACAATACCTACACCGTTCGTTTTTACGATGCAGAAAAAGGTGAAGTCTTTGTTACCGTTGATGATCATTTCTGGTTCGATGAAGAAGGCCGTCCTGTTTATTCAGATGTTGGAGATGAAAATGATCAGCTCGCTGAAATATGGGTAATGATTATTGAAAAAGCCTGGGCGAAATTACACCAGGGCTATGAGCATATTGAAGGAGATAATATAGAGAAACAAGATTATATCTATGCCCTTACCGGTGCCGCTCCGAAAAGAATTAAAATTGACGAGTTCACAGAAGCAAAAAACTTCTTCGAACAGGTCTATAAACATAATGTAACGGACGGATTACCGGTTACACTCAGTTCAAAAGTAGTTGAAGAAGATCATGACGATCCGACAATCGTTTATAATCATGCCTATATTTTAAAAGATATAAGTCTTCAAAATAAAACGCTCAATATCTATAACCCGCATGGGCAAGATCATTTTTACAATGTCGATATCGATTTTGTAAAACAACATTTTCGTGCAATAAATTTATATGCCTTAAATGAATTTGAGCCGATCACTACGCAAAGAGCGAAACTCTTAAGAGACATAGCTTATGCAAGAACATTCGCTTGCTTAAACGAACTCGATGCAGATTTAGACAAACTGCAAAACAGAGGGGAGAAATTAGTTGACCATCATTTTATTGTAGGCAGTAAAAATTCACTAAACGTAAATTTAGGAACCTTCGAAGAAATGAAGGTGAGTCTGGTCGAATTTTCTTTAATGCTAATGCAGGAACAATTCGCAGCTCAACATTTAAATACACATCTCGAAGACGAAACGGACGGAAAAACGAACCGATACAGTTCAATCGGTTTTTCAACCTTAATTTATCCTGAGCATAAATTTGTGAACGGATTAATAAGTTTGAGTAAAAACGAAGTACTTAATTCCATCCAGCAAAAATTCAGAAACGATCGTTTTGATATTAATGAAGTAACCGGTGATGTACGCTACTTTATTTCTAAAAAAGAACTCAGAAAATTTACAGAGCGCATGTCGCTCGAAGAAGATAAAGGTCAACCCATTTTCAAACCATTTACATTTAATGGTGAAAGAGATGAAAATGTAGATCCGCAATCTTTTTATAAAGCAGTGGATCAGCAAGCAGAGCAATTTGAAGCTGATGTGTTCAACCGTAAAATGATAGCCGGTTTAACAAAAAGAAATGAAGCATTAGTTGAAACGGTAACCGGGCAGATTAAAGAAAAAGTTAATGAAGCTATTAACGACAGCTCAAAAGGAATCAACTATGCCCATGCTTTTACCAGTGCTTTATTAAGAGAAGATTGCAGCAGTATTAAAGGTCAGTTAATCGAAAAACCGGAAGATATCAAAAATGTAGAACAGGATGTAATGACCTTCTACAGAGATAAAACCGTTTTACCTGAACGAAGAGAAGAAGCAGAAAAGCTTTCAACAGAAATTAAAAACAAAGAAAAACGAATCGCTTATCTCACCGAAGAAAAAGATGAACTTTCTCAGGCTTTACTGGAAGAAATGAATAAGGTTGGTTCGGGAGAAAAGGAAACAACGGTAGAGCTATCGGCTATAGAAGCAGATCTTAAAGCTAAATCAGAAGAACTTGATCGTTTAAACAAAGAAGTAGCTAAAGGCAAAGAAAAATTTGCTGAACTACAGAAAGATGTTGAAACGATTAAGCAAAAACTGGAAAGCACCGAGTTCAGAAAA
>JAHDHT010000086.1:6042-9020 GCA_020631175.1 Chitinophagales bacterium
ATCATCAATGAAATTATTCAAATGTGGGATGCAGGAAGCAGAGTTGAATTTTACCTTGAAATAGGATTAATCGGTTTAGTCATTTACGGACTGTGGGCATTTTATCGATATTGGTCAAATATCATGCGACCAATGCGCGCACTTAAAAGGCAACTCGATGAATTTAATCTTCAGAAACAAGGTTTACTGACCCAATATCTCGAAGGAAGATCAAAACATTTCGAAGCACGTTTCGATCATTTGAGATATGCAAATGCTTACGACGCTGTTCAATCCATCCAAAAAAATACCAAAGCATTAAAACGTGATCTGGGAGGATTCAAATCAGAGATCATGCAGTCCTTTGAAGACACACAAGATCAACTGGATGCTTTATATTTTGACAATAATTTATTTGAGAGCAGCATAATAGAACTCGAAGATTTAAGTCATTATAAATCGGATAGTACAGTACACGATTTTCTGAACGATAAAGAAGGCAGAACAATTAAAGCCTATTATGAAGCTTATAGAGAAGAAGGAAATCTTAAAAAACTCGATCACGATTTAAACGGCTATTATGAAGACCGTTATAAAAAGTTAAGAGAAAAAGATGTTTACGATTTCGTTTATCGCGACCGCCACATCAGTAAAAAGACAGACCCATCCACCCGAATGAGACTGCTTAACGACAGCGCTCAAGTTTATATTAATCTGAAAGATTTCGGAACCGGAGAAGGTACTGAAGACTCAACTAATATTTATCTGAATAAACTTGGTGAAAATGACGCCAATAATGTTATCTCAGAACTCGACAGTCAGGGCGCAGATATTCAGGGAAGAAATGAATTAACCGATAAAAATCGTTTAAGCATTTTCAGAGCAAAAAGAGGTTTCCCTGCATTTAAAATTTCAGGAATTTCTGAATGTAAAAATATATATGAAAGCCTGACAGGCAGCCTAAGCAGCTCAGGACATAAAGAAGAAGATTTTTATATCGACAACGATTATATTTCTGCCTCCTTATTTCCGGGTAGCTTAAGAATGGGCAATAAAAAAGACGACGTGAGAATTGCCGTAACAAAAGCATTGGTAACCGAACTTATCGAACAGCAAGAAGGTAATTTTGTAATGGCAAATCGCCCGATAGGCAAAAACAAAGAAGAAGTAATTACGTACTTAAAATCTTTAAGAGGCGAAAAAGAGAAAGAGTATCTATTCGAAAATTCGGAGTCTTATATTAAAGAAATAGTTAATCAAAAAGGTCAGCCATTTTTAGTAAAGCTGATTCAAAGATATGCATCCGTCAGTCCCGATCTCGATAATGTCGACCGACAGATATTAGACGACTGGCTGAGAACATTAATTTAATTTTTCATAATCCGGACAGTAAAAAAATGTCCACAAACCAAAAGTAAAATAGTATGGCGGTTTTAAAAGTAATCGAAATTATGGCGAACTCAGAAAAAAGCTGGGAAGAAGCCACTAAAAAAGCAATTTCAAAAGCATCAGAATCTGTAAAAGGCATTCGGTCAGCCTGGGTAAAAGATCAAAGTGTGAGTGTAAAAGATGGCGAAGTTGCAGATTTCAGAGTAACTTTGAAAGTAAGTTTTGAAGTCAAATAAATTTATTATAATAACATCAAACAATTAATCAATTTTAAACTATGGGATTATTTTCTTTTGTAAAGAATGCCGGAGCAAAATTATTCGGCAAAAAAGCAGATGCTGAAAAAGCAGAATTAACAGACGATCAGAAAGCTGATCAGTTAATCGCTGCCATTAACGAGCACAACTTACCGATTGATAGTTTATACGTAGCCGTTGAGGGCGACGTTGCTACTATTGCCGGTGATGTGGCAGATGCAGAAATCCGCGAAAAAGCGATTTTAGTAATTGGTAACGTAGAAGGAATCGCTGAGGTAGACGATCAGCTTCGTTTAGAAGTAGAAGCTCCAGAAGCAAGATTTCACACAGTGGTATCAGGCGACACGCTAGGTAAAATTTCAAAGAATTACTACGGTGATGCAATGAAGTACATGGTGATCTTCGAAGCCAACAAACCAATGTTAAAAGATCCGGACAAAATTTATATCGGTCAGGTTTTACGTATTCCTGAGTTGGCCTAATATCCGGTAAAACAACACAATTCACGAGACCTGTTCTTCTTTAGAACAGGTCTTTTTTTATGCTTTTTTTTGGGCGGCTAAGCCGGCCTTAAGCTTATTTAAAAACCTATTCTTGTAAGATTAAACCACTACTTTCCCTTAATCTCCCTCTATTCAAAACCGGCTTACCGGGCTTTCCATTGCAATCTTTGCCCTTCGATTAGGTAGCCTGCATGTCAGCTTGTGGCTTCCGCCGGTCGCCCCAATCTTCCGGCAGCTACAATAATCGAAAAACAAAGTATTTCCATTACAATCCCTCCCGCAAACTATCCCAAACCATAATTTTTTAAAAATTCTTACCGCTTCAATACACTTATTTTACTACCATATAGTAGTTGAAACATATATGAAACATTTGATTATTAGACTTTTGTGTTGACTTTTTACTTTGATAAACGTCCTAATATTGCACTATAAAACACGATATGAACAAGTCTGCATTCCTTCATCTGAGTTATTTTACGCGAATCGTAAAAATCTATCAAAAGTCTATTCAAAATCTATCAACAGATGATTTAAATAGGCGACTCAGTGAACACTATGATCCGGCCTCAATGCCGGCAAAAAGAGAAGATATAGTGTATTACACAACCACTTCGCTCGAATTGCTCTCCGAATTGTTTTTGCAATCTGCAATAGATAAAAAACCCGAACAATGGAACCTGGCCGTTAGCTTGTTTGATTATTTAGTGAATGTAAATGATCGAATGCCTGATTATAAATTCGGTATTTTAGGTTTTGTAGACGATGCCTGGTTAATTAATAATGCTATACTAAAATTACTTACCGAAAAACATAAAAAAGTAAGTAATGCGAATTGGGATAGAATTTA
>JAHDHT010000086.1:9120-12863 GCA_020631175.1 Chitinophagales bacterium
TTCTCGTTTCTTTTTTTATTACTTTTAAAAGAAAAAATGACAACTCAGGCAGCAACGCTTTGCAGCACCTTTCACTCAACAAGAGGCTTATCGAAATTCTTCCTCAGACAAATAAAAGACAAAGACCCTTTTCATCAATTTGAAATAAACGGATATCAATTCAATAATGCCCATTGGTTGGTCGGACATCTGGCTTGGGCAGAAGCCAATCTTATCCTTAGAAGTATTGGTGCCTATGAAGAACGATTCGACCACTTAAATCAATTTGGATTCGGATCAAAACCCCAAACAAAAGAAAATGCAACAATCACTTATGATGATTTGTATCAAACATTAAAAGACATCCACGAAAAAGTAAATAATAGCCTTCCTGAAATTTCCGATGAACAACTACAACAGGAAAGTCCGCTTGGTTTCTCTTTTGGAGATGATAAATCGGTTGCCATGATGATTAAACATGCCATAAGACATGAAGGGCAACATTGCGGACAAATTTCATGGCTGGTAAAAATGTGGAACGCATAAATTGAACCTTGAAAAAGTGGATTGAAAAATATAATCGATGGGAATACTGGAATCCAATCATTGCAAATATTCCGGTTGTATTTATCTGGTTACGTTTTGCATTCAAACGGAAAAGAATGTTTTTCTTCACCGCCTTAAATCCGGGTGTAAAAGATGGAGGAGCATTCGGAGAAAGTAAAAATTTTCTTCTAGATCAATTACCTGATAAATGGAAACCTGTTTCAGTTTTAATTGCTAATCCATCCACCCAAAAAATAAATCAAATTATTAATGAGCATAAAATAAATTTCCCGCTTATAATAAAACCGGATGTAGGAGAGCGAGGATTTAGCGTCCATCTGATACAAGACCAACAAGCTTTAGAAAAAATAGTGCCTCAAATTACTTACCCGATTGTAATACAAGAGTATATTGACTGGCCTTGTGAGTTTGCCATTTTACATTGGAGAATACCGGATACAAAGTTTGGCAAAATCACCTCGATTACTGAAAAACAATTTTTAAAAGTAACAGGAGACGGTGTTCATAGCGTAGAAGAATTGCTTCATCAAAACATAAGAGCATTACCACAACTTAATCGTTTAAAACAAGCTAAAACAGCAATCCTAAAATCCATCCCTGAAAAGGGAATAGAAATTATAATTGAAGAAATTGGAAATCATAGCAGAGGTACGGTGTTCAAAAACGCCAATCATTATATTTCAGATGAAGTAGAAACTTTATTCGATAAAGTTAATGATCAACTCAACGAAATCGACTACTGCCGATACGATCTTAAATGTCCTTCTTTCGAAGCACTCTTAAGCAATGAAGAATTTAAAATTGTTGAAATTAATGGAGTGTTTGGAGAACCTGCACATGTTTATGACCCGGATGTCTTACCACATCAGGCGTATAAAATATATCATAATCATTGGAGTATAATCAGCGAAATTTCAGGCATCAGAATGCGACAAGGAAAAAAAACGGCATCCTTTTGGTATATGGCTAAAAAACTATGGCGACATTTGAATTATAAAAAAAAGCATCAGTAAAATGAGCCAAAGAAGACAATTTTTATCTCAGTTTGCGGCCTTGCCTTTTGTTTTAAATGTAAATAACAGGCAATTTAGTGATGAAAAGGTAGTTCTTCCATCCAAAAATAAAAAGGACTTTTTCATTAATCAATATGTCTATGCGAATAAAGAATATGCAAACTTAAATTGCGCAAGTGCCGGCATCGTGCCTGAGTATGTACTTAATAATTTTCAAAAAGCGATTTTAGAATATAATGTAAAGTCACCTTATAAGGCGTGGGATGACTGGCAGGAAGAAAGATCATATCTTAAAAAAGAATTAGGAGTTTTCATTGGTGCAAAAGCTTCTGAAATTGCATTTGTAAGAAACACAACTGAAGCTATTGACACCATTCTTTTTGGACTAAACTTTGAAAAAGGAGATGAAGTAATAATCGGAAAATATGACTATCCTTTTTTAACCGGAACGTTAAAACAACTCTCCAAAAGAAAAGGAATTAAAATTATTGAACTGGACTTTCACCCTGAAGAAATTTCCGAAGAAGAGATAATTGCAAAATATGCTAATGCAATTACGAATAGAACCAAATTAATTGCAGTAACACATATTACACACAGAGAAAGTCATTTAATGCCGGTTGAACAAATTACTCAACTGGCACATAATCAAAATGTACGAGTGCTTGTTGATGGAGCGCATACTTTAGGCAATATAAAAATTGACATTCATAAAATTAACTGCGATTTTTATACTTCTTGTTTTCATAAAGCTTTTGGTTCGGTATTAGGTTCTGGTCTTCTTTTTATAAAAGAAGCTCAAATTAAAAATGTATATCCCTTGCATGCTTTCGGTTTTTCTGAACCGGATGCAATTGAGAAATTTGAAAATTTAGGTACAAGACCTTTTTATAATGAATTAGCCATTCAACAGGCGTTTAAATTTTTACAGTGGTTCGGGCAAAGTAACAAATTGGAATTACTGCAAAATCTGAATAATGCATTTTACAAACGTCTAAAGAAAAAAGCGAATTTTAAATTTGAAGAACCTATAACAGTAACAGGAAACCAATCCATCCGTCTGATTGGAATTAATAAAGGAAGAATGATTAAAAGACTGAAGGAAGAGTATAATTATATTTTAAAAAGCACAGGATACCCGAAACATTCTTTTCTTAGATTAAGTCCGCATCCGGGTATCTCCAAAAAACAAATGGAAAAATTAGCAGAAATAATTGCTAAAATTGCAGACTAATTTCAACTATGCAAAAGTGGATTTCATTTTGGGAGAAAAGACCTATTCTAAATGTATTCGTTTTAATCGTTTATTATTTACTGGTTGTTTTACCGCATGAGCAAGTCGGCTTATTTACGGTAAAATTATTCGGACATCTGCCAAGAGCTACCTATAATTTATATGTAGCAGTAACATCTTTAATCATTTTATGTATAGCTCTCTTTATTTTAATTCCACCCATAATAAAACACCCTAAAAAAATAATTGCTTTATTCTTTACCGCTTCTACTATTTTATTTGCTACGCTTTGCTTTTACATCCTCTTTGTCATCAACATAGAAGTCGTTCACTTTTTCCAGTATGCGGGATTTATGTTATTGTGCTTTCCGCTCTTTCAAAATTATTTGCATGCATTAATCATCACCTGCTTAGCAGGCGTTTTTGATGAAGCCTGGCAGTATTTCTATCTGGCCCCGCAAAGAACCGATTACTATGATATGAATGATGTAATCATCAATACCGTAGGTGGTGGTTATGGAGCTTGTGTGCTATACTTTTTCAACGTTAACGTGTATCCCTACAATTGGAAAGATTTTATTCGAAGTAAAACGTTCATTTGCCTTTGCTTCTTCCTTGCCATAGTTTTCATACTAATCTTGACACCTTTTTTAGATATATATCCTTCAAATCCGAAAACGAACACCTTTTTACTCGTAAAAAAGGTACCCACAGGTTTTTGGTCTGAAATTCCGCCAAAAGTCTTATATCACATCGTTCTGCCGCTGGAAGGATTCATTATCACCGCTCTTTTACTCGCATTTTACAGCCTGTTGGATAAGTTTTCGCCGAAACTCCAATAAATCTCTTCCTCCTTCCCAGAAAACCTTTCCTCCTTCCCAAGAAATTTTCACCTCCTCCCAGAAACCTCTCCTCTTCCCCAGAAATCATCTCCTCCTTCCAATGGAGGA
>JAHDHT010000086.1:12963-16263 GCA_020631175.1 Chitinophagales bacterium
CCAATTTAAACGATTCACTAAATCATATATCTAAGCATTATAGCCATTCATTTAAGAATTGGCACAAAATCTGTAAAACTATGAGTAAATTGAATTATATGCGTAACAGTATGTTTGCCCTTTTACTAATTTTTCTAGGCTTCAATGTACAGGCAGGTGTTATAGAAAACGTCTCAGGTGCATTAAATAAAGGGGATGTGAACTCGATAATGTCGATGATAGACGAAAATGTTGAGATCAGTATTCTGGATGAAGAAGATACTTACAGCGCGGCTCAGGCAAGCGTTATATTAAAAGATTTCTTCAACAGTTACCCGGTTAAGTCTTTTAAAATCAAGCATAAAGGCGATTCGAAAGACGGTAAAATGTTTGGAATCGGTAACTTATACACTTCCAATGGAAACTTTAGAGTTACGATTTACATTAAATCGGGTCAAAATGGTGAAAAGATTCATTTGATATCTTTCGAAGAAGATTGAAAAAATAACCATAACCATTATCAATATGCGGACGACACTTCTCAGGTTGTCCGCTTTTTTTTGTCCCTAATGCATTGATCAGCAATAACAATTAGTATTTTTGAGCTATGAATTTAGATGCACTTATCCGAAGTTTTTTTGAAGAAGATGTAAAAGAAGGAGATCATACTTCACTCTCCACTATTCCGGCAGATGCGCAACGCAAAGCCAGATTAATTGTAAAAGACGAAGGCATTATCGCCGGTGTTGAGCTGGCGCAAAAGATCTTTCATTTAAGAGATGCATCACTAAAAATGGATGTAAAAATTAAAGATGGAACAGCCGTAAAACATGGTGATATTGCATTTACGATTGAAGGCAATGCAAGGCAGATTTTAACAGCAGAACGAATCGTGCTGAACTGTATGCAAAGAATGAGCGGTATCGCTACAATGACGAAATCATATACAAGCCTCGTCGAAGATCTTCCCGTTAAAGTATTAGATACCCGAAAGACAACCCCCGGAATAAGAGTACTCGAAAAATGGGCAGTTAAAATCGGAGGTGGACATAATCACCGTATGGGTTTATATGATATGGTGATGATCAAAGATAATCATCATGATTATGCGGGAGGAATTACAGCTGCAGTCAATAGTTGTAAAGCGTATTTAAAAGAAAATAATCTTGATCTGAAAATCGAAGTTGAAGTTCGGAATGAAGAAGAAATGAAGGAAGCTATTGCAGTAGGCGGAGTCGATCGAATTATGCTCGATAATTTTTCACCTGAAGAAATTAAAAGAGTGCTTCCTATGATTCCGGAAGGATATGAAACCGAAGCTTCAGGAGGAATTACAATTGAAACTTTACGATCATATGCAGAAACAGGTGTAGATTATATTTCGGTTGGAGCATTAACACATTCTGTTATAAGTTTAGACATGAGTCTGAAAGCATTTTAAAAAATGAAAACTTATTTAACGCTACTCATCTTTATATTGATGTCCTTTTTTACGAAGGCAACAGATGAGCCATGGGTTAAATTTGATCAGTATAATAGTTTACATTACGGTGTGTTCAACAATTATGACAATACCGGTAATAGTGTTTTAAGTATTGTTTGCATCGATGAAGATTTTAATAATGTTTGGAATCAATCTTTAGATCTTCCCTTTTTTCTTTTTTATGGAATTAAAGTAAATCCTTCCGATAATAGTTTATTCGTTTTTGGGCACAATGAAAATATTGGTTTTAGCGGAACAAATAATGGTATTTTAATTAAACTTGATTTAAATGGAAATTTAATCTGGTTGAAAGCGATTGAAGAATTGGGGGATGATAAGTTAAAATCATTAGCGGTTTTTTCGGATGGATCAATTTTATGCGGATTAAATTCAAATTCCTTTTCGGCTACGACTGCACCAATTATGACAAAACTGGATGCGAACGGGAATAATCTTAATCTGACTAAACGAATTCAAACAAGTGCTTTTTCAAATTTTGATTTAGTAGAACTAACAGTTAATTCTAATGATGAAGTTTTTGTGTTGGCAAATTTGACGGCCGCCGGAATCAGGTATGGTGCTGTTTTAAAGTTTGACGCTAATTTAAATTTATTAGCATCGCAAACTTTTACTATGAATGATGATGATTTTTTCACCAAAAATATAATCGCACTCGAAAATGAAATTGTAATCTGTTCCCGATATGAAATTGTAAGTGGAACAGAAACAGATGTTATGATTCATCGTTATGATAATAATCTTCAGGAGATAGATGTGGATGGATTTGTTGCTGTTGGAAGAAATATCCCAATATCAATAAATGAAACAGATAATTTCTTTATTGTTGAATTAGAACATGAGTATGATAACTTTGATAGCTGGATGCACTTATCTTTAATGCACTTCGATAAAAACTGGAAATTATTAAACTCAAGAATTGTGGATGGCAATCATCCACGGGCAACAAGATTAGGATTTATCAATGAAAGTAATAATGAAAATAATTTATTGGCATTTAAATTAGAAACTGATGCACCTACTTTAAGCCCTGTTAAATTTGGAGTAAATAATGAAGATGTGTGTTTAACTGAAGAGCAAAATTTCACACAGGTAAGTGCAGGTCTGACAAATGTTCCTTCAAACTTTTCTTTAAACAATGAATCCTTTTTTATTGACAATTATACCGTAAATGAAAATTTATTAACGGTTTCGATCGATGCAATATGTTCATCGGGATTGTATCCCTTTTTCGAAACAAATTTGGATGATAGTTGCACAGCAAACCAGGTGAGCTTTTCAATGCCCGGAAGTCAATCTTACAGCAATGTATCCTGGAACTTTGGGGATGGAAATACTTCAACAGATATAAATCCAACACATACATACAATAACATTGGAAACTACATTGTCAATTTAACGGTAACAGACGCCAACGGAAACACAGATTATTATAATGAAATAATTTCTGTGAATTCTATTGGACCAACGCTTAGCATATCGGGTTTGCCTTCAACTGTAAGTAACAGTCAGGCAATAGCACTAACAGGAAGTCCTACTGGTGGAGTATTTTCCGGTAACGGAGTTGTTTTTAATTCATTTAATCCTTCTATAGCAGGTCCCGGCTTTCATGAAGTAGTTTATTCTTTTACTGATTCGGATGGATGTACATTTTCAGTCAGCGAAGATGTTTTGGTTTTTTCGGTGAATTATAATTTCGTGCAGTATAATTTGGGAACGATTAATCCTTGATGAAGGAGGTTTATGGTTTTTAGATTTATGGTATAAGAGTTTGCAGTTCTCAGTTTTCAGTAATCAGTTTGATGATTTTGCTTGTTCAA
>JAHDHT010000380.1 GCA_020631175.1 Chitinophagales bacterium
TTTTTTTGCTCTCGCAGCCGAAGGCGGTCTCGATTCTCGATTAAGTAAGTTTGAACTTGAGTTTGAATTTGATACTTGAACTTGCACTTGAGTTTCTTAAACTTAAGTTTATGCTTAATCTTAGACTTAAAAGCTGCGATAGGGATAGAGGCGATACCCTCTGCTTCGAAGCTCATTGAAAAAAGACTTTGAGCAGGCTGACGGAGGAAGACAAACAAAGGCTATTTTGAAATAGCGACCGATGCAGTGCGTAAAGCCGAAAGCCCGGCCATCGCCCAATAAACATTAAGATATTCTGCGCTACCAGGTACCGGGCTACTACAATCTAATTTTTAACAAAAGGTTTACTCATTAAATGTTCAATGTTCGCTCAAGTGACTTATCTTTGCGCCAAATTAAGAACAACACAACATGAACAAAATTTACCTCCTTTTACTTGCTGTATTTGCTTACAGCAGTACTTTCGCTCAGTATCCACTTGTAACGATTGCAGATATACAAGCTGTTGATGCTCAAGAACTAACAGCCGGCAACGATGTTTCTCCATTATTGGGAGATACGGTTCGTGTGCAGGGTGTAGTAATGTTCGACCCTTGTGATTATGCCTTAAGTTCTTCTTCAAGCCGTGTTGGAACATGGATTCAGGATGAAGCAGGCGGCGACTTTTCAGGAATGGAAGTCTTAGTGCAGGGCAACTCTAATGACGGTGACATCTTTAATCAGGATATCACGATACGTTTTCAGGATAACTTCCAGCCGGGATTCTTAGTAGAATGTACGGGTGTGGTTTCCAATTTCGGTGGTTCAGGGCCATCGGTTAACACACAACTTATTTTAATTACAGAAGAAACTTCAATTGTAGGTACCGGAACGGTTGATCCGGTTGTAGTGGCGATTTCTGATCTTATGGAAAGCGATGGTGCTGGCGGACAAGTACAAAATCTTGTTGATGGTGAAGCTTTAGAAGGAAGATTAGTTGAATTTCAAAATATCGCGATTACGGATGTATCTGCCGGTACGGACGGAAGATTTTTCTGGTCTTTACAGGATGCGGATGGAAATAAAATCCAAATGCGTGATGTTTCAGGACATTTCAGAAACGGTGAAAATGATGATTTCTGTACAGGTGGTGATATGACTACCAATACACCTGACTTATTTGATGCTTTACCATTACAAGGAACTCAATTAGAGTGGATCAGAGGTAACATTGTTGATTATAACGGTGTTTATCACTTAGCACCAAGAGATTTAAGTGATCTTGGTCCTGCTGCTGCTGCGCCTCCTGTTGTTGCGGATATTATCAGAACTCCGGTGATACCTTCTTCTTCAGACATGGTTACTTTTTCAGTAAGTATTAATGATAATGATGGTACGGTAACTTCGGCCGAAGTTTGTTATGCTGTAGATAATACATCTTCTTTTGTATGTGAACCATTAACTGATAATGGATCTGGTGCATGGGTAGGATCTGTACCGGGCGCTCCGGATGGTAGTTATGTATATTATTATATAACTGCAACAGACAATGATGGAAATACATCAACTTTCCCGGCTGATGGTTCTTTCGAAATCTATCAGGTGTTAGATAACGGTATAACTTCTATTGAAAACATTCAGGCAACTCCGTTGAGCTCGGGTGCTTCGTTATGGGACGGACAAACCTTAGAAAATATTGCTATTGAAGGTGTGATCACTGCAGGTTCGCAGTCTTATGATCTAGGATGGATTTATATTCAGGAAGGAAACGGCCCTTGGTCTGGTGTAACGATCGTTCCTCAACCAGGTGATGGATTATCTGATTTAGGAAGAGGTGATCGTATTATGATCACGCAGGCTGATGTTGCTGAAGTATTTGATATTACGCGTCTTGAAAATGTAACCTATACGTTGATGTCGAGTGGAAACGATTTACCGGATCCTGTTACTACCTTAAGTTTAGAAGATTTAGCTATTAATGCGAATAACATTTCAGAAGAGTATGAAAGCGTATTGTTAAGTTTTAACAATGTTTTTGTAAATGATACAAATCCTGATTCTCCATCTAATTTCGGTGAATTCCAGATTGGTTCTGCAAACTCTGCAGGTACAGGCCTAAGAGTTGATGATCGTGGAAATGATTTTCCATTTGATTTTAATATTGATTCTTTAACTCAAGGTCAGGCTTTAGATTTCGTAACCGGTATTATGTATCGTTCTTTCGGTAACTACAAATTATTACCACGTAACCTAAGTGATATTGCAGGTTTCAATACTGAATATCCAAAGCAAATTATCACTTTTGATATTCCGGCTTTAAATGCTTTTGGTTCTGTTAATGAAGGTGCTCAAACGGTAACAATCGATGTTCCGGGTGGGACGGATGTTACTGCTCTTGTTCCTGAAATTTTATTTGAAGGGGCATCTATTGATCCGGCTAATGGTGTGGCAAATGATTTCTCTTCACCTGTTACCTACACCGTAACTGCTCCGGTTGATGGATCGACGAGAGCTTACGAAGTAACCGTTAATGTGAGTACTTCTATTGAAGGCTTCGGAGCAAATCAGGTAGCTGTTTATC
>JAHDHT010000381.1 GCA_020631175.1 Chitinophagales bacterium
TTTTTTTGCTCTCGCAGCCGAAGGCGGTCTCGATTCTCGATTAAGTAAGTTTGAATTTGATACTTGAACTTGCACTTGAGTTTCTTAAACTTAAGTTTATGCTTAATCTTAGACTTAAAAGCTGCGATAGGGATAGAGGCGATACCCTCTGCTTCGAAGCTCATTGAAAAAAGACTTTGAGCAGGCTGACGGAGGAAGACAAACAAAGGCTATTTTGAAATAGCGACCGATGCAGTGCGTAAAGCCGAAAGCCCGGCCATCGCCCAATAAACATTAAGATATTCTGCGCTACCAGGTACCGGGCTACTACAATCTAATTTTTAACAAAAGGTTTACTCATTAAATGTTCAATGTTCGCTCAAGTGACTTATCTTTGCGCCAAATTAAGAACAACACAACATGAACAAAATTTACCTCCTTTTACTTGCTGTATTTGCTTACAGCAGTACTTTCGCTCAGTATCCACTTGTAACGATTGCAGATATACAAGCTGTTGATGCTCAAGAACTAACAGCCGGCAACGATGTTTCTCCATTATTGGGAGATACGGTTCGTGTGCAGGGTGTAGTAATGTTCGACCCTTGTGATTATGCCTTAAGTTCTTCTTCAAGCCGTGTTGGAACATGGATTCAGGATGAAGCAGGCGGCGACTTTTCAGGAATGGAAGTCTTAGTGCAGGGCAACTCTAATGACGGTGACATCTTTAATCAGGATATCACGATACGTTTTCAGGATAACTTCCAGCCGGGATTCTTAGTAGAATGTACGGGTGTGGTTTCCAATTTCGGTGGTTCAGGGCCATCGGTTAACACACAACTTATTTTAATTACAGAAGAAACTTCAATTGTAGGTACCGGAACGGTTGATCCGGTTGTAGTGGCGATTTCTGATCTTATGGAAAGCGATGGTGCTGGCGGACAAGTACAAAATCTTGTTGATGGTGAAGCTTTAGAAGGAAGATTAGTTGAATTTCAAAATATCGCGATTACGGATGTATCTGCCGGTACGGACGGAAGATTTTTCTGGTCTTTACAGGATGCGGATGGAAATAAAATCCAAATGCGTGATGTTTCAGGACATTTCAGAAACGGTGAAAATGATGATTTCTGTACAGGTGGTGATATGACTACCAATACACCTGACTTATTTGATGCTTTACCATTACAAGGAACTCAATTAGAGTGGATCAGAGGTAACATTGTTGATTATAACGGTGTTTATCATTTAGCACCAAGAGATTTAAATGACCTTGGTCCTGCCGCTGCTGCGCCTCCTGTTGTTGCGGAAATTATCAGAACTCCGGTAATTCCTTCGTCTTCGGATATGGTTACTTTTTCTGTGAGTATTAATGATAACGATGGTACGGTAACTTCGGCTGAAGTTTGTTATTCTGTAGGAAACACTTCTTCTTTTGTATGTGAACCATTAACAGATAATGGCTCGGGTGCATGGGTTGGATCTGTACCCGGCGCTCCGGATGGTAGTTATGTTTATTACTATATAACGGCTACTGATAATGATGGAAATTCATCAACGTTCCCGGCTGATGGTTCTTTCGAAATCTATCAGGTCTTAGATAACGGTATTACTTCTATTGAAAACATTCAGGCAACTCCGTTGAGCTCGGGTGCTTCTTTATGGGATGGTCAAACATTAGAAAATATTGCTATTGAAGGTGTGATCACTGCAGGTTCGCAGTCTTATGATTTAGGATGGATTTATATTCAGGAAGGAAACGGCCCTTGGTCTGGTGTAACGATCGTTCCTCAACCAGGTGATGGATTATCTGATTTAGGAAGAGGTGATCGTATTATGATCACGCAGGCTGATGTTGCTGAAGTATTTGATATTACGCGTCTTGAAAATGTAACCTATACGTTGATGTCGAGTGGAAACGATTTACCGGATCCTGTTACTACCTTAAGTTTAGAAGATTTAGCTATTAATGCGAATAACATTTCAGAAGAGTATGAAAGCGTATTGTTAAGTTTTAACAATGTTTTTGTAAATGATACAAATCCTGATTCTCCATCTAATTTCGGTGAATTCCAGATTGGTTCTGCAAACTCTGCCGGTACTGGTTTAAGAGTTGATGATCGTGGAAATGATTTCCCATTTGATTTTAATATTGATTCTTTAACTCAAGGTCAGTCTTTAGATTTCGTTACTGGTATTATGTATCGTTCATTTGGTAATTACAAATTATTACCACGTAACCTTAGTGATATCGCCGGATTTAATACGAATTATCCAAAGCAAATTATCACTTTTGATATTCCTGCTTTAAATGCTTTTGGTTCGGTGAATGAAGGTGCACAAACGGTGACCATAGATGTTCCGGGTGGGACGGATGTTACCGCGCTTGTTCCTGAAATTTTATTTGAAGGAGCATCGATTGATCCGGCTAATGGCGTAGCAAATGATTTCTCTTCACCTGTTACCTACACCGTTACTGCTCCGGTTGATGGATCGACAAGAGCTTATGAAGTAACGGTTAATGTGAGTACTTCTATTGAAGGCTTCGGAGCAAATCAGGTAGCTGTTTATC
>JAHDHT010000087.1:0-5710 GCA_020631175.1 Chitinophagales bacterium
TCAGAAAATCAATTTGCAAGAGTTTTATATTACAGAATTGCATTAATTGTATCCATTGCAAATGATTTCTTAAAGCAATCATCTGAAGAGCGTTTAATAGCAAATGGAATTCCTGAATCAGACTGGGAAGAAATTAATACATACAGAGCTGAAGCTCGTTTTTTAAGAGCAATGGCATATTGGCATGCCTTAGATTTATTCAGAAATGTTCCATTAGAAACAGAGATTTCTGTTGATTTACCTTCGCAGGTTGAACCAATAGAAATGTATAACTTCATTGAGTCAGAATTAGCAGAAGTTGAAGGACTTATTTCTCCACCAAAAAGTAATGAATACGGCAGAGCAGATCAGGCAGCAGTTTGGATGCTACAAGCTAAACTTTATCTGAATGCCGAAGCAATGGTCGGAACAAATGCCTATCAACAATGCCTCGATGCCTGTAATAAAGTAATCAATGCCGGTTATACCTTAGATCCTGATTATGAGACATTATTCATGAAAGACAATCACCTTTCAAATGAAATCATTTTCGCTTTAAACTCGCATGGCCTGAACACACAAGGCTGGGGTTCAACTACTTTTCTGGTTCACGGCGCTATCGGAGGTACGATGGATGAGAATCCTTCCGATGCTTTAGCAAATTATGGAGTTAATGCCGGCTGGGGAGGAATGAGAACTACGTCAAGTCTGGTAAATAAATTTCCGGATGTAACAGGAGATATCGATAGTAGAGCTATCTTCTATACGGATGGTCAAACATTAGAAATTACAGATATAGGCACTTTTGAAGAAGGATATGCCGTACCGAAGTATAAAAACATAAATCAGGCGGGTGAAGCAGGAACAGATGCTACCCATGTTGATACCGATTATCCTATGTTCAGATTGGCCGATGCCTATTTAATGTATGCTGAAGCAACTTTAAGAGGCGCAGCCGGTGATATAGGACAGGCAACGAACTATATTAATGAATTAAGAGAGCGTGCTTACGGTAACACGGATGGAAATATAACAATGGCAGACCTTGATGATGCATTTATTTTAGATGAAAGATCAAGAGAGCTTTACTGGGAAGGAACAAGAAGAATTGATTTAATTCGTTTCGGACAATTTACCGATGAAGGAATTTGGCCATGGAAAGGAAATGTTCCGGAAGGAAGAACAACAGAAGCCTTCAGAAATATATTCCCTATACCAGCATCAGATCTACTTGCTAATCCAAACCTTGAACAAAACGACGGTTATTAAAAGAGAAAATGGGTTAAAAAAAAACAGCAAGCTGTCAAGTGAGACAGCTTGCTATTTACATTAACCAAATCATATCTTGAAGTAAATACTTGTTTTTGTTTAAGTTTAACACCCTTTAAAATCAATGAAAATAGACAAAGTGTTAAAGTGACACTAATATAACTAATTATTTAAAAATGAATCCTATTCAGATAAAAAAAACAGCTATTCTTTGTTTTTTTTATTCTAAATAAGACTTAAACTGTATATTCCTTTCATGACGGGCAAGCCTGAAAACAGCAACAACATATCCAAAATAGAACAGCAGCTTCGATCTCAACTTGAATCGATGTATCAATTGGCTGTCTCAGTCGATTGTGTAATTTTTGGATATGACGATGAAGATTTGAAGGTCCTGGTAATCGAGTCTGATATGCCGAAGTATAAAGGAATGCTTTCTTTGCCCGGATATCTTGTAGATCCGGATACCGATTTAGAAGAAGCCGCTCAAATTGTTTTAAAAGATCGAACCGGATTAAGCGATTTATATATGGAACAAGTTATGGCTTTTGGAGAAAGAGACCGGCACCCTTTAGGCAGGGTTATTACTATTGCCTACTATTCACTGGTTGAGATTAATAAATTTCAACCCCCTTCAGATCAAAAAAATAAGCCGCAATGGTTAAGCCTTAATCAGGTTAATGAATTGGCTTTCGATCATAAGAAAATACTCGAAACCTGTTTGCAAAGATTGCGCTTACGATTACAAGAACAACCACTTGGTTTCAATCTTCTACCGGACAAATTCTCATTAAAACAATTGCAACGTCTTTACGAATCTGTTCTTGGAATTGAATTAGATAAACGAAATTTCAGAAGAAAGTTAAAAAGCCTGGATGTTTTAATTGATCTCGGAGAATTTCAAAAAGCCGTAAGTAACCGACCGGCAAAATTGTATAAATTTGATTTAGAAAAATATAATGCCAAAAAGAAAAAAGGCATGTTCATGAATTTTTAAAGATTAAAGAAAATGGCGAGCAGCGGATTATATCAATCCTTAGGAAATTTCATTTCGATAGAACGTACTTCAGAATATTTTAAAATTAAAGGCAGTAATGCCTTTCTTTTTTTAAAACCGTTTGATTCCGGTCTATGGCAGGTACAAATTCAAAAAGTAGAACAGCTTGTTGAATTTAGTTATGCTGTTATTTTGGATGGAAGGAATACTGATTATGAAATACAGGAAACTCCAAATGAACTATTTATTGAAGACGAACTAATAAAAATTAAAATAAATAAATCACCTCTTCGAATTGAATTTCAAACGAAAGATGGAAAAGTAATTAATGCCGATGATGAAGGATTAGGACATGGGCAAATCGGTGAAGCTGTAGTTGCTCATAAACAAGTTCAAAAAAATGAAAAGTTTATCGGCTTAGGAGAAAAGTCAGGGCCCTTTTTGAAAAATGGGGCTTCATATACCAATTGGAATAGTGATGTTTTTGGTTATGCAACAGATGCTGATCCTTTATATGCTACCCTACCCTTTTATTTAGGAATTCATGACGCCGCATCTTATGGTATATTTTTCGATAATAGTCATAAAAGTAAATTTAACTTTGGTGCCTCTAACAATCGATTTATCAGTTTTTCAGCGGATGCCGGAATAATGAATTACTATTTCATTTATGATGATTCGGTTCGCGGTATTATAAACAAATACGGTGCGCTTACCGGACGGATGGATTTACCATCTAAATGGAGTCTTGGATTACAACAGTGCAGATATAGTTATTATCCCGATCATGAATTAAAATCTGTCGCAGACAACTATCGCAATCGTGAAATCCCCTGCGATGTGATGTATTATGATATTCATTACATGGATGCTTATAAGGTATTTACATGGGACAATGATCGTTTTCCTGATCCGGAAGGATTAAACAAGTATCTAAATGATAATAACTTCAGAACGGTTTGCATTATTGATCCGGGAGTTAAAACAGAAAAAGGTTATCATGCCTATGAAGATGGTATTGAAAAAGATGTTTTCGTAAAATACCCGGATGGAATAAACTATGAAGCACAAGTATGGCCGGGATGGTGTCATTTCCCTGATTTCACAAATGAAAAAACAAGAGATTGGTGGGCAGGATACATTTCAGATTTTGCCAAAACAGGCATCAACGGCTTCTGGAATGATATGAATGAACCCGCAAGCTGGGGTCAGGATTCACCGGATGTGATCGAATTCGATTTTGAAAGTGATAAAACTTCTCATCGTGAAGCACATAATATTTATGGAATGCAAATGGCAAGAGCAACTTTAAAAGGTGCTGATGATGCACTCGATAATGAACGACCATTTGTTTTAACAAGAGCAGCATATGCAGGTATTCAACGATACGCAGCATTATGGACAGGCGATAATTCTTCATCTGATGATCATTTGTTAATGGGTGCAAGAATGATTGCCAATCTGGGCTTAGCAGGCATTCCTTTTTGCGGTTATGACACCGGCGGATTTGTTGGGGATACCAGTCCGTATTTATTTGCACGATGGATTCAAACAGGAGCCTTCTCCCCTTTCTTTAGAATTCACAAAATGGTAAATAGCAAAGACTCTGAACCCTGGACCTATGGTGAGGAAGTGGAAGCTATTGCAGGTAACTTCATACGGCTTAGATACAGGTTGATGCCTTATATTTATTCAGCCATGTATGAAGCATCTCAAAGT
Organism: Chitinophagales bacterium; assembly: GCA_020631175.1. Taxonomy (GTDB): domain Bacteria; phylum Bacteroidota; class Bacteroidia; order Chitinophagales; family JAHDHT01; genus JAHDHT01. Next base: position 3,965 of record JAHDHT010000087.1, read on the forward strand.
TCATTGCCTTTGTGCAGAAGTCTGGCAATTGATTATCCACATGCCGAAGAAGTTTATCAAAGTGATTTTGAAAATCAATATTTATTTGGCGATGCCATTTTAGTTTGTCCTCAAAAAAGTGAAACTACTATTGCAAAGGTTTGGCTTCCGGAAGGAGATTGGTATTTCATGTATAATGATCAAAAATTTGAAGGCGGTAAAGTACATTTAATGGACTGCCCACCTGAAATTATTCCACTTTTTGTAAAAGCAGGTTCTGTAATTCCTATGCAAAGTCAGACTCAATACTGGAACGACCAACATGATGAAACTTTATACTTACATGTTTATCCATCCAAAGAAGATTGTGTTTATACATTTTATGATGATGATGGAATAAGTAAAGATTACAAAAAAGAAGCTTTTGCGAAACGTGCAATTAAATTAACAGAAAAAGGTCTAAGCATTTCAAAGCAGGAAGGAAATTATCAATCTCCTTTTAAAAAGTTAAGAGTATATGTGCATGGAAAGGCTTCAGATAAAGCCAATAAGGAAACCGTTCGATTTATAGAGCCTTTACCAAACTTTGATCCTTTTTATACACCGATAAAGTTTATTTACGAATGTGATGATTTGGGTTTTCAGGAGATGGAGTTTGGTGATGGGGAAATTATAGTTGATTTTTAATTCTTCATTTTTACGGTATATATGATTGAAAATAAAAACCTTATATTCAATTTTTTTAGTCTTGGTTTTTATCCTGGTGCACTTTCAATTAATAAAATTATTTATCCAAATTGAAAGAGCATCTAATAATGAAGAATATCTTGATAATTGGTTAGAAATATTCAAAAAAGGATTTCAAGGAAGACAAAGTTCTCTTTGGCTGTTTCCCTTCTTCATTTTTTTAGAAGAAAGTGATTCTTCGAAAGTCAAAGGTTTAAAAATTAAAAGGAATCTCTTTATTCTATTATTTTGGTTGCTACTTGGTTTTGCATTCTGGTCTATTAAAAACGGAATTATTTAATATTTAACTCAATGAAACACCAATCCATCCTTCCCTATCTCCACCAAATCAGCATTCATAAAATGCTCTTGAATCGCATCAAAGTGAGTTAAAAATACAGCCCGCCATTGAGCTTCATCATCCGATGAAATAAACAATAGTTTATACGGCCTTTTACTCTGCATAAAACTTTCAACGAAATCATAATCTTTCGTCATCACAATTCGATCTTCACGTATCGAGATCAAATTGATTTCCCGATCCTTCATAGGCGATTCACCTTGTAAGTCGAGCACATGCACCACATCCATCCCGACCGCTTCAAAGCGCTTCAGAACATGCCTGGTTACACTGGCATCAATTATATATTTTAACGATTTTACATCCATCCAACCAAAATCAGGGAACAAGGAAAGCCCTACCTTTGTTGTATAAAGAAAAAGAATGAATAAGATATTAAAGTTTTTATTTCTTGGATTGATTCTCTGGGGTTCAGCTGAAATTTTCAGTGGCATTACCATTGATGGCTACCTTTGGGCAATTATAACTGCTGCCGTAATCGCTATTGTAAACGTTTGGATAAAACCGATACTACAATTTGTCACCTTCCCGATTACGCTCGTTACCTTCGGCTTATTCTTACTGGTGATCAATGCCTGTATGATTGAAATAGCTGACTGGTTACTATCAGGATTTAATGTAGATGGATTCTGGTGGGCTTTACTACTTAGTTTTGTAATCAGCATCGCTAATAGCTTTGT
>JAHDHT010000087.1:5810-7971 GCA_020631175.1 Chitinophagales bacterium
GGCAGTTCAAAATCACCATACAATGCGTTATTGCCTTTTAATTTTAATGCTCATATTGATGGATGCTACACTTACTATGGCCCAAAGACGGGAAGAAGGAAACCTTGTACTTGAAGGAGTACCTGAGGTTATTCCTCAAAATATTATTGATCGCTTTAAACAGTATCAGAATACCCGTTTCGCAGCTTTTAGAGACTGGACACCTGATGGTAAAGGAATCCTGATCGGATCCCGATTTGCTGATGTAAGTCAGGTGCATCGGGTGGATATGCCGGGTGGAGCAAGACATCAGCTTACTTTCTTCGATGAACCGGTAAGAGGCGCAGCCGTTCCAGATGATGAAAATCTGAAAGGATTTTTATTCAGAAAGGATCTGGGAGGCTCTGAACAGTTTCAACTCTTTTATTATGATATGCTGAACGGAGAATCTACTATGCTGAGCGATGGAGAAAATCAGTTTGGTAGTGGTATCTGGGCTAATAAAGGTAGCCGTTATGTCTACCGTTCCAATAAAAGAAACGGTAAAGACTATGATGTTTATCTCGCCGATTTAAATGCTCCGGGTAAAGATAAAATGATCTTCGAAGGTGAAGGCGCATGGTATCCTTTTGGATGGTGTAATGACGATAGCCATATTCTGATGGGCAATTATGTAAGCGCTACCAATTCTAAATTTTATGTGCTAAATATCGAGAGTGGTGATTATTATCAGGTGAATCCTTCCGATGAAGAAATAGCTTACGGTGGCGCAATTTTCAATAAAACCGATGACGGACTCTTTTTTATTTCAGATGAAAACGAACAGTTTACAAAATTAAGATACTACGATCTTGAATCTAAAAAGCAAACGCTTTTAACAGGAAATCTAGATTGGAATGTGGAAGAAATTGAGTTGAGTAAGGATGGAAGTAAACTCGCTTTTACCGCAAATGAAGGTGGCATCAATACACTTTACATTATGGATACCGAAACTTTGTCGTACAGTAAGCTCGAAGGTGTGCCTAAGGGACAAGTTTATGGACTTTCTTTTCATCCGGATGGAAATAAACTCGCAATGACCGTTAACAGTTCTCAATATCCAAGCGATGTTTTTGTTTATGACTTTAATAGCAAAGAGTCCGTACGGTGGACCTATAGTGAGGTGGGAGGATTAAATACATCTGTTTTCAGTGACCCTGAAATTATAGAGTTTGAAACCTTCGATGAAGTAGATGGGAAGAAACGTAAAATTCCGGCTTTCTATTACAAACCTCCCGGAGATGGACCGTTTCCGGTATTAGTAAATATTCACGGCGGACCTGAAAGTCAACATGCCCCCTATTTTAATCCTTTCTTCCAATACATTTTACAGGAATTAAATATTGCCATATTAGCGCCAAATGTAAGAGGTTCGAGTGGATATGGAAAAGAATATATTAAACTCGATAATGGATTTAAAAGAGAAGATTCGGTTAAAGACATAGGCGGTCTTTTAGATTGGATTGAAAACAACCCTGAATTAGACGCTTCTAAAATTGCTGTGGGTGGAGGATCGTATGGAGGCTATATGGTTTACGCCAGCATGATAATGTTTGGCGACAGAATTAAATGCGGAGTTTCAAGTGTTGGTATATCTAACTTTGTAACCTTTTTAAAAAATACGAAATCATATCGAAGAGATTTAAGGAGAGTTGAATACGGAGATGAAAGAGATCCGGAAATGAATGCTTTTCTTGAAAAAATATCACCAACCAATAATGCCAAAAAATTAACCCAGCCAATTTATATTGTTCAAGGAGCGAATGACCCTAGAGTGCCACTTTCAGAAGCAGAACAAATGCTTGAAAAAGTAAAATCAAACGGGCAGGATGTATGGTATTTAATGGCAAAAGATGAAGGGCATGGCTTCAGAAAGAAAGCTAACCGTGATTATTATTTAACAACCTATTTAATGTTCTTAGAAAAACATTTACTGGAAAAATAAAGCATTAATTAATTTATGCAGGAAATAAAAGTCCAAAACGAAATTGGAAAACTCAAACGACTTATAATTCACAGTCCGGACGGAGGCATTGGAAAAATCCTTCCTAACAAATTTGAAGACTGGTTATACGATGATACTGTGCATCTTGAAAAGATGCAAAAAGAGTACGATGATTATGTGAAGATTCTTTTACACTTT
>JAHDHT010000087.1:8071-9274 GCA_020631175.1 Chitinophagales bacterium
AATTTTGTATTTACAAGAGATATCGGAATCATAGTTAATGATCATTTGCTGTTAAGTAAACCGGCAAAAAAAGCAAGAAAAAGAGAATCGCTTTTAACAAGGTTTATGGCAATGCATTTATTCTTTCAAAGAAACCGAGAAAGAATCATTGAAATAAAAGAAGATCCGAATTTCTTTTTACTCGATGAAGAAAAACAAGCAGGTAGAGTTATTTCAATTGAAGGAGGTGACATTATGATGATTTCACCAAAGCATTTATTGGTTGGATGTAGCGAACGTACTTCTCCTAATGCTGTGAATGCGATTGTAAATAATATTTTTAGCAGACCTGATATTGGAATTGAATTAATTTCAGTAATTAAAATACCAAGAGAAAGAGCTCAAATGCATATTGATACCATTTTCACAATGGTAGATAAAAATGTCTGGGTAATGCATGGAAAGTTTTCAAATCTGTTGGCTAAAAATGATCCATCCATCCAAAAGGCATACCTCGACCGTTTGATGTATGAAGATCAGAAACAAGGAATTGAAGAAACAGAAATCATTCAGTTTTACAGTAAAAAGTTTGGAGATAAAGCCTTCTCTCCTCTTGAAAATTACATGTTAGAAACAGATGATGATTATAACGGTTTTGCTTATGAAAAATCAATCGGACTCGAACATTTAGTTCGGCAAATTTCAATGCATGATTTTAATTGTGCACCTGGCGATATTAAAATTATTTATAGCGGTGATAATAAATTTCCTGACGATGACAGAGAGCAATGGACAGACAGCTGCAATGTGGTTGCTTTGAAAGAAGGCGTTGTTATTGGTTATGATCGAAATCTGGAAACAGTAAAAGCATTTGAAAAAGCCGGTTTCAGGGCGGTTGGAAGTGGTACTTTACTCGAGGAATTTAAAAACGGGTCAAATAGTCCGGAGAAGGTAGAAAAAACATTAATTCTTCTACCAAGCGGAGAATTAAGCAGAGCGAGAGGCGGCTCACATTGTATGAGTATGCCGATTTTAAGAGAAGCAGTAAAATAGAATAATGGTTTTAACAAATACGATTTTGATGGTTCGACCTGCGCAGTTTACTTATAATGCAGAAACCGCAGAGACGAATGCCTTTCAAAATAAAATAGATCAGTCTGAAAGTGAAACGGTAAGGGTAAAAGCTTTTCAGGAGTTTGATGCTTTAGTTCAAAAACTAAGAGC
>JAHDHT010000087.1:9374-14579 GCA_020631175.1 Chitinophagales bacterium
GGAAGTATGGTTTTAGATCGGGAGCATAAAATTATCTACGCCTGTCTTTCTCCCCGAACGGATAAAGAAGCCTTAGAAACAATTGGAGATAAATTAGGTTTTAAAGTAATTGCTTTTCATTCAGTAGATGAAAAAGACCAGGAAATATATCATACCAATGTTATGATGTCGATGGGAACTGATTTTGTAGTTATATGCATGGATTCTATTCGTAATGAAGAAGAAAAACAGATTCTACTAGATACATTTCAAGATACCGGAAAAGAGTTAATTGAAATTTCATACGATCAAATGAATCGAATGGCGGGTAATATGATTACTTTGAAAGATAATAATGGCGATGTGGTGGAAGTAATGTCCGAACAAGCTTATTATTCCTTAAACGATCGTCAGTTAACACAATTATTAACGCATTGTAAAATTGTATATAGTAATATTGAAACAATAGAAACCTACGGTGGAGGTAGCGCAAGATGTATGATTGCGGAAGTCTTCCTGTAGGGTCGGATAAATTCGACCCTTCATAAACTAAGAAAATGGCAGCGAAAAAAAACAAACAACGATCAAGAGTATTAGAACTGGCTTATATAAAAGGCCCTTCGATTAATTCTTACGATGAAAACAAATCATATTCAATAATTTCTGCAAAAGACTCTTCGATTAAACCAAATGAAGCCTTAATTGAAAGCGGCATTGATGTTGGTCTTTTTAAATTGCATATGCATAATGCTCCTGAAAGAAGAAAAATACTTGGGTTAAAAAGAGATCAGCGATATGAAGTGTTGATCAGTTTTACTCCGGCGATTCAGTTTGGTGAATCGAAAGATAAAATGGACATTACTTATGGTAAGTTTTTCCGTATTACAAAAAATGATAATGCGGATGGATTTTCATATAAGAAAATGTTTAAGAACTTACGCTTCGATGAAGCCTTGGAATTCGATGTAGCATTAACTGAAATTGACAATAATAAAGTAGACCCTGATCCTTTGGAGCAATTGCTAAATGAAACTTCAATAGGACAGCTATTAGATCTTGCTCCTTATCAGCCTAAGACATATTTATTATTAGCTTCACAACTTATTCAAAATATTCAACGCATTTTCGGCGCAGATAAAGATGGCGATGATGCCCTATGGGCAGACCGTTTATCGATTGAAGCAGCACCTACTATTACGGGTAGTTATCGTTTGAGAACAGGAATTTATGCGATTATTGAACGACCTTCTGATGGTTTGGAATACAACAAACTGGTATTTAATAATAACTGTATTCAATTTAAAAATTCAGGCAGAGAATTGAATTCAAATTACCTCGTCTTTGGTATTGGTAAAAGTCGGAAATTAAAGAATAAATAAAACATACCTACACTGAAAGGGATTTCAAATGAAATATCCGCATACAGTCATCCCGAATGCAATGAGGGATCTTTTTGATTGTAATTGTCTAATGTTTGGCTAAGAGAATTAGGCTGCAATTTTCACAACTTGTTTTTAGTTAAATCGACTCTTGCATCAAAACGTGATCACAAATCACAAAACCCTTCCAAAAAAATTATTTCCCGGAGAAGCCAAGTTTTTCAACTTTATCCAGCCACTTTTTCCTAAAGCTTTCTTTAGATAATCGAAGAGGTGCAATTGTAGTGATTTTTACTTTTTTTACTCCTACAAAATGCATCGTTAATTTTTTCATAGCCTTATGACTTGGTGCACCATTAAAAAGCCTGTAATACCATCCCGGTTGATCTAATGTACAAATTATACGAGCAGTTTTTCCTTTTAAAAACATATCCCACCAAATTGATCCTTCCCTTTTCTTAAAAGCAAATCCCGGTAGAAATACCCTGTCAATAAAACCTTTCATTATTGCAGGCAAAGAGCCCCACCAAACAGGATAAATCCAAACCAAATGATCAGCCCACATAATATCCTCCTGTGCCTGTAATAAATCCGGTTCTAATTCTGTACGTTTTCGATATCCAAATTGTAGATTCGGATTAAAGGAAAGATCTCTGATATTAATGCGCTTCACTTCGATGCCAGAATCTTTAGCACCTTTTTGATAAGCATCCGCTAATGCAAAGTTATAGCTTTCTTTATCGGGATGACCGTTGATAATTAAAATCTTTTGGGTAGCCATATAAAACAAGATGTTTGCTAATACTACATTGCTTAGATAACATAGGTTCAATAAAAGATTACTATTTATACTTGTATTATATTTATGTCACAATAATTATACAGTGAAAAACTTTTATGATAAAAAATTCGAACATATTGACTTTACCGATAAAAACATAATGAAAGGTGAATATGATCGATGTATTTTTAATCGATGTAATTTAGAGAATGCTGATTTAAAAGATTTTAGATTTATTGAATGTTCTTTTAATCAATGTAATCTTAGTAATGCGAAAATTTATGGCTGCTCTTTTCAGGAAAGTAGCTTCACAAAAAGTAAAATGATTGGATGGCAGTTTGATACTTGTGATCAGTTTAATTTATCTGCGCGATTTGACCAGTGCAATTTAGGTAATGCTGTTTTTTATAAGGTCAATTTAATGCGTTGCTCATTTCAAAAATGTACTTTGAATGAAGTAGATTTTAGTGAAGCAAAATTATCGAAGATTGAATTGATTGATTGTGATTTACAAAATGCAATTTTCAATAGAACAGATTTAAGCGAAACTAATTTAAGCGGTTCAAAGAACTATCGAATCGACCCGGTAGAAAGTAATGTAACAGGTGCAAAATTTTCAATACCTGAAGTACTTTCATTATTAGATAGATTTGGGGTAAAGATTGATTTTTGAATTTCAAATGATAACGGTCCAGGATATGCTTGTAGATTATCTGACATAAATAAGCACATATAAATTGATGATTGTTTTTGACTATTAATTCGTTTCTAAAATTTTAATTATCGTTGAAATTTAATCTGCGACAGGGATTGAAGCGATACCCTTTAGTGTTTTGGTTTAGTCGGGTTGGCTTTTGGGTGGCTGCCGAAGAAAGCCGACCAAATGCCTTGCCCGACTTAGCGAAACGCTAATGCGTACAAGCGTAAAGCCCGACCCCCGTTTATAATGACTATGTTTTTGAATTCACAATTTATCTAGTAAGGAAAAGATTTATAAACAAATCGAAAACAAAGGGGGTGTCGCCCAAAAAAAATGAGCATTTCACATTATCTTTGCAGGATGGAATTAGCAAAGAATTATACGCCCGCGAATGTTGAAGATAAGTGGTATCAGCATTGGATGGAGAAAGGATATTTCAGGTCGACGCCGGATGAGCGAGAGCCGTTTACGATTGTAATCCCTCCGCCGAATGTCACGGGTGTCTTGCATATGGGCCACATGCTGAATAATACGATTCAGGATGTTTTGATTCGTCGTGCACGAATGCAAGGAAAAAATGCTTGCTGGGTTCCCGGAACAGATCATGCATCGATTGCAACAGAAGCAAAGGTCGTTCAGAAATTACGAAAAGAAGGAATCAAAAAATCAGATTTATCACGTGATGAATTCATGAAGCATGCTTATGCCTGGAAGGATGAGTATGGTGGTGTTATTTTAAAACAGCTTCGAAAATTAGGTGCTAGCTGCGATTGGGATCGGGAGCGTTTTACCATGGATGAAAATTATTATCCGCAGGTAATTAAAGTTTTCTGCGACCTCTATGAGAAGGGTTATATCTTCCGTGGCTTAAGAATGATCAATTGGGATCCGAAAGCGAAAACAGCTCTTTCGAATGAAGAGGTAATTTATAAAGAAGAAAAATCTAAACTTTATCACATCCTTTATCAACTGGATGGAGTAGACTATGATTTTATAACAATCGCTACCACCAGACCAGAAACAATTTTAGGTGATACCGCTATCGCTGTCAACCCTAATGACGACCGTTATAAGCATTTAATTGGCGGTCATGCTTTCGTTCCATTAATTAAAAGACGTATTCCGATTATCGCAGATGAATATGTTGAAATGGAATTCGGTACGGGTGCATTAAAAGTTACCCCTGCGCATGATACCAACGATTATGACTTAGGAAAGAAACATAACCTTGAAACAATCGACATCTTAAACGATGATGCTACTTTAAATGAAAACGCCATTCGTTATGTTGGCTATGATCGTTTTACGGCAAGGCATGAGATTGTTGGAGAGTTATTCTTCAAAGGACATATTGCTAAAATTGAAACCATTCAAAATAAAGTTGGTCAAAGTGAACGAACCAATGCGATTGTTGAGCCAAAACTTTCTTTACAATGGTTCTTAGATATGCCTAAAATAGTTAAACCGGCATTAGACAATGTAATGAACGATAATGTTCAGTTTTTCCCGCCGAAATTTAAAAATACTTATCGCCATTGGATGGAAAACATTCAGGATTGGTGTTTGAGTCGGCAGCTTTGGTGGGGTCAACGTATTCCTGCCTATTTCTATGGTGAAGGTGAAGATGATTTTGTAGTTGCTGAATCTGATGAACAAGCTTTAGCTAAAGCAAAAGAAAAATCAGGCAATGGAGGTTTGACCATGGCCGATCTTAAACAAGATGAAGATGTATTAGATACATGGGCTTCTTCATGGATATGGCCAATAGCTGTTTTTGATGGATTTTTAGATGAAAACAATGCGGATATTCAGTACTACTATCCTACTTCAGTTTTAGTTACCGGATGGGATATTATTTTCTTTTGGGTAGCCAGAATGATTTTATCGGGCTATGAATATAAAAATGAAAAGCCGTTTGATCATGTTTACTTTACCGGAATGGTGCGCGATAACAAACGCCGTAAAATGAGTAAACAATTAGGTAATTCTCCTGACCCCTTAAAATTGATAGAAGATTTTGGTGCAGACGGTGTACGTATGGGTATGCTATTATCTGCGCCTGCCGGAAATGATTTACTGTATAATAACAAGCTCGTTGAACAAGGTCGTAATTTCTGTAATAAATTATGGAATGGCTTGAAGCTGGTTAAAATGTGGGATATTGAAGAAGGCGATAACACTGCCAACCATACAGCCATTAACTGGTTTAAAAATAAAATTCATCAGGCTATAAAAGATGTCGATAAATCATTAGAAACCTATCGTTTGTCAGAAGCATTAATGACTTGCTATACTTTAGTTTGGGATGATTTCTGCAGCTGGTATTTAGAAATGATTAAACCAGAATACGGTAAGCCTATAGACCG
>JAHDHT010000087.1:14679-16058 GCA_020631175.1 Chitinophagales bacterium
GGATTTAAAAATTCTGTCGAGAAAAAACTAGGCAATGAGCGTTTTGTAAATAATGCACCAGAACAAGTTGTTGCTACTGAGAAAAAGAAATTAGCTGATGCCGAAGAAAAGATTCGACTCTTAGAAGAGCAAATTTCGAATTTGAAGGGATAGAATTGACAGTACATTAAAATGGTCTGATAAGAAGTTTTGCCTAATTAATTTAGGCATTCATTTTGCTTATCTTTAAGCACTATGAAAAAACACTTAATCACTATCATTGCGGTACTTTTTAGCTTCATTTTGCAAGCGCAAAATAATGTCGATCCCTCTGATGTAACTATTATTCGGGATGCCTACGGTATTCCTCACATATTTGGTGAAACGGATGCTGATGTCGCTTATGGAATGGGTTGGGCGATTTGCGAAGATGCATTTAATGATATCCAGCAAACTATGTTTGCCATGCACTCCCGTTCAGGTGAAGTTTTTGGAACCGACGGGGCTGCCTTAGATGTACTTTCATTCATAGCCGATGCCGATCGTTATATTCCTGAAGACTGGCGTTCAGACTTTAGTCCTGAGTTCTTAAAAGTACTCGATGCTAAAGTCCAATCGATTAATGATTACGCCTCCTCCCATCCTGATGAAGTGAAATTAAAAGGAATTTTTCCAATTAGCGGAAGAGATATTATTAAAGCATACATGCTTGGTAATGTCGTAATGTCAAATGCTGTTTTCGATATAGTAAAATTGATTGATAAACAACTGGATGGAGAAATTTCCAGAACAACAGAAAGTGGCGGTTCGAATGCATGGGCAGTAAGTTCGAAAAGAACCAATAATGGAGAAACATGGATGATCAGCAATAGCCATCAACCCTTAGAAGGACCGTTTGCCTGGTATGAAGCACATGTGCAAAGTAATGAAGGATGGGATATGATGGGTGCCACCTTCCCTACAGGTGTTTCATTATTTGTAGGCACCAATAGAAACCTTGGCTGGACACATACTGTCAACGCTCCCGATCTTACTGATGTCTATAAACTTGAAATGCATCCTACCAATAAATTACAATATAAACTGGATGGAAATTGGTTTGAATTAGAGAAAAGAACCTTAAAATTTAAAGTGAAAATTGGTCCTTTAAAAATTCCAATTAAAAGAACCTTTTATTACAGTCTTCACGGTCCTGTTATAAAATCAGAAAAAGATTTTTACGCATTAAGAATGGTTGCCCTATATGACACCCGTGCGCCCGAACAATGGTGGAGAATGAATAAGGCTTCCAATCTTCAAGAGTATTTAGCAGCTGTTGATATGGGAGCTATTCCAAGTTTGACTTTTACCTATGCAGACAAAGAGGATAATATTTATTTCCTGAGTAATGGTCGTTGTCC
>JAHDHT010000088.1:0-7871 GCA_020631175.1 Chitinophagales bacterium
GAAGGACCATAAATATCCGCATCTATTAATCCAACCTTGGCACCTGTTTTTGCCAAACCAACGGCAAGGTTAACGGCTACAGTAGATTTTCCTACGCCGCCTTTACCCGAAGCAACTGCAATTATGTTTTTAACACCCGGAAGAATAGGGGCGGTATCTTGCCTCGAAGTATTTACCGTAGAACTAAAATCTACCTCAATTTTCAAATCAGCAGAAACCATATCTGCTACCGTATCTTTAATATCCTGTTCGATTTGCCCTTTCAAAGGACACATAGGCGTCGTCAGCTGAACATCAATCTTCACCTGATCGGCATTTATATGTATACCTTTCACCATGTTGAGCGACACCAGATCCTGATTCAAATCCGGATCATCCACATGCGATAAGGCCTCTAAAATTTGCGCTTCTGTTACCATTTCGGCTGCAATTTACGCTTAAAACCCATCTCACGTGCGAATTGTTTCCTATTCTTGATGAAATTTTGTGGACAAGTACTTTTTTCAGTCATTTTCACTTGGGCAGTCCCCTGCGGGTCAGGCTTTCCGCTTGTACGCACTGCCGGCTCAGCATTAAAAACTGGCTTTGCTTAGTCTTCCTCCGTCAGCCTTCATCAAAGCCGTTTTTAACAGCTTCTCCGGCAGAGGGTATCGCTGCAATCCTTACTGCGGGGTTGTTTGTTCGAAGTAGAATGTTAATCAAATAGGCAACTAAATAGATATGGAAATGATTCTTTAGTCAATCTATTCGTAGATATTAAAAAAATCATTATTTTACATTTTGGACTCACTATTTTACTACTCAATAATCTTAAGTATTACATTACAAAAATCAATTGCGTTTAGATGTTTGTTGTGTGTAATTTGAAAAAAACGAATGACATCAAATAAAATAGAATATATAGACAAGCTTTTTCTGTCTTACAATTATCAATTAGCTAATCAGTCAAACCATAAGGTTAGAGTTTATACTTTAAGATATGGAATGTATCACGCTGCTGAATTCATTCTATTTGATAAAGATTATGACATTTCAAAAATCAAAAATGAATACTCTGAATTAGGTTTCGCAACTGATGTCAGGATACTAGATAATATTGATGAAATAGAAGAGTATCTATTTGAAGGTTTTTTCATTAAAACACCTCTTGGAAATGAATTAAAAAATAGATACAAACACTTTGTAAACAGGCAGCTTCAAAATTTACCAGAAGGAAGTACATATAAGTATATAAATAGTTCTTTTGACTTATTACTTCAAGATGAATCGAAAAATATCATAGAGAATAAGTCCTACGATTCTAATTTCGAAACTAATCTAATTGATAAAATAAACGGTTTATTAAGTGAAGTTAATGGAGCTATTTTCATAATCATTGAAGCACCTGCTGGATTTGGAAAAACTTGTACTGCTAACGAAATACTTAATACTTTTTCACCTAGCGAATGTAAACAACTTCCTTTTTTTACTGAACTTTCGAGAAACAGAGAAGCTAGAGTTTTCAAACATATTTTATTGAATGAAATTGATGAACAGTTTCCAAATGGGATAAAACAAAATATAGTTATCGAACAAATAACTAAAGGAAGAATTCCACTCATAATTGATGGATTTGATGAGTTAATTTCCAAAGAGAGTAATAAAGAAGAGGTCGAAAGTATGTTGACCACTATTATTGAACTGCTAAAAGGAGACGCAAAAATTATTATAACATCAAGAAAAACAGCAATATTTAATAGCGATGAATTTCTAAATTCGATTTACGATTCAAACAACGACTTCTCACTTGCAAGATTTGAAATAAAAGAACCAAAAATTGAAAACTGGTTAGACAATGACAGAATAGAAGTTATTGAAAATGCAAGTTTTCCAGTTGCTCAAATAGCTAATCCAGTTCTTTTATCATATTTAAGAAATATTTCTTTAGATGTTCTTAAAAGTTATGTTCACGAAAGCAATGACGGTGCTTTAATTGATAAATATCTTGACTATTTATTAAAAAGAGAACAACAAAGACAAAATCTAAAACTAAATAACGAAGACCAGTTAAGAATTTTTAGAAAGTTGGTTAGGTTTATGACAGAATATAACATAACAGCCGAATCCAAAGAAACGATTAAAGATTTCATAAAAGAATACAATCAAAAACTATTACAGAATAGTCTAAAACTTTATATCGCTGAAGAAAAACCATCTATAGAAGATTTAATTGAAACACTTTCAAATCACGTATTTCTTGATAGAAAACCTAATGGAGATGTCGGAATCATAAATGACTTTATTTTTGGTCACCTAATTGGAGAGAACTTAGTTTTAGAAAAATATCAAGAACATTATGAAAATTTTGAAGCGATAATTCCACAAGACTTTGCTACAAAATCTATAGAATCATTCAAAATTCAAAGCAAAAGTAAAAAGGAAGACTTGTGGTCTATTTTCAATGATGAAAATTTTAATTATGATATTGGCTTTTATTTTGATTTAGATTATACTTTTTCAAAACAACCTAAACGAGTTTATAAAAATCTATTTGTTTTAGACAGAGAGCTATCTGATTTAAATTTTAATAAAGATTGTAGATTTGAATCCTCTGCATTCTCTTCCGTTATATTTCATAATTGTGTGTTCGACATTAATTTATTTTTTGACACATCATTTCAGAATTGTTCTTTTTACGATTGTTCAATAATGAATAATCAAACAAGTAAATCATATAGTGATTTTGCATTATTTGCTTGTAATTCTAATAACAATTTTGTCCAAGACATTCTAAATCTTTTTGATAGCCCAACAACTAATAAGAAAAAAGAAAAAGCACTACTTACTGAAGAAATGGTTCTAAAGCATTTTTTTCAAGTAGATGGTATAAAACCAAGAGCTCGAAAATTTTCATACATAAAGAAATTGCTTAATGAATATCACGATAAAGAGGTTAATAAAGTTATCGATTCATTAAAAAGTAAAGATTATCTACATTTCAAGGATGACGTTGGTTTTATTACAAGAGAAGCTATTCATCATTTAAAACATAATGACAAAAAATGATAGCAGGTTTTCAAATTATCGAGAAACAAATTCATCAAAAAATAGTCAATGAATTAAATAAAGTTGGTTTACTATATAGAATTTTTGTCAGAACAAAGAATGAAAAATCTATAACTGAAAAAATTCAGAGAAAAATTAATGAAGGTAGACCTTACGACGAAAATGGAAAAAAAATTCAAGATGTATTAGGTGTTAGAATCGTTACCTACTTTAAGGATGACATTAATGTTGTTAAAGAAATTTTAAGCAAAAAATTTAAATTTATAGACGAGGAAATTGACGAGCTAGAATTAACAGTCTTTAAACCTAAAAGAACTAATATTATTTGTCAATTTGATGAAAATCACATTCAAATTTTGAAAGATATTAATTTAGCTACAGAAAAGTCAAATTTTAAATTAATTGATAATACATTCGAACTTCAATTACGAACTATACTGTCAGAAGGTTGGCACGAAATAGACCATAGTTTAAGATATAAGTGCAAGAATGACTGGGATGAACACAAAGAAAGCGAAAGACTTCTAAATGGAATTTATGCCAGTTTAGAAACTAATGATATAGCATTAAAAAATCTTTTTAATGAATTATCATATCGTCATTTTAAAAGTAAGAATTGGGAAGCTTTGTTGAGAAACAAATTTAGGCTTCAATTCCAATTATCAAATTTAAAAAGTGAATTGATTGAAATTCTAAATAATGACACCTCAATAGGTAAACATATTTTAAGGATGGATAGAACTACATTTTTATTGAAAATATCTGAACTTGATTTATCGCTACCTGTAAATTTTAATAATTTACTGTACTTGGTAAATGTGATTGAAATTAAGAATCAAAAGCTTTTAGAAGAAACACCTGAATTAATAAAAACTACACACAACAAAGAATAAACCCTATACTACCTTAGTGTAAACGTCATGTATTACAAAATACATTTTTTTAAAGAAAAACATTAATCTCTTCTATAAACATTTACTAACTTGGTAGTACAGTGTTTATTCAAAACGTTAGTGAGTATTAGAAATGAGCTTTATGAGTTAACTACTTTTGACTTTGGGACTCTATCGAATAAAAACAACCTATCAAAGAATTACAAATTGAAATATCTACTCTAATAGCTCCGACTCCTCGTTTTTTTCTGACTCTGTGGTTATAAAATAATAGATCAAAGTGTAAAGAATGGCAATTATAATTCCGGTATTTAAATCGTACAATATTATAATTAAACCAATTAGAAAAGTGAAAATGTAATCGACCCAGGCTTGTTCTTTTAGTAGTTGCCACGATTTAATTATTAAATGAATTCCTATGTAAATAAGAAGACCTGCAAAAACGAAAAGTGGAATATTAAAATTTGGAATACCAATTATTGCAATAACCAGAAAAGTTAAAAGGATAGGTATTTTACTTATCCATCCTTGTCCTCCAAATGCTTTTATTGAAAGGGAGTCGAATAATGAAATATTGGCTGGCATAACTCCAAATATTCCACTCACTAAGTTTCCGATACCTACTGTTCGAAGTGATTTCTTAATTGAACCTCTGTTCTCCGGATCATCGTGATTTAGAATTGAAAAATCTGCTACAAAACTAATTAGCATTACAAATGTTAAAATGCATCCTAGTTCTATTGAAGAAAATATTATATCAACAGAAAAAGTCCAGTTTAGTTTGAAGGGTTCTTTGAATAATAGTATTTCAGTTTGTAATGGAGTATTAGCATAACCTATAATGTAAGCCAAACTAAAAGATACAATAGTTGCTAAAAGCAATGCAATATTACTTTTCTTAAATCTGCGACCTATTAAAGCAACAGTGGGTATTAATAAAGCTAAAGCCAATTGAATCCAATTGTTTATATGACTAATTTTTATTTGTGAACTATCTTCCTCGGACAGGAAAAGATTCGTATCCGGTGGTGTATAGAAGAATGCATTGGGAAGTTGCTTAATAATGATTAGCACTCCAATACCAAAGGAAAGGATGGCAATTACTCTGTTTGGAATGAACATGTAATTGATTGGGAGAAAAGAAAATATCAGAAAAATAATAGCAGGAATTGCAAAAATGATGAAAGTTTGTAAATAACCACTTTCAATTCCGATGGAGTTCTGATACATAAACATCATTACTACTATCGATGTTCCAATATTAAAAAAGTCAGAAGAATTTCGATTAAAAAATAATCCGAAAACATTAGTTATTAATACAGACACCAATATGAAGTGCGGATTTAATCCACAAGCTGAAGCTAAACCAATTGTTGCTATTAGAATAAGAGGAGTAGCAGCAATTCCTCCAAGGATAGATTTTCCTACATCGTTCATAAGATTTCGATGTGTTTAACTTAATCGGTCATATCAAAATTGAAATGATAAAAATATATTTCATTGAATTTTTCTATCACAACTCAGCAACCAACCTCGCTGCCTGATCAATCGCTCTTTTAGCATCGAGTTCTTTGGCTTCATGAGCACCGCCGATCAAATGTACATTCACTCCGGCATCGACTAATGGCTGATGTAATTCCTTCAAAGGTTCTTGTCCTGCGCATATTACTACATGATCTACTTCGAGTACACGATTTTCATCGCCGACCTGAATATGTAGACCGGCATCGTCGATTCCTTTGTATTGAACCGAACTGATCATTTCGACTTTTTTCATCGCCAGACTTGCTCTGTGAATCCATCCGGTGGTTTTGCCAAGGTTTTTTCCGTGTTTGCCCGGCGATCGTTTTAATAAATAAATCTTTCTTGGGGACGGATCGGGTATAGGCTGTGTTAAAGCGCCACCTTGTTTATATGCAGTATCGATTCCCCATTCAGAAGAATAAGCTTCGACCGAAAGGCTGGGAGAGTGTTCGGTTGATAAATATTCTGCTACATCAAAACCGATTCCTCCTGCACCTATAATGGCAACCGTTTTTCCAACTTCAGCTCCACCGGCTAATACATCCACATAACTTAGTGACTTAGGATGATCAATACCCGGCAGATCAATAACTCTCGGACTAACGCCTGTAGCGACAATCACTTCATCATAATCTTTTAAATCATCTACAGCAACTCGTTTATTTAAATGTAGATTAACGCCTGTTAATTCAATTTGTCTGTTGAAGTAGCGAATGGTTTCGTGAAATTCTTCTTTACCCGGAATTTGTTTCGCCATGTTAAACTGTCCGCCTATGGCTCCCGAGGCTTCAAATAAATCTACTTTATATCCACGTTGGGCGGCAATTGTCGACGCTGCTAAACCGGCAGGACCGGCACCAACTACTGCAATTCTTTTTTCTTTTCCGGCTACAACCGGAGTATAATTTAATTCTGTTTCATGACAGGCTCGTGGATTCACCAGGCAGGAACAGATTTTCAATTCAAAAGTATGATCTAAACAAGCCTGATTACAGGCAATACAAGTATTGATTTCATCAGCACGCTCTTCCATTGCTTTTAAGACCAGTTCAGGATCAGCCAGGAAAGGTCTTGCCATAGAGACCATATCTGCATGTCCGTCACCGATAATATCATCTGCTATTTGAGGCATGTTGATTCGGTTGGTCGTAACCAATGGAATCGAAACTTCACCCATTAATTTTTTGGTTACCCAACTAAATCCTCCCCGAGGAACCATTGTTGCAATAGTAGGTATCCGGGCTTCATGCCATCCGATTCCGGTGTTTATTATTGTAGCGCCTGCTTTTTCAATTTCTTTAGCTAATAATACTACCTCATCCCATGTAGACCCATCATCAACAAGATCAAGCATGGATAATCTATAAATAATAATGAAGTCGGTACCAACAGCTTCCCGAACAGCTTTTACAACGGCTAATGGAAAACGCATACGGTTTTCGTAAGAGCCACCCCATTCATCTGTTCGTTTATTGGTGCGGTTAACAATGAATTGATTGATTAAATATCCTTCCGAACCCATCACCTCAACGCCGTCATAACCAGCTTTTTGAGCCATCTTTGCGCAATGCGCATAATCATTTATGGTACGTTCAATATCTTCCACCGTCATTTCTTTCGGACTGAAAGGAGTAATAGGGGACTGAACAGCAGAAGGGGCAACAAGATCATCACTATAGGCATACCGCCCGGTATGTAATATTTGCATACAGATTTTACCATCTTCTTTATGCACTGCATCGGTTATTACTTTATGGTGTTCCACTTCTTCATCGGTGGTCAGTTTTCCGGCACCTTTAAAAACCACACCTTCTACATTAGGCGCTATACCACCGGTTACGATTAATCCGACCTGACCGCGAGCACGCTCGGCATAAAATGCTGCTAATCGCTCAAAACCATTAGGTCGCTCTTCTAAATTGGTATGCATTGAGCCCATTAGAACTCTATTTTTGAGGGTAGTAAAGCCAAGATCAAGTGGTTCAAGTAAATGCGGATATTTGTTCGCCATATTTGTTGAATTAGTTCGTATATTTGAAGGTCGAAAGATAAGAGATTTGATAAGATCTTTCTCTGAATCACAAAAAAAACAAAATTGATTTTAAGATGGGCGTAATTGCAAAATATTTAAAGCAACAGAGAGAAGAAAGTAATAATTCTAAAGATTATACCAATGAAGAGTTACTTGAAATGGGCGTTTGTCCAAATTGCTGGGGTCGTCAGAAGTATGACGATAAATTTGTTGAATTTGTGAAAGACAGAACCAAAAGTGAGATCAATAAAGAACATCGCCATAGAAAGGCATTTATCGAGAAGTTTATTGAAACTGAAATTTCAGGAGTGAAATTAAAAGAAACAGATCATTACCAGGTTTGTGGTAAATGTAAAAGCGGTTATCGAAAGATATAA
>JAHDHT010000088.1:7971-10697 GCA_020631175.1 Chitinophagales bacterium
TTTTTTTATAAATCGAATGGATTCGGACCACAGATAAGTGCTGATCATTTATATTTTAAGTTAAAAGACGGAAAGGAAAAATTGATTTTGCGAATTGGATCTAAAAAAGACTTTCACGCATTTGCGGAAACATTAGAAGAATTGTTAAAAAACAAATGAATTCATTCAATCTGCTTACTTTAGTTAATTAAAAACAGTAGCAGCTAAATGCATATTGATGATCGTATTCCGAAATCTTCACTTTTAAAAGAGTTTATAATTTCATACTATTTTTCAAAGTCGGAAGAAAATAAATTAACACGGTTTACTTACTATCCACATTATGTAGAAACGATTAATGTATTTAATAATGCGTCTGTATCAATAAAAGATGAAATCTTTGAATTGAATTTTAAAAAGGCTGAAACAGTCATTATTTTAAATGTTGGTAAATCAGTTTTTCGTGAATCGATAGTTAAAAACAAATACGACTTAAGTGGAATTCATTTTAAGCCCTTATTCTCACGTAAGTTTTTTGATTTCAATTGTTTTCAATATATAGCGAACGGTGTTTATAGATATATTTCTAATCATCCAATAGAGGAGATATGTAAAATTCAGAATGTAGTAGAACGGTCAAATGCTTTAGAGGAATATTTTTTGCTTAACTATAAAGCATCACCTAAAGATGATATTGAACTTATGGTTGATCGTATTCATCAATCTAAAGCTAAAATAACCATTAAAGAGCTGGAAGATAATTTTAAATTGAATCGTAGAACAATATTAAGACGATTTCAAAAATATCTGTTATGTTCTTTTGAAGAGTATAAAAATATTGTTCGATTCAGAAATGTAATGGATAATTATAATTCTGTGAAATTCGATGCGCAAGCATATTTAAATGATGATATGTATTACGATCAATCAGATTTTATAAATCACTTTAAAAACTTCACCGGTGAATCTCCCGGAAAACTATTACAACTCATTAAAGCAAATCCTGATTCAATCAAGTATTTCTGGAAATTAGCAAATCAATAGACTGTCTCATTCGTACAATTATAATCAGCGAGTAGATAATACATTTGTAAAAAGAAATCAAATGAATAGGAGATTATCCAAATTTTCAAACTTAGCGCTCTTAGTACTGCTAATTGTTTGTTCGAATAGTTTTGCCCAAGAAGTAAGTAATTCATACATAGATGAAATAGAACATGGCTTATTGCCAAAGATATTTGTAGTAAATCGAGACAAACCGTTTAAGCTTGAAGATCGTATGGAGCATTATGGTGCAGTCGGATTTAGTTTGAGTACAGTGAGAGATTTCAAAAGTGAAGACAGCAGAGGGTATGGATATTGTCAAAAAGAAAATGATTATAAAACAAACAATACTTCTGTATTTAGGGCAGGTTCAATTAGCAAATCGCTTACTGCTTTAGTTGTTCTAAAATTACAGGAAGAAGGATATTTAAATATAGATACAGATATTAAAAAGTATTTAAAGTCGTGGAAGCTGCCGAAAAATAAGTGGATTAAAAAGCAGCCGGTAACACTAAGAAATTTATTGCAGCACCGATCTGGTTTAAAAGGCTCTCAAAAAATGAAAATTGGTGATGAAGGTTATAAGGAAGGAGAGAAGATATTTACATTGATTGAAATACTTGATGGTAAATCTTCATTACAGAAAATTGAATTTGATTCTAAGCCGGGTGAAAAATATAAGTATTCGAATCAAGGCTACAATTTAATTCAACTCATATTGGAAGATATAACCGGAAAACCGTTTGAACAGTTAGCAAAAGAGTATGTGTTTCAAGATTTTAATATGCAGAATAGTACATTCGAAACCGTTTTGCCAAGCGAGAATAACCCTTCAATTTGCTATGCCTATGAGAATGCTGATTTGATCGAGGGCTATTATCGTAATACGGTAGGAAAGTGTGCCGGTGGTTTATTTTCAACTACTGAAGATTTAGCAAAGTTTTTAATAAAGACTGCGAATATTATTTCAGGAAAAGACAATTTTATTTCGCAGGAGTTTGCTAAACAAATTTTAAGCGGTGAACCTTATGGTTTAGGTTTCGATCTCATAAAAAAAGATGATCAAACAGTTTTTTATCATACGGGCAGATCTTATGGATATTATAGTTTTATGGCAATGGATATTGATAGGGGAGACGGCTTCGCAATGATGGTAAATACAGACGGAGTCGATGGCTTTTTTCGGGAAATGTTGTATGCTATTTCTAATACTTTAGAATGGGAATTCTGGCAACCAAAGAGACTCGAAGCGATCGACATAGATATGGAAGATTATAAAGATCATTTAGGACTTTTTGTTTGTCGGGTGGATGGAAAAGAATATAAAATGGAAGTAATTCAAAAGGAAAAAGAATTATTTTATCTTGAATATGATGAGGATGAAGTATACAAATATCCATTGGTGCCGGTGAAAGAACAGGTGTTTTATGATCTTATTGATGGAAATAAAATTGAGTTTATTTTCACGGATGAAAAGTTAACAGGATTAGAATATGATGGTGAATATTTATTTGAGAAGGTTGATTGAAAAGTACCTGTTAATGCTTTTAGATCCAATTTTAATACGCTTAACTTAAGATTTTTGTATTCTTGTTTTCTTCTGTACATTTGAATATGAACAAATATCTTAAACAGCCGATTTGCTTACTACTATTTTTTTTAATTCCGTCTCTTAATATAGCTCAGGACGATTCTAAGATTGA
>JAHDHT010000088.1:10797-12889 GCA_020631175.1 Chitinophagales bacterium
TACTATTTTTTTTAATTCCGTCTCTTAATATAGCTCAGGACGATTCTAAGATTGATAATAAAGATTTAAAGAAATACATTGGTTTTCTTGATAACAATCTTGAATTGTTAAGTGTAAACGTTTATCAAACTCTTGAAAAGAAAGACAGTGAAACCTTTATTCAAAAAATTTATAATCCTGATTTAGTTTGTTTAAATGAGTTGATCACTTTTAGGGATGAGGATTTAAAAATAAGAAACGGAAAATACACAGAATGGTTTGATGATGGAAATTTATACCGCGAAGGTTTCTATGAAAATGATCAAAAAAATGATGTGTGGAAGTTTTATCATATACATAAAGGTTACCTTGAAGAAGAAGGTAAATATTTACAAGATAAAAAAGAGGGGCTTTGGAAAAAGTATGATGAAGAGCAAAATGTAATTCTCGAAAAAAATTATGAAGCGGACAAATTGAATGGTGATTTTATTTATTACAATGATGAAGGGGATGTAATTTATACAGCACAATATGAAAATGATGATTTAGTAAGTGAAGAAATAATTGATGCTGAACAGTATGATAAATACAGAGAACGAACTGCTCGTGAATTACCTTATTTTTCCGAAGCATGTAAATTAATTTCAGACGATGATGAAAGCCGGGATTGTGATAATACGGAACTATTAAATTATTTATATAGCAAGATTGTATATCCGAGAAAAGATCGTAAAAGTAGGGTACAGGGCAGGGCAATCTTTACATTTACAATCGATAAAAAGGGAAAGGTTAAAGATATTGTTACTAAACGAGGAGTGAGTAAAGGTATCGAAAGACTTGTGCGCGTTCATCTTTTTGAAATGCCTAATTGGGAAGCAGGAGTTGTAAATGGAGAGGCGGTTTGTGTTCATTATATTTTGCCGGTGCGTTTTAAATTGGAATGAAATGGATTAGGTTCAAACTTTAAAAGTTTTTTGAATTAACGATATCAAAGAAACTGTCTAAAACTGAGGGTTAACTTGATTAAAAGGCCTAGATAAAAATAAATTTTGCATTTAAGGCGATATGGTGTAAATTAGAATCAAAATCGAACCATGACCAGACAGAGTATATCTTTTACAAAACCCAATGATGATTGGTTAAAAGAGCAGGTTGCGAGTAAAGAATATTCCAGTAAAAGTGAATTAATAAATGACTTAATTCGACAAGCTAGAAAGCAGCAGTTGGAAATCGATTGGATAAGAGCTAAGATTGAAAGGGCAGAAAAAAGTGGATTTACAAATGATTCTAAAGCAGAAATTCTAAAACAGGCTAAAGCCAAGTCCGGTGAAAAATTATAACCTAAGTTATGAAGCTAAAGATGATTTGATAAGAATTTATAACTATGGACAAAAAAAATTTGGTTCAAGGCAGGCTGAGAAATATTTCAATAATTTCTTTAATCAGTTTCAAATTATTGCCGAAAGACCATTTTCTTTTGAATCTATAGACTCGATAAAAAGAGGTTATAGAAGATGTGTTTGTGGTGTTGACACAATTTATTTTCGGATAGAAAATAATACAGTTGAGATAATGACTATAGTTGGTAGGCAGGATATATCTGATAAATTAAATGTAGACTTATGAAAAAAGTAGTATTTATTATTATTCTGATATTAGCAGCTAATTTTTTTTATTCTAAAAGACTACTTTATCACAAATAAATATGATTTCACTTTTTTAAATCTTTATAATTCTAAATTAAATTGTGAAAGGTATGATGTAAATGAAATTATATCTGGATTTACAAAAGAAAAAACAATTTCAATATCTTTTTACAAATGTACTGACCTAAATGCATCTCTTCAAGAGAGAGAAGATTTGTTTAAAGAAATAATAAATGTTTTAAGAAAACGAAATTTTGAGCACGAGAATATTCAGTTTAATATTCACTTAGATGAAAAATACATGTTTGAAAATCCAATTTTTCCTGATAAGCATATTATAAATGAATATTTACTTTAAGAATAATTGTACTGTGGGGAATCATTTTAACAGGCGAGCGCTGCCCGCTCGATTCGAAGCCTGAACTCACCGAGCTAGCCCGGATTGTAATGGAAACCCGTACCTGGCG
>JAHDHT010000088.1:12989-14305 GCA_020631175.1 Chitinophagales bacterium
CGAAGCCTGAACTCACCGAGCTAGCCCGGATTGTAATGGAAACCCGTACCTGGCGAATGCCTGCCAGCTTTGTATTTTGCAGGCTGACCGGCGGGAAGACAAAAAATGCATTAGCTGCAGTGCTTGAGCAAGGTGCGCGTTGGAATGGAAAGCCGGACAAAAGCCTGAACAATGCTATAATCTTCCGCTTCAAACCTTCGCTGAAATAAAGGCTTATACAATCCTTATTTCCTTTGTATTTTAGAGGAAAAATCGAAGATGGCAAAACTGGGAAATTACGTTAGCGGAAAATGGATTGAGGGAGATGGTGATGGTACACCTTTGTATAATGCAGTAAACGGCGAAGTGGTGGCGATGGCGACTGCGAAAGGTTTAGATTACGGCGAAATTTTATCTTATGGACGAAAAGTTGGTGGTCCGCCTTTGCGCAAATTGACCTTTCAACAACGAGGTAATATGCTGAAAAAACTGGCTTTGTATCTCACCAAACGTAAGGAAGAATTTTACGAGGTTTCCTATAAAACGGGTGCTACCCGCGGCGATAGCTGGATCGATATTGAAGGCGGATTTGGTAATTTATTTGCCAATGCTTCGCTTCGAAGAAACTTCCCGAATCAGACCTATCACGTAGACGGCGACCCGATTGATCTTTCGAGAGGTGGTAGTTTTATGGCGCATCATATTATGGTGCCGAGACGTGGTGTGGCCATACATATCAATGCCTATAACTTCCCTGTCTGGGGAATGTTGGAGAAGTGTGCGGTGAATTGGATGGCGGGTGTGCCTGCTGTTGTGAAACCGGCAACTTCCACTTCTTATTTGACTGAATCGGTTGTAAGAGCGATCATAGAATCGGGTATTTTGCCGGAAGGCGCTTTGCAATTAATATGCGGATCTGCCCGTACCATTTTAGATACTGTTGAATCGCAGGATGTTGTCACTTTTACAGGTTCTGCTACAACCGGTCGGTTGTTGAAATCGAATTCAAGAATTATAGATGAAGCGGTTCCTTTCAATATGGAAGCCGATAGTTTGAATTGTTCTGTTTTAGGTGAGCATGCACCTCCGGGTTCTCCGGAATTTAATTTGTTTATTAAAGAGGTGCGGAAGGAAATGACGGTAAAATGCGGACAGAAATGTACGGCAATAAGAAGAATTATTGTTCCTGAAAAATATTTGGAGGATGTGCAGATCGCTTTGGGTTCGGCTTTGGCGAAAGTGAAAATTGGAAACCCAACAGCTGAAGGTGTTCGAATGGGGGCTTTAGCGAGTAAAGATCAGGTTGAGGAAGTTGTAAATCAGGTGCGTGAATTGGC
>JAHDHT010000088.1:14405-16044 GCA_020631175.1 Chitinophagales bacterium
ATTAATCGTGAAAATGCCCGACAGAGTACGGGGCACGGTTCGCCTTTACCTTATTTAATTCACGGTGGTCCGGGTCGTGCCGGTGGTGGAGAAGAAATGGGCGGAATGCGCGGTATTAAACATTATTTACAGCGATGTGCTGTTCAGGGAACGCCAACCACTATCTCTGCCGTTACCGGAATTTATCAGGCGGGTGGTAAAGTGAAGGAAGCACCAATGCATCCTTTTAAATATTACTTTGAAGAAATTAAACCGGGTATGTCTTTATTAACCCATAAGCGAACGGTTACCGATACGGATATCATCAATTTTGCGAACGTTACCTGGGACGTTTTTTATGCGCATACGGATATCACTTCTTTGGATGGTACCATTTTCGAAAAACGTGCTGCACATGGTTATTTTATTTTAGCTGCTGCTGCAGGATTATTTGTGCATCCGGCAAAAGGTCCTGTTGGTGCGAATTATGGTTTGGATGAATGTCGTTTTATTCGTCCGATTTATCATGGCGATACGATTCAGGTTCGGTTAACTTGTAAGGAGAAAGTGGAACGGGATAGTAAAGGTCGTGAACATCCTTCTGGAGTTGTAAAATGGTATGAAGAGGTTTTTGATCAGGACGGAGAATTAGTTGCTATGGCTACGATTTTAACTTTGGTTCAGAAACGCTCACCATTTCCTGAAATCAGTCGTGCTTATGTTGAAGAGAAATTTAATTTATTGACGGAAGATGCTAAACCGGAATGGGGGATTTTAACGGCCCAGCATATGGTTGAACATTTTGAATTCTTTTGTCAGGTCGCTTTAGGTCGGACGGATGTTTCTATTGTTACTCCTGAAGATAGCATGGAGCAAACACAGGATTCTTTGTTTAACTATCGGGCCATGCCGAAATCTTTTGATCATCCTGTTTTGAAGAAGGGTGAATTGGAAGATCTTCGTTTTGAAGATTTAGCTTCAGCAAAGAAGGCTTTTTTCAAGGCATGGGATGAAATTGATGCCCGTTTTAAGGAAGATCCGGACTTTTTAGCGATGAATCCGGTTTTTGGAATGTTAGATAAATATCAATGGAAACTGTTAAATACGAAACATTTTGACCATCATTTCCGTCAATTTAACTTAGTATGAATGAAACAATAGAAAATGCCGCCCTTTCTTTACGTGATGCCCGATTATCGGGTGAAGCATGTTCTCCGATTCGATTTTTAATTACAGAGATTGACATAGGTGCTGCCTATGAAGTGCAACAGTTTAATATTGCTTACCGGGTTTCTAACGGTTCGCGTATTGTAGGCCGAAAAATTGGCTTAACTTCTTTTGCTGTTCAAAAGCAACTCGGTGTCGATCAACCTGACTATGGTACCTTGTTAGACGATATGGAAGTCTTGAACGGTGGCACTATAGACTGGAAGGATGTTATTCAACCTAAAGTGGAAGCGGAGATAGCTTTTGTTTTAGGGAAGGATATTGATTCTGACCGCATTGGTGTGGCGGATATTTTGTCAGCTGTTGATTATGCAGTCGCCTCTATTGAAGTGGTTGATTCCCGTGTGAAGGACTGGAACATCAGAATAACGGATACCATAGGGGATAATGCTTCTTCAAGTCATTTTGTGTTAGGTCATAAGCCGGTACGTTT
>JAHDHT010000089.1 GCA_020631175.1 Chitinophagales bacterium
CGCTCCAGTCTTTCTGCCTGACTTGGACTTGATAAAATGATCCGGATCTTGTATCCAAATTTTGGATATGTTTTACGCTTCTCTCCGTTTTCCTCCCATTTTTGAAAATGTCTGAAAATTGTTTTCTTTAATTGTGTGCGACTGGATCCCACATAAACAATTTTTCCTGTGGACTTATTTTTGATTAAATAAACTCCAGATACATTTTTTTGAATGGTTGTTGAATAGGGGAGTTTTATATTTGATCGGCATCCGTTTTTCCTGCAATACAAATAAGGATCTATCCACCGGCTTTTTTTTATGCCTTTAATGTCAAAATTTGATCTTGTATTTAAATGATCGGATCTGCCATTCTTTTTAGATCTGTTATTTGATCTGGATCCGGCTTTTTGTTTTGACTTTCTGACCGGTATACCTTTGAATTTTTTTTCGCTTTTGGCAATATATTTTCGCTTACCGTTTTTTAATTCTCGGTACTTAATATACATTCCATCTTGTCGAACTTGGATCTCCATTTAATACAAGTTTTTACCGGCACTATTTTGAATCGAAACAAATGTGTTTCCTCCGGAAAGGATCTCTCCGGTTGCATAGTCTCTTGAAATATTCTCAAACTTCTTTCCAATCCTTAATAATAAACTATCAGAGACATTTGGATTATTTGAAACAATATTGATCTTTCCCCAATATGGAGTAGTAACAC
The DNA here is from genome assembly GCA_020631175.1 of Chitinophagales bacterium. Taxonomy (GTDB): domain Bacteria; phylum Bacteroidota; class Bacteroidia; order Chitinophagales; family JAHDHT01; genus JAHDHT01. Next base: position 704 of record JAHDHT010000089.1, read on the forward strand.
TTATATCTCTTGAAGTGAATCCATATTGTTTAAAAAATGCTCTGATCGCTTTTGTTTTGTCTGACATTTTTCCATTTCTGGATTTGTCATAAAAATATTTTGCAGGCTTAAGATCCTTTGCATTTTTTCTTTTAGTGTATTTTTTTTCAGGAAAAGTTACTGGATGATCTAATGGATAGACCGGAACGTTTTTCGAATCTTCCACATAAATGTATTTGTCAGTCCACCAACCGTTGTTGAATTTTGGCTTCAATCCTAATGAGCGCAAATAGTCCATTCTTTTTTTCGCTGCCTTTTCTGAATTAGGATTGACAATTACTAATCGTCCATTTGTTGGATTTGATTTATAAACTTTTCCGGCAACAATTTTTCCTTTCCATTTCAACAAATAGGTTCCAGACATTTTGAATTGCTGTGCTGCTTTAGATCTGCTTGGTTTTTTAACTGCGGAGGATCTTGTTCCAGATTTACTTATTGTGGACTTGGTTTTTTTGACTTTGGCTTTTGGGTCAAAAGTGTATTCCACTAAAAAAGTATTGTTTCGATATGGATATATATATCCGGTTCCTCCCTTCTTTTTGATATTGGCAAGATGTCCTTTTGCTGCTTTTTCAAGCTTGTGGACTTTCTGGTAAATTTTCTGTTTCGTTGCCATAAAGATTTGCATTTAAAAAGGAGTTGACATTGCTGCCAACTCCATGATCAAAGGTTTAACTCACTATTTCATACAAATTCAAAATTTAGATTTGCAAAATTTTAGTAAAAGTGCCGTTCTACCGTTCTACATTCTACAATCCTTAATTTCCGAGGCTTTCAGCGTCTAAATGTAGATTTCAACGCCAAAAATGTAGAATCTACAATTTGCTTTAGCCTACTATTTTGTAGTTTGAATGGCGACTTGCACCATAAGCAAAAGAAAAAGATCTGTTTCCATTCACTACATCATAGTATCCTTTTCCTAAGTCGCTGCTTTTTACTCTTGCACCCTTTTTCATAAGAATGTCCAATTCTCTTAAACCCATGTTTTTCACAAGGGTTTTATTTCTTCTTAGCTTACTAACTTGAATGGATTTTGGTATTTTTCCCATTGTTAATGTAATTTGATTATGATCGGCAATTAATTGTATAAAAATACAATTAATTAAATATAAATCAAATAAAATACTTAAAAATTAAGGTTTTAACGTATTAATAAGATGAGCATCAGGAATAGGAATAGAATAAGCAATCCGGCACCGATCGCCACAAAAATGATGATCTGGTTGCTCTTGTTCGTTTGCTCAATAAATGCCTCTTGAATGAATGGATCTTGATCAGGTGTGGTTGCAGCCTGTCCAAGTTCCAGATCTATTTCCAGATCCAGATTAATATTGCTGATTGAATCAATTAGTCCACTTATTACCGGTATGGCTGCTAAACTTAAACCCACTATTTCACTATTTTACGAATCAACAATAAGACAAACAGCACTACTAATGCGATAATGGCATAAAGAATGAATTTTCCGTCCGGCGTCTTAAAGAAATCAATTATCTGCTGAATAAAGTTTTTCCATGGGGCAAAAAACTGCGCAATCTCGCTTCCGTCCGTTGAACTTGATCCAGATCCTGAATTGCTATTGCTTGGTGTCGATCCTGTTCCGGATGGAGTACCTGAACTTGTTCCGGAACCTGATCCAGATCCTGAATTTGTTCCAGATCCTGTACCGTCCGGACTTCCTGCAGGACATCCACCATGCGCACAGATCCAGTTGTACAATTCAAAATCTAATAGAGCACCGGAATGCTCTGCAATGATATTATCATTAATATCAGCAATTATATAATGTGGAAACGCCTGAATAAATGAAGGCGCAACATAGTTATCCAGAAAATTAGTACCTCCATGAATTTGATCGACATTATCCGCAACGTCAACCAAATGTAAAAACACATTTATACTTGGCGAATTTGGAGGAATAGAATAATTAATAAAATCATCTTTTGCAGCCACACAAGGCGCACAATTTGCCGTAGTTACTAATATTACTCTTTCTGCTGCCATTACATGATTCTTTTAACAACAATTACATCAATGAATAAACCTATTGACAAAACCAATGAAATGATAGCTACAATAAAAAGTAATATTTGAAAAGATTTACTCACTTATTGAAAACCGTTTAGTAAAATATCTAAAAACATAGTTTTGACTTGAAATTTACAATCCTCCGAAACTTGAACCATAAAATTTATAGCACCCATTAATGGTTTAGATCCAAAATTGCTTCTTGCTTGTCTGGCAATTTGAATAATGGTTCCGTTTTGATTGGCAAAGATTGCAATGCGCTCCGGATCCAGTCCGTCATAACCACCAAATATACTATCATAAGGACAAACCGTTAAATCAATATTAATTCCGCTAATATCAACCGGATCTGTAATAATTGTGCTTGCAATTTCTTCTGTTGGCTCCTGATCTCCTGTTTCTTCATCTTCATCAGATCTCAATCGACTAACAAAATAGAATCCACCTCCAACGACTAATAATAGCCCCACAAGGGCAATTATAATATTTTGCGTCTTTTTATCCATTCGTTTTTCCACTTCTTAATGCGACCGCTAAAAGTGCGAATAAACCTAATAGCACCAATGCACCAAATAGGATATCAGCAACTTTTATATTGGATAAAAAGGATCCATCATCTTCATCAATAAACGGATCTGGATTTGTGCCGGATGAGTTAATTTCGTTTAGTTCATTTTGAAATAAAACTTCTGGAGAACTCATTCCGGATATTTCCTTAAATCGGTACTTCCATTGCGCCCAAATGAATTTGTCATCATTATCCCAATATCTCCAGACCTCGTAATACTTTTCAGTATTACCATTGTAAACAACTGTCTTATTGAATTTCGAATTGTTATGCTTTACAGCGATATACCAGACAAAAGATTCTGTTATATCACTGTCAAGATGTGACTTTTCAATAAGCTTTCTAGCTCTGGATGCCTTTCCGGTATTGGATGGACTTACATGTATGAAGTATGAAGGAAAATTCATTTTATCCGGTACTTATTTCCGCTGCGTTTAGATCCTCAAAATTTAATTCATCAGCACTTGAAGGAGGCTTTGTTCCATTACCAGATCCAGTTGCAGGATCTTGATCCTGATCCTGATCTGGATCCTCGTCCATATTTCCAAATATGGAATCCACACAACAAATGGCAATTACACCAACAATGGCAATAAAAATTCCTGTGGCGACTAATGCGCCGGTGTTCGCTCCTTTTTTCATTACCTTATTATTTTGCATTTGCAGCCACTAATGATGCAATCATAGTGGTGACAAACATTAATAATAAAGCGATAGTACCCACCGTTTTCCAGACATTTTTCTTTTCAGCATCGGTTGTTTTTAATGCTCTTGAATAAGATCTTCTTCTACGTTTTACGCTCGCAATTTCTGAACTGTTCGCATATCGGATAAATTTGAATCCCTGATTTGTTCTTTCAGCGACAACATATCTTTTCAATCTGCTGTCGTATGCAATGATGTATTTCATATTAACTGAATTTTAAATGATTATTTCTTTTTTGATGTTGACTTTTTAGTTGCTGCCTTTCTGGAAGTCGTTTTGCTTGTTGACCGCTTTTTAGCGGTTGTACTTTTAGTCTTTCTGGAAGTCTTTTTGGTGGATAGATCTTTTTTATCCGGTATCATGAAAACCACTTTTTTGATTCCATCAGATTTCCGGCTTTTAAATCCGCTTAACAATTCAACCTGTGAAACGATAATTTCATAATTACCGGAAGGCAGTTTTTGAATTACAGATCCGGACTTAAGATCTAATTCATCAAAAGAATGCATTATTTCCTTTGTGAGCAATTTCTCATTTGCATGATTAATTTTCACAATGTCAAAATCCACTTTTTTAATTCCGGATCTTTGGACACCAATAGGCACATTACAACTACAATTGTAAATGCTTTTTATTTCGACTGAATCCTTTCCAACTATTGAATTAATCTTCAATTGTAAAGGATGGATATTGTTGTTTTTCATGATGTAATTTTGAATTAATATTTTATTGAAATACTTACATCACAGTTATCTAAGCTGATAACTGCGTCAAATGTTGCTCCTTTTTCAGCATTAAATCTCACTCCTTGTCCTTGTTGGGTAGCAGTTGCATCTCCTGTGATTGTTACTGCACTAACAGGAAGTTCAATTTGTTCTCCATTGCAATCAACTGCACCAATAATTAATAAATCAACTGGATAAGAGTCCATGTCAATATTTTGACCATCTTGCAATGCTGTCTTTGAATCTATATTTGCAATAAGATCCTGACATTTTCCTGCACAATCATCACCCGAAACAATAACCAGATCAACATTACATCCGTTTGCACTATCGACAACGGTCAGCGTTCCGGCTGTTGGTTTAGTTATCGTTAACGTTCCTGCAACCGGATCAAATTCATAGTCTGGTTGGTTATTTGTATCGTCTGCTTTGTAATTAAAGTCAGTCATTAATCCGTTACAAGCCGGATCGAATTGAACAACATACGGTGCATTTGTTTCATCTAAACTATAAGCACCATTTCCCTGAACAACATCACTTCCATCTTTACCAGTAATAACAATGTGACATGGATCACAATCTCCAGAATCATCTGATCCATCATTTGGATCTGTTCCGTTGTTTACTTCATCACCGTCATTGTCTCCACCTCCATCGGTGTCCGGATTGTTTGGATCTGTTCCGGTATTGTTTACTTCATCCCCATCTGTCAATCCATCATCATCGCTGTCATCATCATTTGGATCTGTGCCGGTGTCGTTTACTTCATCTCCATCATTTATTCCATCTCCATCGGTGTCCGGATTATTTGGATCAGTTCCAAGTTGATCTTCTTCTTCATCTGTTAATCCATCTCCATCGCTGTCAAGTTTTGGATCCGGACTTGTTGAAGGATCTCCCCAACCACAAAAAAAGTTCTGTTTAATATTGAACTGCTCTGCTGTCATGAAAAACAACAGATATAAGAATGTCATTACTGTACGTATTAAAGAGTGTCTCATGATTTTATAAATTGTTTGGATTAAATGTTTCTTCGGTATCTGGTGCATTTACCAAGATTTCAAGATCCTGATAAGAACATCCGTTTTCGAATTCTAATTTTTGAATTTTTATTATATATGGCTCTGTCGCCCAATTTGCTCCAGTTGTTCTGTAAAGCATATTTGAAGAACCTGTGAATTGACCTCTAACCCAACCGTTTCCGGTGTTAGAAACATGCTCAACGGTATAAGCAATTGAGGATATATTATGACTGCTCAATGCGTCATTATCAATATCAACAGACATCAAAAACCACACGCTTGAATTAAACCACCTTGTTCGAATGGTTTCCAATGAAAAGCGTAAAAGATAGCATGGATCAATAATTAAAGGAATTTCCGGAACTGCATCTTTCATTTTTATGCACCATGTACAATCCAGTTGATTGTACTGAACAAGAATTGCTCCTTGTGCATAATAGTAATCTTGAACGGCTGTAATTAAGGCTCCTATTTCATCAAAAAATTGGTTATTGAAAATAACTCCAGTTGTGTTTAAAACTTTGTTTAAGCTTTCGCACGTTAAGGGATCCGTTCCATCTGTCCAGATTGTTTTTTGATCACATCCATCATAAACCGGAGGAATTACACAAATTCCGTTTTCACAAATAAATCCTTTCGGACATTCTCCATTTGTGCAAGGCGTTCCACCTCTTGGAAGTGTCACACTTGCGGTAAGATCTCCGCAATTAGTCTGAATGGTTACATCCAGATTTCCATCAAATTGATCGTTGACCGTTAAAATATTTCCATCAAAATCAAAGTCAAGATCTGGATCAATGGAAACACTATTAACCGTTAATCCTTCGGATAAATTAAACTGTACTTTATTACAACATTGATACGAAATGGATCCATTGCTTGGATCTATTTCATTTCCATTGCTGTCAATTAAAATATCTGAAACAATATTATTTAAATCATTAATTCCATCAACCACATCGAAAATAACTTGCCTTGTGAACGAAGCTTGTCCACCACATTCGAAATTCAATAGATAATAAAATTCTAATTTGAACCGAACTGTTCCGGCTTGGCTTTGGAATTGATCTGATGGAAAACTTATTGCTCCATCTGTTGGGTTGACCGGTAATACATTTGTTGGACTTGTATAGTAAAGCGTTTCATCGCTTCCATTTACAATAAAAAACGAATTCCAGAACGAAGCATTGACAATTCCAAGCTGTCCACCATTGGACACTATTCCAGTTCCAAATTGAATTGCTCCATTTGTTGGACTAATGTTAGATGAAAGGATGGTTTCAAAATTTATAGTCTTATCCTCACAAATTAGATTCAAAGTGAATTGAGGATCATCGCAAGGATCAAAAACCGGCAATTGAAAGACTAATCCTTCTGCTGCAAAATTACCTGTCTGGCATTCTGCGTCATTTGCGTTGCAAATTATTTCAATTCCATTATCTGTCCATCCATCAAAGTTGCAACAGTATTCAGGAAACAACCAATAATTACGTTGAACATATTTAATTGATACAAGATCTACTCCGTTATAAGTTTCCGGATTTACAATCTGTATTCCTTTTGGATATCCGGCGTTCGTATAAGCAACATTGACTGAAAAGTCTGCATTCATATTGCTAAAACCGGTTAAAGATTCAGTTCCAATAATTGGAAATCCATCTTGTCCAAATTCAACAGACAAGGTTCCAATTAATTCATTATTCTCTCCGTTTAAAAGAGCAATTTCTCTTTTTGAAATGTAGGCATCCGGACAACAATCAACGGTCTGCGGATCTACGCTAAATACTGCCTCTTGCCATTTAGTCGAAACTGGAGGAAGTGCCGGAGGAATTGTTGTTAAGCAGGTTAGTTCAAAGTCCTGCGGGCATTCTTCATTAAATGGAATTTCTCCAACAAAGCTTGCATTATCATCATCAATAATAACTCCATTTTCAAAAATAGAATTATCAATGATCGCCTGTTTTAATTCCTCTTGTGAAAAGATCCGGATCTGTAAATTGTCAATTAGTAAAACTCCGTCCGTAAAATTCGCATTACAGGTGCGGACAATAGGCACCTGACAAATTTTATATTGTGGATTGGTGTCTACTTCCAGAAAGTTCCAACCGCAAAAATGCTGATTAAATCCAAGCTTGAATTTAATCAGTTCAAAAAACAAAATGATATGTAAAATAGGTTTTACCATTCTTTTACTCTTCTAAATTCATGATTGAAATTCATTGGAAGATCCGGTCTAATTACATTTTTTTGGAATGCATAACATTTAGTATAAGATCTATTATAAACCGCTCTCAATGCCTCTTTATCATCGGTGCTCCATTCTGTTACACCATTGTAGTAAGGATACATAACCGAGTTTGGATCTTCGCTGTGTGCTAATCCAAGCTTATGACCTAATTCATGCATTAAGGTGTGTTTCAATACAAAAAAGTATTGCTTTGTTTTATCGAACCAGTTATTGGATTCATCAATAAATATTTTTTTATGCATGGATCCACCACATGGAGGAGGGAAATAGGCTTTTCCTAACAGTCCGCCGTATAGCTGACCGTTTATTTCTCTAACTGCTCCGTCAAGATCTCTAAATGTGTAAATAATATCAGTTTGAACATAGTCTTCGCAAAAATGGAACTCCATTGGAACTATATCTGTGACACTTGAATGAACCTCCTGCAATGTTTTCAAAAGATCTTCTTTTGTCATTTGATCCATATAATCATTTACACCATAAGTCAGATACCAACGGTTTGAATAATCACATCCGCTTAAACGGTATGCAGAACTCATTGAATTATATCCGCAAAAATACGTGTCATCAATATTCAAAGAATCAGTTAAGTTATCTGAATGGTGATTGACTGCATCAACATTAAATGTTGCTAAACATGATTTAATAAATACGAAAGACAAAAAAATAAGTCTTGGTAAATTATGCGATATGAATGTGAAATTTTTCAACAGTTTAAATTGCTTTTAAAGTTAGTTCAGCTAAAAAATGGGCTAAAAACATCATCAATAATAGAACGGTTCCGAATAGAAGTACGCCAAATGGAGTTGTAAGGAAGGTAAGTTTCTCCAGAATAGTTTCTATTTGTTCTACTATGTTTTGTTGATCGCCCATTTAATTCATAACTATATTAACAGTACTAAAAAAAGAATCATAAGAATGATTGCTAATAATCTGGAAACAAAGCCTATAATGCCACCGTAGTTTATAAATCCATCTTCTACATTTGTGTTGAAGATCTGTTTAATAAAATTTACAACTGCTTTTGGAAAGCCTTTTATCTTATCGAAAATGTTTGAATCTACTTTATCAATTTGATCCTGAACATTTCCGTCAAAAACTGGAGGATCTATTGAATTGATCCATGTTGATTGATCGAAAAAAGCATATTTTATTCCGTTGTAGTTTTGCTTCCCTTCGCTAACTCTTGCATCAATGTGAATAAAAGTGTTGTATAATCCGAACCCTCTTATTCCAAGATCTAACAGAGATTGAAAGACAATCCCTTCATTGCGAATATCGTTGTTCAGATGGGCAATTATTGCGGTCTCGTTTTCTTTCCAGTTGACATCAACTGCCCGTCCGAGTAAATGTTGACTTTTTTCGGCTCCTCCGGCTGCTGCATTACAGCTTTGTGTCCGGTATCCACCACGTGCGGAAATTTCTATTGCTGTTCCATAGTATTTCCACAAAAAATTTAAGGCATCAATTAAAGCATCACTTAGATAATGTTCATCCGGCGCATCTGAACAACCACTGTAAAGATCCTGTTCATTGAAATTGCCAAATTGCCTGTTACCGTAGCGACTAATTAAAGCCATGTTTTTACGCTTGATCTTGATCGCCGGCGAAAAGTCGTTGCACTAATGGTGCAAGGGCAGCCGTTGCCAAGTTTGCAAGAACTAAAATTAAAATTGCAAGTAAAACTGTCATTGCAATTGCTCCTGTTCCTTTATCTACTGGTATCATCATAATTGAAATTTATTTAAAATCTGGATTTTGTCGATTTGTTTTAACAGTCGTTGTTCTGGTTTCATTTACATCCATTAATCCGGATCCTGAACCAATTTTGTTTTTATTGCTTCTGGCAATAAGCGCAATAATTCCAATGATGAGTAATAGACCGAGAACGCCTAAGAAAATATAAAGACCAATTTTGTTTTTGTCTTTATCATCATCATTGTTATTATTATCAGGATTGTTTCCTCCAGATCCGGCTGTATTTGCTGCGGTATTATCTGGAGTAAATCCAGAAGCCAATCCATCTAGTAATCCATCCAAAAAATTATTCCAGTTGAATTTAAAGGTTGACATTGCCTGACTATATCCATCAGCAAAGGTTCCTGAATTTGATCTGTATCGAACGTTATTTAAAGCAGCTTTTGCAATGTTTCGGTTGGTGACATTCAATCTTGATATTGTCTCAAAGGCAGTATCAGAATTGATCACATTATTGGCACCGGTTACATTTAAACGCTTTAAATTATCTCTTACTCTTTGCCAATCGCTTGCAATGATTAGCTTAAGTAAAAAGCTTTTATCCGTTTGAATTCTCCTGATTTGATTTTCGACCGTCATTTAAAAAAATGATTGTTAAAAAATTATTTAAAGAGGATTATCCAAATAATAATGGAATACCTGAAATTCTTAAGTGAATGTCAATTTCGGTTTTGTCCGGAACTGCTTGGAAGCACCATTCTGACATTTTAGATAATGTCCATTTGGTATCAATGGAAATTTTTCTTCCAACGTCCGCATCACCCTTTATAGAGTAATTGTTGAACGTTATGGTTTTGGATCTTGAACTGTTGAACAAACGATTTGTCCATTTCAATTTTCCATTATAGAAATATTCTAAATTATCAGTTCGAATATCTAAACCGCAACCAATGATTGTATGACAACAAAGAAAATGCGCTAATAAAGCCATATTAACTTCCTGTCCATCAATTACGGCACTAACTCCATCCTGACCGTTCGGCAATTTATAAAGTGAACCTCCACTTCCATCGCTAAAAGGTAAAACTGTCGGATCATTCATAGCCTGACCGAATCCACCACCGTCAAAAAGTTTAATGTCTCTCGTCCTGCCTGAATCGTTTCGAATCTTAAGAATTAAAACTTCCGGCACGTCCGGCATTAGATTTGGTGTGACCGGCATATTTCCAACTACTCCGTCCGGAGTCAATACGGGAAGATTAAATGCTTGTCCATCCAGACTTGCGGATTCTTCCTTAAGTCCAAACATGACACCGGCTTTTCCAGCTTGCAAATTTTGACATTCGCAACCATCCGCTCCGCATGTTTCTCCACCTGAACATCCGCAACCGGATCCAGATCCTTTTCCTTTGTGGTTAACATATCCGGCGTCTAAAGGATTTAGAGTAGTAATTACCGGAACTCCTGCGTTGTTGCCTGAATTAAGGCGTAAACCATACATGAAATTTACGCATAATGCAACAAGAAAACTTGATAAGAATTTAAAGATTTTCATTGAATATAAAATTTTTTGATGTTCGTCATCGAATTATATGAATGCGAATATTTGAAATTTTATACCCTTGTTGGCGTAAGTGATAAAAAATTGCATGGTTGCATTTTTTTTATAAGCCTAATAAAAAGTATTAAGCTTAATAAAAAACATCAGGCTTTTTTCTGGATCAGTTTTTTAATGTAATTCATGATCCGGAAAGACTCTTTTACATTGGAATTATGTGTTTTGTTTTCAAGTACCTTTTTTGAATTGATAACCGTACACTTATGATGTAAGCTTAATTGCCTTTTTAATTCACCTGCTTGTATCTGGTAAAATAAACTCGCTCCTGTTGTTCCAAATTTGAACCTGTATTCAAATAAATCGCCGTTTAGATCTCGATGAATAAAAAGATCTTTATTTTCTAAGCTTTGAATTAAATAGACTTTTCCTTTTTTTAGTTTCTGTTTTCTTCTTTTCATTACATAAAGAATTCGATTTCAGAATAATGTTTGTCTTTTGATGCATTGACTGTTTTATTCATTCGAGATAATAAATCATAAGTTTCTAAAAAGTCATGCCTACCCTTATCAATTAAGACATTAGTTTTGAATAGAATAATTGCACTCATATGTTTGAATATAACTATAGGAACATCCTGAAATGAATGAGCAACAAAGTATAGATCTATTCCCCATTGTCTCGACCTAATTAATAAGCGTTCCAGATCTTTAGAGACTTTATCATTATTGAATGTCTTTGCATCATCCAGAATTAAAATGCCATTTCTAAAATATTTATTAATGTATTTAATTGGACTGGATTCATATTCCTGTTGAATATAAGTAACGGTGCATTTACAAACTCCTTTTTTCCATCCTATATAATGTTTTGGATTGGCTACGTCCAGAAATTTGTATTCATGCCATTTATCCTCCGCACCTTCCCAATCCGTAATAAGAATCGGTCTGGTTTTTTTGCTTGGTTCAACTATTTCATGTTTTAAGAAATAAGACTTTCCGCTTCGTTTCTTTCCAATTACCGGAATGATATGCCCTTCTGTTATTCTTTTTCCTGACATTATGATTTGACCTCTTCTGCTTGTTTAAATTTCTTATCCATTAAAGCGATTCCAATTTGAGCGGAGAAAATCATGATGATGGAAAGAATAGCCATGAATCGAATTGCCATTTTTGAATTAACAGAATATTCCATTGTGCCTAAACAATCTTCTAAGCTATCAATGCATTCTTCCTTTTGGCTTTTCTTTAATTTGTAGCGTTCGACATTGCCATTTCTGCTAATAGCATAAGCACAAACATGCGCAACAATATTATCAAGAATAGTAATACATGTTCCTGCAACCTTTCGGTTGTCAAAATTGAATGAAACAGTTTCCGGATCTGGCTGCGGATCTCTTATTGTATTAGGATCTTGATCTGGTTCCGGATCTGAATTGTTTTTGAAGTCTGGTTCCGGATCTTTGAATTTTTCTTCTTCTGGTTTCATGTCGTCCGGATCAATCGGTTTATCTGAATTTTTGACTTGATCAGAATTGATAAACTGTGCTCCAGATGCTTCCGGATTAAGTTTCATATCCTTTTGAAGGATCTTAAGCTTGCTGCGGAAGGATTTCTGTTTATCCTTATTGATCTTATATGCATCTGTTGCCATTGCTTAAATTTTAGGATTTATTGTCTGGTTCTATCGTTTGAATAGTTTCCTTAATTGCTTCCTTATTTTCGGCTAAACTGAATAGAAAGTTTACGAATTCAGTTAAGGAGAATTTCTCAATACATTCAAGCATTTCATTCTTATTGCCTACAATCACCACCATGATATTTATCTTTTCTCCTTCGGTGGCAAAGTGTAAAGCCATTTTGGATCCTTTCTTTTTATCCTTAAGGAAGGAGTCCTCCATTTCATTTAATTTTTTCGCAATGGTCGGTTCAAAATTTGGTATTCCTGCAATAAGCGTTTCTTTCTGGCTTAAGAGCATTGTCAGCATTCCTGCCATTGCTTGTTGTTGAAAATCTTTCATCATGATACTTTGGATTTAAATTGATATTTATAAACTGTTGTGTTAGTTTTTGAGATTGATATTTGTCTCGTTACATGTCCGCTTTTCCTTAATATTCCTAATGCGTTGACAATTCTCACTTTCAAATTTTCCCTTTCATTTGCTTTTAGATCTTCATCCGTAAATGGATGAATCAGTATTTTAAGCAGTTCAGTTGCTTCAAATTGCTTACTTTTTGAGGCTTCCAGTTCATGCATAAGCTTGATTTTTAAGGAAAATCCGTATAGTTCATCGAAATTCATCTGCACTAATTAGATGGATAAAAATACAAATAATTGTACATTTATCCTTAAATATTAAGCAAATGAAAATTTTATTGACAAGAAAACCGTCTGGGAAAAACTCTTTAAGCATTCAGGCAATTATCCAGACCGGATCTGCTCTGGCATGGAAAGGGAAGCATTTTTACTTAATGGATAGGACTTTCCTGCACGATACGAATCTGAATTTGGATGAAATAATTCAACAAATTGAATACGGATTCAAGCATAAGAAAATGACTTCAAATACAAGCAAAGAATTTGATTTCTACTTTTATCATAACGGAATTGGACGTTTCCATTTTAAGAAGTTGTCGAAGGAGGAGTTTGATTCATATCAATTATGGATGCCAAACACTATTAAAGATGAAAACTGGATTACATCGGAATATAGGCAGGAACCATTTAAACAAGATCAAGATCAAAATATAAATAGCCATCATTTATCAGGATCTCGTCAAGATAAAGTCGAAACATCAGATCATTTGCATATTGACTTTTCAGATTCGGATCAAGATCATAATCAGGAAGGTGTTCCAGATGAAATTGATGAGGATGTCTTGAAGATGGAACCTGATGGATCTCCAGTTGAAAATGATGATCTGAATCTGGATGATAAACCGGATCAAGATCTTAATCCGGAAGGATCTGCGGAATAAGAGCTCAATTACTACAATATTCGAAAGCGGACAATTGATTTTGTCCGCTTTTTTTATGCATACTTTCTACATTCATTCTACACAAATTCTACAATTCTACTTTCAATTTATTCATATTACATCTTTCTTTTATTTCTTTTTTATTGAAAGAGAAAGAGTAATAATAAACAAGTGTTAGTCTTGTGAAAAATGTAGAATGTAGAATTGTAGAAAGCTGAATTTGAAGTAAAAAAGGCATAAATGAAAGCAGCAAAACCGCAAATTCAAATTGTTTACTCCGTAAGGAGTGGGAGGGATTTGATAAACTGAATTTCTACGGCGTCAAAAGATATGCTTTGCGAGCAAAGCATGTAAAATATCAATGCTTGCGCATTGCACAAACTGCATGCTCCGCACCTTCTATGAAGCGATTTTGTAAACTGAATTTAAGAAAGGATAAAAGGTATGCTTTGCAAGCAAAGCATGTTTAATATTAATGCTTGCGCATTATGTTGCGGTAAATAAGATGTTGTGGATCTTTTGGTCTGTCTCTCTGGCTTCTTTATTGAGTACAGCTATTTCGCATTTTAGATTCAATGCTTTCTGGAGGGTATAAGGGCAATGTCCTATTGTGTTAAGTATTCTTTCAAGTTCGCTTAATTCTATTGATTTAAGGTGAATTAGATCAATTATTTGGTTGTATACGGATCTAAGCACAAGGATTTGTTTTTTATCGCCTGTATGAAGCATTCAAACAACTGTTTCACCATGTTTTTACAAATACATATCCTTTCCGGATAAGATCTGTCCAATCTTCCGGCGTATGGATGCTAAGAAGATCCGCTCTCCAGTATTGTTGAAAATATCTATTCTTTACCAATATACTTATATCAGATCTTGGAACGGCTTCTGTTTTCGATTCTCCAGAAAACATTTGGCTGTACTTTTTTACTGGCACGTAACCTTCCGGCACATTTACTAAATACTTATTGAATGCAAGATCTTCTCGGATCCAGTTCAAATCCTGATCACGTTTACTAATTATTTCAGGAATAGGATCTTGAATGTATGACATGAGATTGATCGGATTTTTACTCAATGAATTCATATTCTTTTTTATTTAAACGGTATATCATCGTCTGTATCCGTTGTATTTTTTTGATCGAATAGATCCTTTTGATCCAGACTTTTATTTGAATTTATATTTGGATTTTCATCTGGTGGAACATTCACTCCTACTAATTCAGCTTTTTGAGAGTCTGTTACTCTTACAACTGTATATACTTTGGTCGGCTTATCTCTCCATGTAACACGTGCGCTTTTCATTTTTCCGAAATTGCGTCTTAATGCTGTATTTAAATTTGACTGATTTAAATTCCATCCATAAGCAAGTTTTGATAATTCAGAAAATATCATACCGGCACTTAATTTTAATACCGTTGTATCTTCTTTTTGTGCAAGTCTAAAATGATTAAGAAGAAAGTCTTCCTCTTTTGAAATTTTGAGAAAGTTTCTATTAATAGCCTCTTGTAATTTTTTACTAATCGGGTCAAAGTAAGATGTGTTCTTTTTTTCTTCATAAATTTCATACGCTTGACTCCAAAATTTACTCCTCTCAAGATCTGAATTGTGCAGCCTGTCCAGATCCACACTTAAACAAGGCACTAAAAGAAATCTTCTGTTTTGGACATCAGTTAGTAACTGCATTCCGTTTATTGTTGCGCAAAAAGATGCCAGTCGTTTAATCGTATCTGGATTATTTTCATAGTGTTT
>JAHDHT010000382.1 GCA_020631175.1 Chitinophagales bacterium
AACGGTTCAGGTAGCAGATGCTTTTAACTTACCCTTTGAAGATGAATCGTTTGATCATGTTTTTACAATGTGGTTCTTAGAACACCTCGATAATAAAGATGCCGCATTACATGAAGCATACAGAGTATTAAAACCGGGTGGTACAATTAGCTGTATTGAAACAGATTATGCTTCTTTAAAAATCCGCCCGAAAAATGAAGATGTACAGTATCTTTTTGATGCCCAAACTGAAGTCTACGATAAAATCGATGATTCCGGTACCGGAATGAATCTCGCTCCTCTCTTATTAAAGGCCGGATTTACCGATGTGAAAAATCACAGTAAGAATATGTATGAATTTAAAGGCGGGGATGATGTGGCTTTAAAGAAACATGTTGAGTATATCTGTGGTTTTATGAAAGATTATCTTAAAAAACTTGCCGAAGCAACCGGAAGAGATTTTGAAAGGGTGAAAAAAGGCTATGCATTTTTTGAAAAGCTTTATGAAAAAGAAGGAGCTGTGCTCACGCATTTGGTGTACAAAGGGTTAGGGGTGAAATCTTTTTAAAAGTGTCAAGTGCAACTGACAAGTGCAAGGTGAAATTCAAATGACAAGTTCAAATTCAAATACACACAGGCAGTCATCCCGAACAAAGTGAGGGAACTTTATATTCGACAAGAAACACATTCTTCAAAACAAAAGACTTTCTTAGCATACAAAGAAATCTTTCCCTGCGGTCAAGATGACATTCCGAAGACCGAACAAAAAAAACTAAATTTGCCCACGCATGGATGTTTCCAAGATACTACAACCCGGAATTGATATAGGCGGTTTCATTTTAATGGAGCCCACAACCGTAATTACCGATTTCCTTATTTCAGCACTTTGTTTTTGGTTTTGGTATAAACTGAAGCCACATAGAGATAAAGACTCAGTTCGTTTCGCTTCTTACTTTTTCTTTTTTCTTGGATGGGCTGCAACTATCGGTGCAATTTTCGGGCATGGATTAATTCATTATGTAGTTGAACCGGGAACGGCAATGACCTATTATAAAGATGGAGCTTTTATTCCCGTTCCTGATCATTATACCTCTCAATTCTGGCATGCTAAATACTGGCGATTACCCGGATGGATAACTTCAATGTTTGCTGTTGCATTTATGGAGCGATCGGCTATTAGCCATGCCAATCGTTATATCAGTGAAAAATTAGGAAGAGGCTTTTTAATTATGAATGTCATTGAAATGATCATTTTGCTCACAATTACCTGTATTACGATTCATTTCAAATTTGTTGAAATTCATAGTGCTTATGGTTTTTTAGTTGTCGTTCTGTTTTTTCATATCTATAATTATATCAAGTCTTACCAGGAAGTACAGAAACAAAATCCGAATCTCGGCAGAGACAAAGGAAGTTTTTTAATGCTGGTAAATACAGGTATTCTATTAATGACGGCTTTCATTTATAATTATCCGGTTATTCTCCATGAGTTTTTTAATCATCGCGACTTAGGACATATGTTTATGTGTTTAAGTTGTTACTGTGTTTATCTGGCAACGATTAATTTAGGGAACCACGGAGATATTAAGTGGAAAATGTCTTGATTTAGAGAGTTGAGAATCAAAAACGCTTTGCTGCTGGAAGAGAGCATTATTAATATATATTTTTAACACTTTTCTTTTATTCAAATGAGTATATTTATTTGAAAATCAGAACTTTCAAATGAACGTAAAACACCTCATACTATTAATCTTACTGTTTCCGTTTACCATTTCAGCACAAGACCCTATTCCTGAATTAGGTCCTGTTTTCGATAATACCGTAATTCCAAGAATAGACATTACTATCGATGAGCAAGATTTAACCTTACTGCTGTTGGAAGGATTGGAGTTTAGTAATTTTGAATACCCTGTCACCTTTATCTTTAATAATGGAACTGTAATCGATACTTTAGAAGATTGCGGTTTTCGATTGCGCGGTAACACTTCCCGTACAGCCGCTAAAAAATCATTTAAAGTTTCTTTTAATACTTATGTTCAGGGGCAACAATATTACGGTTTAGACAAAATGAATCTGAACGGTGAGCATAACGACCCGACGATTAGTCGCGCACGATTGAATTGGGAATTATTAAGAGATATAGGTGTACCCGGCCCCAGAGCCAATCACATTGAGTTGTATATTAATGGAGATTACTTTGGCTTATATGCTAATGTAGAACACATAGACGAAGAATTTCTGGATTCCCGTTTTGGAAATAATTCAGGTAATTTATATAAATGTCTCTGGCCTGCTACATTAAATTTTGAAGGGCTAAATCCCGAAGTTTATAAAGAAGAATTTTACGGTCGCCGGGCATATGAATTGAAAACAAATATTGGAGCAGACAACTACTCTGATCTTGCTACTTTTATTCACATTTTAAATAATACACCATTACAGGATTTATCTTGTGAACTCGAAAAGATATTTAATGTCGACAGCTATTTAAAAGCTATGGCATTCGAAATTTTAATGGGACATTGGGATAATTATATTTTCAATAAAAATA
>JAHDHT010000090.1:0-3370 GCA_020631175.1 Chitinophagales bacterium
ATCCTTCCTACGTTAGGATGACCTGCGGTCACTTAATCATCTCATAACGACTACGAACAACATCTTTATGAAATGCATTATAATGCCACCATTCAGTTTGAATCGTTCTAAAACCTGCCGCTTTCATACTCGTCTTTAACATCCATCTTCTATCCAATGCTTCACGGCTTATTTTTCCATCCTTCAGCAATCCCAGTTCATGCCTTGGTTGAGCCAAATTACTGAAATCGTCAAAAGCAGAACCTAAATCCAATTCTTTTCCATCCAGATCTACTAGGGTCAAATCTACCGCAGTTCCATAATTATGCATGGACCCTTTATGAGGACTGGCAACATATTTTTGCTCATCTGTGCCCCTCACCAAATCCCACATTTTATGTTGTACATGATTGGGTCTCAAACAATCCAATAACAAAAATCGCACTGTACTATCTTTGCTCTTAAGCGTTTGATGCGCTTCCACCAGCATCTCTCCTACTTCTTTTAACAGAAAGCAATGTTGTATGGAATCATATAATATTTCATTTGTGAAATTTTGATCGCCGGCATATCGTAAATCCGTTTTCAATGTTGAATCCAAACTCAAAACATCTACGAAACCTTTTTTCATTAAAGCCAGCTCATATGCACTATACTCAGGAGGCGTTTTAACAACATCTGCAATTGAGTCGGCAATACTGCTGTTGGCTAGTTTATTTTGATCCTTGTCTTTATTAACATTGATGTCTTGTGTATCGGGATTATCATTATTCGAATTATTAGTACATCTAATAAATAAACATAAGCCGGAAAGCATCATAAATATGATAAAAAAAAGTATGCGTTTGTTCAAGGTAAATTTTTAGCTTCTCAAAAATGCAAATTCATTTTGATTTCCTTACCGTTTTTTAACCTGGTCTATCAAAGCAAATATTTAAAATATCTGAAATTAAGTTTAAAAAGGCGTATTTAAATATTTCTTGACTATCTTGATTCCATCTCTAGGTATGGCTGTTACATTTAAAGACATACATCGACTGATTTCTGAACTCAGCCCGGAAGAAATCAAACAGATCAGAAAAAAAATTTCTGATGCTGACCTTAAAAAAATTGGCCTGCTAAATAATGCCAATACAATTGAAGAATTAAACAGTCTTCAACCCGGCGATAACAAAGCCAGCGAAGAAGAACTGAGTGAGCTTTATTCCTTTATTTCCAATCTTTTAAAATCAGGTAAAGATCAACTTCAATCCGGACCAATTTTTAAGGTTGTTAAAGGAGACAATGATATGAATAAAGTCATCATTGGACCTCCGGTTGAATCATCTGAAGAAGCTGCAATTGAAGATCAGGATTCTTTAAATTTTATTTATCAAACCATACTTGAATACTTAAAAGAGTTTCGACCTTCTTATGAGTCAAAAATTATTAAATGGCTTGAAGAGATGGAAGATCTTTTTAATAAGAAGCTTTTTAAAGCAAGTTTATATTATTTAGAAAATGCCCACAATCTTGCCAAAAAATACGAAGCTTTTCATTTTTTAGACACCATATTAAAATGGAAAAAAGTATTTGTCAATTTCGGTTTGGAAATGGATCAAACAGTTGAAGAAATTGATGATTCAATTTTAGAATTAAGAATTAAAGCTGCTAATTTTTGGCAATACAAAATTCTAAATCAAAAAATTACTTCCGGAAAAGGAAAAGTCTTTGCAAAAGATCATCAATTAAAATTATACAAAGAAATTGAAAATGATCCTTTATTGAGGGATGAAAAAGAAGCAAAAAGTATTAGTGCAAAAATAGCATTCAATGAAATTCTTGCGCTCATTTTTGCCAACACAAAAAAATATGCGAAAACCAAAATCTATTGGAAACGCATGATCGAATTGTGTCAGGAAAACCCTCAATTTATCTACCGTAATATTATTCCTTATATCAACACTATTCACAACTATCTGAATATTTGTTTGATGCTGGAACAATACGATGAAATGGGTAAAGGAATAGAAATCTTAGATCAATTACCAAAAAAGTTTCCATACATGATTAATCGAATTATGTATGAAGACATTAAAACAAAAGTATATTGTCATAAGCTAAATCTTTTTTACAACTCTTCTCAGTTTTATCGGTGTTTTAAAATGGTTGCTGAAATTGATTACTTTCTTCAAAAAACCAAAACACCTATTAAGCCGGCATTAAAAGCTGTATTGCTTTATAATTTGGCATCTGCTTTATACATGTATCAAAAGCATGAAAAAGCCGTTCAAAAATTGGATCAGATACTTCAGTTTGAAGACCAGGAAATCAGTACGGATTTTAAAATAATGGCGCATACCTTGAAAATGATCAACTTTATAGATCAGCAAAGTTATTTTCGGTTAGATCGTGAGTTTGAAGAAGCAGAAAAATATTTCAAAGCCAAAAAAATTGACTCTCAATATCATAATGAGTTAATGCAAATGGTAAAAGATATTATTAAGGATAAAAACAAAGACAAACAAGATAAAATATTTAAAAAGTATCTAAAGCATTTTAAAAAGATGAATGCAGACGGAGAAAACTATTACAATCATAGTTTCTTTGATATCATTAGTTGGCTTCAATCAAAAATTGAAGACCGAAAATTTTTAGACATAGTAAAAGAGTCTAAAGCGAAAAAAGCCAGCTAATAATTAGCCCATCCTTCCACCCGAAATAATTCTTTTGCTCCAATACGGGTCAGACAAAATATCCGTTTTAATAACCCCTTTTGAAGAACTTGAATGAATAATAAACAAACCATCTTTTTTATTACTCAGCACAATTCCTACATGCGAAATCTTCTTTTTACTTTTTCCAAAAAAAACAAGATCTCCTGGCTTCAGTTTCTTTAACTTAACTTTTTTACTTTGATCAAATTGTGCCTGAGAACTTCTTGAAATAGAAAAGCCATTCTGTTTAAAAACGGTAAAAACTAAACCTGAACAATCAAAGCCACTTTTAGATGTTCCACCATATTTGTATGGGCTAGACATACATGATTCAGCATCCTTAACAATTCCGTTTTGCGCAAAAGTAAATTGTGAGAAAGCCCCTAATAAAAAGATCAGCAAGAATCTATACATAATTACAATTTAACAGAAAACTATAACGAATCTGTGCTGAGTCTTAGGGTTTAGAAAGCAAAATTTAACATTTGAAGACAGTATAAAGCATAAGTCGTTAATACAATACCTTATTTGTAAATACTTTACACCCAATTTAAACGGTAATTAGAATGGATTGAATTTTGATGCTTTATATTTACGCTTAGATTGAACCTTATGAATAATTTCAGATTACCATTAGCACTAATTACATTAATACTGATAAGTCAAATAAGTTTTGCTCAGGGAACCTTAAATGG
>JAHDHT010000090.1:3470-8700 GCA_020631175.1 Chitinophagales bacterium
TAATTACATTAATACTGATAAGTCAAATAAGTTTTGCTCAGGGAACCTTAAATGGTAAAGTTACCGATGCTCAAAGTAATGAAGCTTTAATTGGAGTAAATGTAAAAGTACAGAGAACCGGAGGAAGCAGCACCGATGAAGAAGGTAATTATGGCATTCAACTTGATGAGGGTTTTTATAAAGTAATTTTCACTTATCTCGGTTATACAAGAGTTGTTGTTGATTCCTTATTTATAGAGGATGGTAAAAATCAGGTACTTAATATTCAATTACAGGAGGAAATCGCAACCTTAGACGAAATCGTTATCAGCGGTACAAAGTATGGAAAGAAACTTGTCGAAGAAGTTAGTAGTATTGAATTAATACAGGCGCGTGCTATTGAAGGCATTGCCGCAAAAGATTTATCCGAATCGATTGACATTACACCCGGCGCATATATTATAGACGGTCAGGTTAACATACGTGGTGGAACAGGCTTTTCATATGGAGCCGGATCACGGGTTCAAATGGTAATTGACGATCAACCATTACTAAGTGCTGATCGAGGAGACATTCGTTGGAATTTAGTGCCCTTAGAAACCTTAGACCGAGTAGAAGTAGTAAAAGGTCCCTCATCAGTTTTATATGGATCTGCTGCATTGAACGGTGTGATTCACGCACGTACAGCCTGGCCGACAGCAGAACCTCAAACAAAAGTTGTTGCTTGGACAGGCACTTATCTTAATCCGAGAAATAATGCAACATTAGATTCGCTCGACATTGGTATAAATGCTGAAGGCGATACCCTATACGTTTATGAAGGATATGATTCACTAACATGGTGGGGAAACAGCCGTCCTGTTTTCTCTGGAATTTATGCATCTCATATGCAGCAATTCGGTGCCAAGAAAAATATTGATTTTGTAATCGGAATGGCTGCAATAGGAAATAAAGGTCATTTACAAGATCAATTACAGGATTATGTTCGTGGAAATATTAAATTAAGATATCGACCAGTAGAAGAATTATCATTTGGCGTGAGTGCAAACTTCAATGCTGTTCAGGAAGGATTATTTATTCTTTGGGAAGATTCAGCAAAACTTTCATCATTACCGGGTGCGACTGATTATAATCAATATGTACAATCTTATATTGATCCTTTTATTACTTATTTTGATCCAATAGGGAATCAGCATAAATTAAGAGCAAGATATTATCGCATACGGTCCCACTATGATGACCTCGATCGTTTTAAAGGAACGGCTTCAATTTTTTCCACTGAATATCAATTCTATCGCCCGATCGGAAACTGGTCGGATGTAACATTCGGAGCGCAGTATACCACTTTTAATGTAGAAGACAATTCACTTGCGAATGCAACGGGTAGCATAGTAGCTCCATATCTGCAAGCCGAATTTCACCCGCTTAAACGATTAACCTTAAGTGGTGGTTTAAGATGGGAGGCATTTAATATTGACGATGTTACCGGTGCTTCACTTCCGGTTTTTAAAGGAGGTATTAATTACCAGGCTGCGAGAAGAACTTATTTAAGAGCTTCGTTCGGACAAGGTTTTCGTTTTCCAAGTTTAGCTGAGCGATATGTTGAGTATAATATCGGTGCTATTAATTATTTACCGAATGAAGATTTAGAACCTGAACAAGGATGGAATGCTGAATTAGGTGTGAAACAACAAATTAATGTAAGTGACTGGAAAGCCTATTTGGATGCCTCTGTTTTTGTAACCGAATATAAAAATGTAACAGAAGCTGTTTTTGATTTCCATTTGCCTGACACTATTACTTTTGATAATCCTTTAGATAGTCTGCTGGCCTTAGAAGAATTATTAGGTAATTATTTAGGATGGCAATTCCAAAATGTTGGAGAAGCAAGAATTGCCGGAATTGAATACAGCGCTGCGGCGGATGGAAAACTTTTTGGTAATCCCTTAAGAATTCATGCAGGATATACTTATGCTTTACCAATAGATTTACAGGCAGATTCTTCTTTAAGAGACTGGGGTAATTTTTACAGAAGATTTGTAAATAGTTTTAATGCCGATGACACGGTAACGACATCGAGTATTTTAAAATACAGATTCAGAAATCTGGCAAAATTCGATGTGGAATATTCGATCAATAAATTAAAAGTAGGTTTCACCGGAAACTACTATAGTTTCATGGATCGTATCGATGATATTTTTGTTGCTGAAAGCGACTGGTCTCCATTGATTGAATTACAAACCGGAAATGCGCAGGCCGTACCTGGAGTAATTGAATACAGAGATGCCAATAATTCAGGTAACTGGATTTTTGGGGCGAGGGTCGGTTTCCATCCAACCGAAAATTCAAGTATTACTTTATTAGGTAAAAATATTTTTAATCGTTCTTATACGGTTCGTCCGGCGAAAGTTGAAGCTCCGGCGAATTATACACTTCAATATAAAATCACCTTCTAATTGCAAAAAATTACCGCCGGTTTATTAATGTTTGAAATAAGGAATGATGAACTCTTTATTGTATTAGTACATCCCGGCAATCCGCATTTCAGAAACAGAGATGAAGGAAGCTGGGGAATCCCGAAAGGTTTGGTTGAGGCTGATGAGTCTCTATTGGAAGGAGCGAAGCGGGAGTTTGAAGAAGAAACCGGCATTATTTCAAGAGGCCCATTTTATGCTTTAGGTGAGGTTCGATTCAGTAAAGGAAAACACTTGCATGCATGGGCATTCGAAATGGCACTTCCTGAAGATTATGTATTGAAAAGCAACACTTTTGAGATGGAGTGGCCTTTGAAAAGCAACGAAATAAAAACATTTCCGGAAGTTGATCAATTGAGGGTTTTTCCAATCGAAATTGCTGTAAAAAAAGCACATCCGGTGCAAGCAACACTTATTTTAAGATTAAAAGCATTATTGGAACAAAGTAAACGCTTTGAAACGGCAGGATTGTTGTAATTTTATTGTCCAATTAACATCTTATGCAGAGAATAGTTTTATCGCTTTCACTTCTATTATTCGTTTGTTCACTGTTCGGACAAAGTGAAGAGAAAAAGAAATTAATGCAGCCTACTTTAGAGCATGTTCCTAATGTTGTTGATCCGAACGGAAAACAGATAAATCAGGAAAAAATTTTTGAAGCCGGCTCTAAGAACAATGGTGCTTCTGACAATACAAAACAAAATCAAATACGGGATTTCGGACAAAACAATAAAGTAAGAAGAGCTCCTGTTGGACCTGATTCTTTCGAATCTTATAAAAAGAAGTTTTTGGATAAACTTTGGGATTTAAACCCGGCATGGGCTTCGAGACTTGGAAATCGTAATTATGATGACCGTTTATTTATTCCATCCTATGAAAATTATGCCCGAAAAATGTCGGAGTATAAAAAGCTTTTAAGAGATCTTGGTAAATATAAAAAAGAAGAAATGGGACCTTTAGATGCGGTGGATCATGGTCTTATCAAAAACTTTTTATTAGAAAGTATATGGGAAATTGAACGATTCAAAGCCTTTGAATGGGACCCATCTATTTATAATGTTGGTGGTGCTTTTGATGCTGTGATTAACAATAAAACAAAAAGCAATACAGAGAAGGTAATTGCATTAAACAAAAAGATGGAGCTGGTTCCTGAATTTTATAAGCAAGCAAGAATCAATCTCAAAAACGCTACAATAGAGCACACTACATTAGCTATTCGCCAGGTCAATGGTTCATTAGATATTTTCGAAAATCAGATTCCAGAATTATTAAAATCCACTCCGGGTTTGGATGGAAGGATGGAGCAGGTAAACGAGAAAAGACAGGCTTGTGTAAATGCTATCAAGGGCTATAAGAACTGGCTTGAAAACACCTATTTACCGAAAATGAAAAATGGAAATGCAAGAGATTTCAGAATTGGTAAAGAATTATATCGTAATAAATTTAAGTATCAGATAAATGCCGGTAAAAGTGCCGATGAAGTTTTTCAGGCTGCAGAAAGAGAGATGCTAGAGGTTCAAGAGAAGATGTTCGTTCTTGCTAAAGAATTATGGCCAAAGTATGGCAAAGAACAGAGCTTTCCAAAAGATAAGAATAAGGCTATTCGACTGGTTATTGATGAAATTTCTAAGCAGCATACAAGCAAAGAAGCGTTTATAACAACAATTAAAAATCAAATTCCGGAATTGGAAGCTTTTGTGACCAAAAAGAATCTGGTAGAAATGGATCCTACTAAGCCTTTGAAAGTTCGAAAAACTCCGGCTTATATGGCGGGTGTTGCCGGTGCATCAATAAGTGCTCCGGGACCATACGATAAAAAGGGAGAGACCTATTATAATGTAAGTCCGCTCGACAGATATAGTGATGAAGAAGCTGAAAGTTATTTAAGAGAATACAATGATTATATGCTTCAGATTCTGAATATTCATGAAGCGATTCCGGGTCATTACACCCAATTGGTTTATGCGAATAAAGCACCAAGTCTTATTAAAAGTATTTTAAGTAATGGCACTATGGTAGAAGGATGGGCTTGTTATGCTGAGCGCATGATGCTGGAAGAAGGATATGGTGAGAACCAGCCGGAACTATGGATTATGTATTACAAGTGGTTATTAAGAATCATCAGTAATTCTATTTTAGACTACAGCATTCACAATTTAGACATGACTGAAGCTGAGGCAATGGACCTTTTAATTAACCAGGCTTTTCAGGAAAAGACAGAAGCCAGAGGTAAATGGCAGAGAGCAAAGTTGACTTCTGTTCAATTATGCAGCTACTATACAGGATTAAGATCGATTTTAGATCTGAGAGAAGAATACTACGATCGTAAGGGTGATGATTTACGTGCTTTCCACGATCAGTTTCTAAGCTACGGCAGCGCTCCTGTTCAGGAGATACGGACTTTGATGCTTAGATAGTCTAAGGTTTCGGTTTTACCGCAAAGACGAATTTCTACCACAGAGGGCGCAGAGATGGATGACGAATTTGAAATGACGATTTACGAATGTTTTAATTCGGATGAGAAAATAGCGCAGAGATTTTTTTATAAAACTGAGAACTGATTACTGAGAACTGAAAACTCTTACGACTTGTACCTTACACCTAACGACTTTTTTCACCGCAAAGGCGCTAAGACGCAAGTGCTGTTGCTCGGACAAATTTTTACCACAGAGGGCGCAGAGATGGATTACGAATTTGAAATGACGATTTACGAATGCTGTTGTTCGGATGAGAAAATAGCGCAGAGATTTTTTTATAAAACTGAGAACTGATTACTG
>JAHDHT010000090.1:8800-15929 GCA_020631175.1 Chitinophagales bacterium
AGAACTGAAAACTGATTACTGAAAACTATTCAAACTTGAGAATGCACCTTATATGTTGCTACGAGCCTTAAACTTAATCTTACACTTATACTTAAATCCCGCGACAGGGATAGAAGCGGTAGCCTCTGAAGATGAAGCTTAGCGCTATTTATTGGCAGGAGGCTGACGGAGGAAGACCCCTGCCAATTTAATAGCGCTTGCTGAAGCTTTAGTGCCTACAAGCGGATAGCCCGCCCGGTCGCCCGAAAGAGCTAAAAGCATCCGATATTTATACTGATTATCAATGAGTTAGGCGATTTTTGCTAAAAATTCTTAAACCCATGAATCTTGCGGATGTCAAAATAGGGAATCAACAATTATGACTATGTGGTTTATTATTTTAGCACTTATCGTACCGATCGTATTGACTGTATTGATTTTAAAGGCTGTTTTATGGTTTTCGGACTCAAAGGGACATAAAATTGACGTTCACAGAATGACGCAGGCTTTCTTTTTAATGGGCTTGGCGATTACATTGGGTGCATCGATTACAGCGTTCAAATTTGAGCCTAAGATGCAAACGAACTTTCTTGAGCCGGTGATTCATGAAGATTGGAATGACCTGATTGAGATTGGATCTCATATTGAAGTGAAAGAGAAGAAAGTTGCTCCGAAGCCGGTGGTAAAGAAGGTGACGACGCCTGTTGTAAAAACGGAAAAGCCTGAGATGAAGCCGATTGAAAAGCCAAAGCCTTCTAAAGCGGAAGTGGTAAATATAGTAACGGAAACTACTCCGGAGCCGGTAATTGAAACGATCTCGACTACGGAGTCTTTTGAAACGACTGTAGAGGAAGTTATTACAGCATCTCCTGTTGAAACAACAATTTCTGAACCTGTAACTTCATTTGAAAGCTCAAGTTCTACAGTTGCTGAAACTTCTAAGTCTCCATTTGCAAACCGTCCGGGTGCAAACAGAACGCCGGTTGATAAGAATTCTAAGGTTTTGAACCAGGCTGAAATGATGCCTATGTTCCCAGGTGGACCGGTTGCTTTAAAGCAGTTTATTGAGGAGAATTATATTTTTGGAAACGATTGTTTTGACAATAATATCGAAGGTACTGTGGGCGTAAGTTTTGTAGTGAACCTTGATGGAAGTTTGACCGAAATTACTTTGAGTAAAGGATTAGGATGTACTGTTGACGAAAATGCAGTTAATCTTGTAGAGGAAATGCCAAATTGGATTCCTGCTTTCCACAAAGGAAATTATGTTAGAGTGAGAGTGGTACTTCCAATTGAAATTAGTATAGGATAAATTAATAGTCTGATTTAAATAACTGAAACCGGTTGATCAAAGCTTGATTAGCCGGTTTTTTTTGTTCAACAAACTGGTATTGCAATTCTTTGTATCGTTTAAATGGAGTAGCCTCCAGTTCAAGCGTTTGATCTGAACGCTTTACTTTTATTTTAACTTTTTCGTGTTTTTCCGGGTACATTATTTTTCTGATTATATACCTGTAATCATTTCTTTTCACTTCAACATTATCAATAGCAAGAATAACATCGTTTGATTTAAATTTAAATGGATTATTAGCCTGAACATTTTTCAAATAATAAAAATTGTCTTTTTCATTAAATCCCAAACCATAACCTCCGAATTCGTAAACTGGAACATTTACACTTCCGTAAAAATCATATGCTACCTTAGTGAAATGGTAACCATATTGAATAGACTTCCCGTTTACAATATAATTCTTGAAAAAGTCACTAAAATCAATTTTGGCAGTCTGGCTAAACCAGTCAAAAAAGCCATCTTCATCAAAACCCTTTTGCGGGTCCATGTTTTTAGCCATTGATTTAATTATATCTTCAAGTCCCTTTTCTCCTTTTGTTGCATCCCTTAATTCAATGTCAAGAATGAATGCGAGTAATGCAGCTTTATTATAAAAGTTTTTGAATTGAAAATTGTAATTATTGTCTTCAAGGTTTTCACTCATATCTGTTAAGGATACTTTGGGGAACTGTTCGGTGAAAAATATTTTTTTACTGAACTCATCGAAAAAATCTTCCCGTTTTATTAACTGATTTCGGTTGAGTAATAACAAAGCAAAATATTCTGTAACCCCTTCATACAACCACAAATGTTTTGAATTTTTTGAAGAGAAAATTCCGGGAGGTGCAAGATCTTCTCCATATAAAACTAATGGACTTAGCAAGTGCAATAATTCGTGCATAGACAATCGCTGTAATAGTTCTTTTAATTTTGTTTTTGAATCTATGCTTGGTAGAATATACAATGAAGAAGTTGTATGATGCAGGCCACCAAATTGTTCGTATTCAATTTTATTTTTTGGTTTGAAATTGTCGAGGTAAATTATGAATTGATATTCACTCACGGGAAAGCTGCCTAAGAAATCTCCAACTGATTTTATAACCGGCGCTAACCACTGTCTCATCGTTATAGCAGAATAGCGTTTGTTTTTTGAAACGAAAGCAATATTAAATTTACAACCTAAGTAACTTAAACTTGTAGTATCAGTTGACCCAAATAAAACAGGACTTTCGAATAAGGTGCTATAGTTAGGAGCATTTGTACTAACCTGATCACTAAGCGAATCTTGTTCAAACTTAAGTGAAGATTGAATCGCTTTATTATTAAAGCCATCTAATTTTATCTCGTACGGATAAAATGCATGGCCATCTAAATAACCGACAAGTGCATTAAAATTTAATAATTGGATTTCATCTTCAATTACAATGCCGCCTGGTTTGAAAAAGGTTTTTCTTCTGTTTGTCTTGGGTCTTGTTCTTACTTTATATTTTATTCGGTGTAACTTTTCCGCTTCTGTAATTTTAATAATATTCGGACTGTGGTATTTAAACTCTACCGGCTTATTTTCTGTATCCAAAATTTGAACTTCGAAAATATTATTTTCAAAACCGGAGGTAACATAATCTGAAGAACTGGAAGATGGTAAAAAATAATGAATCGAAGATTCATTTATTTTAGGAGTTTGCAAATCAATTTGCAATTCACGTTTTAATGTGTCTGAATAATTTACGTTTAATACATACTTTTCTTGTGCTTCTAAATTAAAAGCTATAATAGTTAAAAGAGAAAGAAAAATTAAGTGTCTTAGCATAGTTATTCTTTCATACCCAGATGCCATGAAACAAATGTCCATATATCTGTGTATTCTTCAATCAGTTGTTCTGTAGACTTTCCGCTTCCATGTCCCTCACTGATACCTATTCGAATTAAAGTAGGCAGATCACCTTTTTGCTGATATTGTAATTCAGATACAAACTTATATGAATGTGCCGGCACTACTCTATCATCACGGTCAGCCGTTAAGACCATCGTTGCAGGATATTCTGCAGCCTTTATATTGTGTAAAGGAGAATATTTAATTAAATAATTGAACTGCTCCTCATTTTCACTTGAACCGTATTCTACTGCCCAGGCATGGCCTATGGTAAATGTATGGTATCGCAACATATCCATCACACCTACTACGGGTAAAGCCACTTTGAATAAATCAGGTCGCTGCGTCATTACTGCTCCAATTAAAAGTCCGCCGTTTGATCTGCCGATAACTGCGAGCTTATCTTTGTTTGTATACTTTTCATCTACCAAATATTCGCAAGCGGCAATAAAATCATCAAATACATTTTGCTTTTTTTCTAGCATTCCTGCCTTATGCCAGGTTTCTCCGTATTCACCACCACCTCTTAAATTGGCTACACAATAAACGCCTCCCTGCTCAAGAAAATACAATCTACTAACATCAAATCTTGGTGTGTAAGAAATATTAAATCCACCATAACCATATAACATGGTTGGGTTATTCCCATTTAATTCTATTCCCTTTTTATGAACGATAAACATCGGAATTTTTGTACCGTCTTTACTTTCATAAAAAACCTGTTTACTTTCATAATCCTCCGCATTAAAATCAATATCAACCTTTTCGTAAACTTCCGATTTATTTTCATTTACATTATATGTGAAAATAGTAGGCGGATATAGAAATGATTCAAAACGATAAAAAACTTCATCATCCTCTTTTTCGCCATTTATTTTACTTACGATTCCTTTGTCCGGTAATTCAAGGCTGTGCAATTTTTGACCTTTATAATTATATACTTCAATTACTGATTGCACGTCTTTTAAATATTCAGCAATTAATTTTCCATCCGACAAAGTAATCCCGTCGAGTACAATATTTTTTTCAGGAATTATATCTTTCCAGTTTTTTGGATCAGGTCTGTTGCCATCAACTTTTACCACCCGATAGTTTGGTGCATTATAATCGGTGTAGATGTAAAAATTGTTTCCTTTATTATCTAAGACCCAATAATTATTGGATTTATCTTCGCACAACATTTTGAATGGCTCATTTTTCAAGCTAGTTTTTCTGAATAAAATTTGCTCCCCATGAGTGCCATACCATTTCCCTAAAAACATATAGCTTTCATCTTCTGATAACCACACTCCATTTCCCACTCTTGGATTTTCAGCATCTTCATAAATTAAAATATCATCAGATTGTGCAGTGCCGATTTTATGATAATAAACTTTACTGCCTTCATTTTTTACAGACAAAGCATCATCACCTGGTTGATCATATCGGGTATAGAAAAAACCGTCTTTATACCAGCTGATGCCTGAAAACTTAATCCAATTTAATTCATCTTCTAAATTGTCGCCGGTAGTTAAATCGAGTACTTTAAAAATCTTCCAGTCAGAACCTCCTTCCGAAATTGCATAGGCCACGTATTTTCCAGACTTATCCGGAACTGCATACGACAGGCTTACCGTTCCATCATTACTTAAGGCGTTTCCATCAATGAGTTTTGTGAATACTCCATTACCTTTTTTCTTCCAGTATAAAGAACGCTGTTGTTCAAGTCCGTCATTTTTATACATAAAATAATTACCTGCTTTCTTCCATGGAACAGAAACTTTTTTATAATCCCAGATTTCAGTAAGGCGATCTTTTATTTCATTCCGATAAGGAAACTGATCCAAATATTTTCTACTGGCCTCATTTTGATCAGTGACCCACTTTTTCGTTGAAGCACTTGTTTCATCCTCTAACCAACGGTAAGGATCAGATATCTTTGTTCCAAAGTAATCATCTATTTGATCTGAACGCTCCACATCCGGTGCTTTAAAATCTTCAGGTTTTAATCGTTCGTATTTTACAAATAAATATGGCCCTTTTTCGGCACCCCAAACTTGTTCTCCTTTTTGATCAAAACCCTGATCCCAGGAGCTTAATAATTCTGGTGTAATATCTACAATGGATGTGGCATAAGATGCTCCTCTTAAATTAGATGGACAATTATCCTTAACTGTTGAACCCGAATACTTTCCTTTTTTATACTTAAGAAAAATGGTACAACCTTCTTTTTCTTCAATATCAGAAGGATTTAATTCATTAAATAATTCAGGATTTTTCCATGCATAAATAAATTTATCAGGTTCAGGCAACATATAGACAGTGCTTGAATATTTCTTCTTACTTATCTTTTTAAGATGATAAATACGTTGCCGGTATGGTCTGTTTAAAGCCCATGAAGCGGCTTGCTCTACATACAGCCATTTTCCGTTTTTTTCTTCCTCCCAAATCTGAACCATTTCAAGATGAATATTAAAATAGTTCGTATCTACTTCCGATTGTGCTTTACTGTTAAATGAGCCCGTCATCCATGATGCCAACTCATCTAAAGATTGTGCATGCATTAATAAAGGGAAACAAAAGATCAATAAAAAAGTACATTTCTTCATATGCTGTTTCTTAGACCATTAAATATACAGAATTCTTAATCTAAGAATCGATTCCTGTGAAGAAAGTAATACGAAAGAAATTTAATTACTGCGCTTCGACGTATGCTTTGAGCGAATTCAAATAATTACCCCAGAAGTCTTTTGAGGCATTAATAGAAATATCAGTGGTTAATCCTGACTGCGTAATTTTAATCAGTGTTTTTCTCGGGACTTTTCTACTTAGATCAATTCGCACATTTGAACGCTCTTCATTCTCTATTGAAATGAGTTCAAGCTCCATGTATTTTGACGGAACAATTTTAGTAATCACACCATGAACAACATCGTCGAAATTGAATTTCCCTCCTTCTTTCATATTCATTTTGAGGTAGGGAGAAAGCCACTTTTTTGTTTGCTTTCCATCTAGAAGGATATCATTCGTTTTTTTCAGAGAGGCATTGATTGTACGCTGTAAACTTATCGTTTTACCTGCGCTGCCACTTCTTTGATATAACTGTCTCAAATCATTATCAAATTCGTATCGGGTCGTTAGCGACTGCGCCCACCAAACGCTCAATTTGTGTTTATCCTGCAGGTGTTTTGCAATGGCTTTATGCCCTTTATTGGCACCGAATTTTTCGATTACTTTAAACCAGTGATTTAGTGTTTTACCCGTTTTCTTCTTTATTGTTTCCGGTTTAAGCTTCTGAGATACGTCCATGATCATTTCTAAAATAAAGCCCTAAAATAACGTGCAATAAAAGATTTTCAAAACGCTCATTTCAAATAATCCATTTTAAATTTTTCCATTCGTTTCCGATTCGCCCCTAAATCAGAATGTCCGACTCTTGAAGCCGATTTAAAATGCACTTTTTTGCTGTTCTGATCGAGCAAAAACTCTACATCATCGGTGAAAATACCTGATTTTGTTTGAAATTCTGCGTGAATATAAACCAGTGATTCTTTAATGATTTTTGTCCGTTCTGTTGCCTCAATAGTGGCTTTTAATGCCTGTTTTGTATCGGCTAAGCTGCCTTTAAACGGCAAAGCATCCATTAGTTTATCTTCCTGTTCGGTTGTAGTAGAAACGCAGTTCGGGCTGCCGGGGCAATCCTGTAACTGATTAAATCTCAAGCCGACGGTTTCGGGTACTGAACTATTGCAAGATGCCAATGCAAAGGCAGATATTATGATGAATATTTGAACTAATTGCTTCATAATCGTTAAACAACAATTTTAGCAGATAGTTGAAATTAACAATAAAGATTTTTAGACGACTGTCTACTTTTTTTTAAAAAATGGCATTGCTGATTTAAGAGTTTACTGCCATTACAAACTTAAGTATAAATCGTATTTTAGCGCTCCGAAAGAAAAAAATCC
>JAHDHT010000383.1 GCA_020631175.1 Chitinophagales bacterium
ACCTTTTCCATTCACTTTCTTCGGGCTTAAGGCATGAACTGTTGATGAAGGATATCGAAAGAATATTGCTTCAAGAAATTGATTTTGATGTTTATGAGTTTCTTGATGATTATGTTGAGAATGGTAAGTAGTTGAAAAGTCATTTTCTCCACCCTCTGAGCACTGCGCTGGCTCAGTTCCGGCCAGCGGGACATTGTTTTATCAATTTATGATTCTCCCATTTTGTTAGGACTCGCTTAAAGTTCTTCTACAAAATTTCCCCTCCTTTGAAAAAGGAAGATCGAATAATTTTGCCCTCCTAGAAGTAAAACGGTTTTTGTCTAAGAGAGCGTATCACGCTTGGCAACAAAATAGGTGCTTGTTTCCCTGTTGAAAGGTCCACATTTTATTTAAATTAAGTTTTAAAATAAATTAAAGAACATTTAATGAACTATGTTTATATAATTATTATTGATTAGTCTCTAAATTTAAATCATGGAAAAGCTCATTAAAGACTATCTGAAGAAAATAGAATCGGAATATGATGTGAAAATTTTGTTGGCTTGCGAAACAGGATCCCGTGCATGGGGGTTTCCATCACCAGACAGTGACTTTGATGTGCGGATACTTTACGTGCATAAATTAAATTGGTATTTGAAACTGGATAAACAAAGCGATACAATTGATAAAATGTTTGAAGAAAACGAAATTGATGTTAGTGGATGGGAGTTAAGAAAGGCATTATATCTTTTGAAAAAATCGAATGCACCTTTGTTAGAGCGAATTCAATCTTCAATAATCTATGAGTCGGATGAATACTTTGTAAATGAAATAAATAGAGCTGCTGACATATTCTATTCAAAAATTGCGACCATGCATCATTACTTGAGTATGGGCTTTAAATTTTATAATGATTTACACAATGCATCATCTTATAAATTAAAACACTTTTTTTATATGCTGAGATCTGCTTTGGTTTGTAAATGGGTTGAACAAAAAGATGTAATGCCACCGATAGACTTTCTTCAGATTTATCCTAATCTTGATTTAAGTAAAAATCTAGTTGAACGAATAGATGATTTAATCAAATTTAAATCTACTAAAGATGAAAGTTATGTGCATGAAGGTGAATCAGAGTTGTTTAATCTGATTGGAGGTTCACTAATGCATGCAGAAAAAATTCAAAATCAACTTCCGGGTTCGAAAGGACAACTTTCTGATTTGAATGATATTCTAAGCGATTATATTTATAAGTATGACTATTGAAGATTTAAAAAATAGTGGGCTTATAATTCTTGAATGTATAAGTGGCAGTAAGGCATATGGATTAGATACGCCTAGTTCAGATACAGATATTAAAGGTGTTTTTATTTTACCGAAGAAGATGTTTTATGCCGGAATATCAATTCCTCAAATTAGTAATGAAACAAATGATATTGTTTATTATGAATTCGGCAGGTATATGGAATTACTGTCATATAATAATCCGAATATTTTGGAATTGTTAAATAGTCCGGAAGATGTTATTCTACATAAAAATGAAGTATTAAATCAAATTGATTCGCGGAAAATAATTTCAAAAAATTGCAAAAATTCATTTGGTAAATTTGCTGTTTCTCAAATTCGTAAAGCTCGTGGATTAAATAAGAAAATTGTAAATCCTGTCGACAAGGTTCGTAAAACTATTCTTGATTTTTGTTTCGTAAATTTTCAGAAAGGTTCGATTGCATTAAAGGAATATTTAGAAAGCTTAAATGTACAACAGGAAGATTGCGGATTAGTCAAAATTACACATATGCATAATGTGTATGGTTTATATCATCAAAGCGGAGTTTCATTTAAAGGAATTATGGCAAAAGAAAATGCCAATGATGTTGCTTTGAGTTCAGTGCCAAAAGAATTTGATCAAAAAGCCTTACTGTATTTTAACCGGGAAGGATATTCAACTTATTGCAAAGAGTATAAATCGTATTGGGAATGGGTCGAAAATAGAAATGAAGATCGCTATAAGAATAATATTCAACATGGAAAAGAGTATGATTCGAAGAACATGATGCATACTTTTCGTCTCTTGAATATGGCGATAGAAATTGCTCTTGAAAAGCAAATAATTGTAAGACGTAAAGACAGAGAATTTTTATTGAAGGTAAAATCAGGAGATTTTGCTTATGCCGATTTAATGGAGATGGCCGATCAAAAGCAGAAAGAGATTGAGGTGGTATACGAAACAAGTAGTTTACGAGCTAAACCGGACATAGAATATATTCGCGAACTGACTTTTGAGATTAGAGATGCATTGTATCGGGAAATGTTTTGATGGTTTTCTCCACCCTCGGAGCGCTTCACTAGTTCCGGTTCTGCCAGCAGGACAATGTTTTGATTGGTTCTTATTTATTGCAAAAACATTATTGAGTTTGAATTAGACACTTGAACTTGAGTTTGACACTTGAAACTTAAACTTCAAATCCCCAAATCTCTGCTCCGAAGCCCAAGCCTCTGCAAAATAGCCCCGGTTGTAGCGGAAACCCGGC
>JAHDHT010000384.1 GCA_020631175.1 Chitinophagales bacterium
CTTGGAGGATTGCCACCTGGTATCTTAATAATATTATAATTTTTCTCAGCAGCAATTTCTGCCAATTTACCGCCGGAAGTAATACAATTGATCACTGCTCCTTTATCTTCAGCTTTGGCCAGAGCTTCCAAAGTTTCTTCTGTATTTCCGGAATATGAATTGATTAAAACAAAGGTTTTTTCATTTACAAAGCCCGGAATATGATAATTTTTGTTAACAATTAATGGCACTTTTAATTCACTTCCTATCAAGTCACGCACAAGGTTTGCACCTATACCACTACCCCCAAGTCCGCATGCCATAATGTTTTCAAAGTTCTGTTCATGCTTTTTAAAACTTGCATTTGCTCCTATTTCAAGAGCTTCCTTTAACTGTTTACCAAAATCTTCTATTAATGCTTTCATTTGTTTTATACTATTTTGGTCCAAAGATAATGTTTAATTATGGCCTTAACACAAATTCTTGGGAAAAGAGGTGAAGATTTAGCTGTTAATTACTTAGAAGCAGAAGGTTATCAAATCGTTAAACGAAATTTCAGGCTTAGATCAAAGCATGAAATTGATATCATCGCTCTAAGACATGGTTTACTAGTGTTTGTAGAAGTTAAAACACGAAAGAATTCTATCTATGGTGAACCGTTTGAACAGGTAAATTCAAAAAAGGAAAAGATTATTTCCAATACAGCAGACTTATTTCTTAAACATTTTAAACAAGCTTATGAAGATATTCGGTTTGATATAATAAGTATTGTTATGACAGATCATCAAGCGAAATTGAAACATATTGAGTCAGCTTTTCATCCAACTAATTTTTAATGGTACCTTTGAAAAAAAATTAAATGACAGTTGAACAATTAAAACGTGCGGGAGAAAGACTTGCGTTGATAAGGAGGTATCTTTGACGTCGATCAAAGAATTTCAATAATTGAAGAAGAAGAGATCAAAACTACAGATCCTGATTTCTGGAATGAGCCGAAAAAGGCAGAATCTATTTTAAAAAAAATCAAACAACATAAATACTGGCTAAACGAATTTGATAAAGTTAATACTGCTTTTGATGATTTAACTGTATTGCATGAATTTGTTCAGGAAGGGGAATCGAGCCCTGAAGAAGTAGAAGCTGTTTACCAAAATCTTGAAAAGATGTTTGAAGAGCTTGAGCTGCAATCCACTTTAAATTCACCTGAAGATCAAATGTCAGCTGTTCTTACGATTAATGCAGGTGCCGGTGGTACAGAAAGTTGTGATTGGGCCAGCATGCTGCTAAGAATGTATATTATGTGGGGCGAGAAAAACGGAATGAAAGTTCGTGAAATAAACAGAGTCGATGGTGATGTTGCCGGAGTTAAATCTGTAGAACTGGAGTTTGACGGTGAGTTTCCCTATGGTTATTTAAAAAATGAAAACGGTGTTCATCGATTAGTAAGAATTTCACCTTTCGACAGTAATAATCGAAGACACACTTCTTTTGCATCTGTTTTTGTTTATCCCCTTGTAGATGATACCATTGAAGTCGACATTAAAGACAGTGATTTAGAATGGGATACATTCAGAGCTGGTGGAAAAGGTGGTCAGAATGTAAACAAAGTGGAAACAGCTGTTCGTGTTCGTCATAAACCAAGTGGCCTTGTTGTTGAGTGTCAAAAAGAACGTTCGCAGCTAATGAACAAAGAACATGCGATGAAAATGTTGCGATCGAGATTGTATGAAATTGAACTTCGAAAAATGCAGGCTGAAAAACAAAAAGTTGAAGATGGTAAAATGAAAATTGAATGGGGTTCTCAAGTTAGAAACTATGTTATGCACCCGTATAAACTGGTAAAAGATTTAAGAACAAATTTTGAATCGGGAAATGTTCAGGCAGTTATGGATGGAGGATTAGACCCCTTCATTAAGCAGCTTTTGATGATGACAAAATAGCTTAGTCTTCAAAGGGATCTTTACTTTCATCAAGAATATCATACATAGACCACAACTCATTAACCGTTTCAATTTTATTCGTTATTTCATACTTTGAAATTAACTCTTTCATATAAACTTTAAGTAAATCCAGGTTACTTGAAGGGTAATAAAAACGATTATCGCGTTTTACATTTATTTTCTGTAAATATTTTGTGATTTCTTTTCTGGTAAAAATAATTCCATCATTAGGATTAATGTAAAACTGAACATCAATATTTGAATAATTCAGGTCTTCAGAAAAATCAACAAAAGAAGAAGTTCTTGCCAATACAAATTGATCCGGAAGACATACACCATAAAGTGGAATGTTTAAATGACTTGCAAGAATTAAATAGAGAATACCGATAGTTATATTACTACCCTTCTTTGTATCTAACAGGTGATTTAAAAAATAATGCCCTTCTTTAGCCTTATCATGACTAATCTCTTTAAAATTATGAATTCTGTAAAACAAATGATTGAACACATTTATTTGCTCAACCGGTGTTAAATCAGAGTTAAGTTCGAGCCATATATCTTTAGCTACTAATCTGAT
>JAHDHT010000091.1:0-3754 GCA_020631175.1 Chitinophagales bacterium
TATTACAAATTCAAAGTCAATCAAGACGACTGGTATGAAATTGATGCTTCAGTGTTAGAAGAAGCAGGAATTGATTTAAACGATCCCGAACATTTACATTTATTTCGGGACGGAAAACAAGTTACTATTGAGCTTAATAAAGACAATAATGGAGAGTTACTATCTATAGGATTTTATGGAAGGATGGCTGATGGGTCTGGTGATACTTTTTTATATGAAAATCCGGAAGATCAACCTAACCCCTATCGAAGTATTTTCGCTTTTAATGACAGCGCTGCTTATTTTCTGATGGAAGATGAAACACTTTCGGCAAATCACTTTGAAGAAGTTGAAAATGATCTAAGTAATTTACCGAGTCCTGAATATTCATTCATAGATACTTTTCGATACGATGCATGGCAGAGTTACAGTTATGGTACACCAGATAACCGGGTTTTATTTCCTTATGATGAATTCGAAATAAATAGTGAATCTTTTATTCCCGAAGAAGACCCGCGTGTTGTTAGCGCTTATTTAGGACATTATGGTCCGGGGGAAGGATATTTTGGCAACACATATGGAATTGGAATACCCGGCATCGATTCTTTTGAAAATTTTAATTTTCAATTAGAAGGCTTAATCAGTTCATCCCAAGAACCGATAAAAATAGTTCTTTCAAAATCATCACAATCTCTTGCTGAAGCATCTCAATTTGAGTTTTCAATAAATGGTAATTACATCTTAAATCAATCACTTGGGTTCTATGAACATAAAAAAATCATTGTTGACAATCTGAATGCCGGAATATTTAACATAGATAATAATAGTTTCGATTTCAATCTGCTTGACATAGGAAATGAAAATGACCGGTTGTTATTTTCATATATAGAAGTAATTTATGATCGCAGTTTTGATTTTTCAGCAAAAGAAATCAAACCATTCAGTATTGAAAATGATTTCGAAAATGGAAATTATATCATTATAAATTCTGACAATAATGACAGTGGAGATTACTTATATGACATAAGCAGTAAAACAAAATTGACTGCACTTTACAACAATAGTGCACAGCACTTCAAACTGGCTTCATATTCAAGTTTTGATCAAAGAAACTTAATTTATAAAAATGCCGACCATCCACCCCGAAAAATAAATCAATTAAAAGAAATTCAATTTACCAGTTATATTTCCAATAATAACTTACACGGAAATTATATAATTGTTTCTCAAAAAGACTTCTTTATTCCACTACTTAATTTTATAAGTTATCGTGAGAGTGATTATGGCGGCTTACACAATGTCAGTTTAATAGATGTAGAAGAACTCTACGATCAATATGCATTCGGTATTTCAAAACACAGTGGTGCAATTCAACAGTTTATTGACCATGCAATTAGTGAATGGAGTATATCGCCTGAATATTTACTATTAGTTGGAAAAGGAATTAAAAATTCAAAATGCAGAAACTCTGGCGTTAATACAAACAATAACATATTACCTACTTTTGGAGAAGTTGCAAGTGATCAATTTTTCTCCTGCAAAATTCATCAAAACGGACCTCGATTGGCAACCGGTAGATGGTCGGTAAATAATGCTGCAGAAATAGAATCTATAGCAAATAAAATAATAGCTTTTGAAGGGAATGATTTAGATGAATGTAACGATTTAAATCGTCAGGAACTTAGAAATGCATTATTTCTTACCGGCTCATATGAAGACGATAATCTTACACCGGCATTCGCTTCTGTTAACCGTGCATATGCCAATCAATTAGCTGATGGCCCATTTCAAATTAACCCTACAATATTTACGAGTATAAATGATATTACGCAAGACTATGAACTAAGTACAATCACCGATTCCTTGATAAATAAAGGTTTGAGATTTTTACATTTTGAAGGACATGCTTCCGGATTAAACTGGTTTCCTCCTTTGGAAGAACCTGACTTTTATTCAAACAAAAACAAATACCCTTTTATTACTGTCGGCGCAGATTTTGTCGGAGATGTATTTAAAGAAAATACTATAAGCTCTATGGCTGAAACCTGGGTACATGCAGACAGTTCCGGCGCTGTTGCTTATTTGGCTCCGGTACAGTTTGGGTTTATAGATGGAGCTTACTCGTTAATTAATGAATTTTACAAAAATGTAAACCATCCACTTTTTCAGGAACGACCTGCTGGAAGAGCATTATTATTTGCTATCAATGAAGTTATATCTAATCCGGTTACTGAAAATGCTTTGTATTCAGCTTTAAGTTATCATTATGAAGGAGATCCGGCTTTGCAGTTGTTTAAGTCAATAGAAAAACCTGACTTTCATATTCAAGAAAACGCATTAACGGCTTGTGATCCTGATTTTAATAGATTAAAGAAACCCTACCCTTTTGAATTACAAATTCAGAACTATGGAAAAATAAATGATTCGCCTTTAAACATCAGCGTTCAGTTAAGTGATGGTTCAGGTACAATTCATTATTCGGAAATAATAAATGATCTATTTTTTAAAGATGAAGTTAGACTAGACCTGTTAATTGATTTTCCGATATATACACTTAATGAATTTAATATTAGTATTAAACTGGACCCACAAAATATGATTCAGGAGATTTGCGAGGATGATAATACAATGTTGTTCGCATTTAATTTTAATCAAAACAATTCAGACATTGTTATTCCGAGAGATCAGGAATTAATAAATAACAATAACTTCCCGTTATGTATTTCGAATTATAATCCTGATTTTAGAAAACAATCTATACGAATTGAAATAGATACTACATTAAATTTCAATAGTCCCGCATTCAAAAGCAAAACAGACACATTTAGTCATCACACTTATTGCTGGCAAATTAGTAACTTGTTAAATGAAGGAGAAAAATATTTTTGGAGGTATTCAATGGATACTTCTCAATTAGAATTTTCAGAGATAAGTACTTTTACAAATTTTAGTTTTGAGGCAGCGGGAGAAGTGCATCAATCAAATTTTGATTTTGATCGTTATCAATTAATCGACCTAAACAAAAAACCTGATGGGAATCTTGAGTTTGATCTTAAAGACGTAAAACTTAAAATAACAAACGGAAATGCCTTTTCAAGCAATATAAGTTTCACTGATTATAATTTCACGATCAACGGATATACAGAAAATAGTTTTTCTTGTGGCTTTACTTGTGGAAACAATGCTTTTATTGATTTTATCATTATTGATCCATATACTTTTGAAATTCAAAGAAGTTTATATGCTGATGTAAATAATTCCGGAATAGAAGATTGTTTTGATGCGGCACCATGTTGCGATGATCAGGCAATTGGAATATATAATAATATTCATTGTGCTAATGTGGATTTTTTAAAATGGACATTCAAGTTTGAAACTGTTCAGGACTTAACTGATCTTACAAACTTTATAAATGAAATTCCGGATAACTATTATGTAGTATTTCAAAATTCAAAATTAATAAATACAACCTTGTTTGATGACTACCCTATTGAAACAAACGAACTCAATCAAGCAATGCAAAGTTTAAACTATTCGTTTGATCCCGAATTGCTACGAACAGGATACTATAATATATTTAGTCAAAAAAACAGCAACACTTTTGAAACAGTAATTAACTTTACAGAAGACCCGAATGAACTACTTGAATCTGAAGTTATTTTAAAGAGGTTCGAAAGTAAAGGAAAATTGTTAAGCAATAAAATAGGTCCTGCTCAAAATTGGAATTCAATGGAATTATATTTAGAATCTAACCAATACGATAATTTTGATGTTA
>JAHDHT010000091.1:3854-5037 GCA_020631175.1 Chitinophagales bacterium
TATTTGAGGATGAAATAAATGTTCCTCAAATAGAATATTTGGATTCATCTTTTATTGAAGTTGCTATCCCGATTGAGATGAGCGGTAAGGCATTTGAAGTATTGTTCACAATAAATCCTGATCATGAAGTAAATGAGTTCACCGATGTCAATAATTCTGTTCAAGTTAATGGAAGATCTTTATTTATAGAGGATATAGAATTTATCTCTGAACTTTCTATATCGCCAAATCCCGGAAATGCCCCTTTGACATTAGATTTTTACATTAATACGAATGAACAGATTAATGACTTAAAGTTAAATGTTTACAATCTAAACGGTGAACATATAGCAAGCATTAACTTAAACGATATCGTTTCATTAGATAATGGATTTAATTCTATCGAACTAACAGAAAGTCAATTGACGAACCTGGAAAACGGAGTGTATTTCTTAGAGCTTGGTAATGATCAAACAGGATTCAGAGAAAGTTTAAAATGGGTTGTTCAGCGATAAAACAAACCCCTATTTAGTTTGGTGCTTCAAAAACAAAGCTTCAATATATTTACCCAGAATATCAAACTCTATATTTACTTTATCTCCTTCTTTGATGTTTTTAAACGTAGTATGCTCGAAAGTGAAGGGAATTATTGATACAGAAAAATGTTTATCCGTAGCTTCAACTAAGGTCAGGCTAACACCGTTTACGGTTATACTTCCTTTCGGAACAATTACAGAAGATTCTCCATCAAACTCGAAAAAGAAATTCCAACTTCCATCCTGATCTTCAACTTTGGTACAAGTTGCTGTCTGATCAACATGACCTTGAACGAAATGTCCGTCAAGACGATCATTTACTTTCATACATCTTTCCAAATTAACTTTATCGCCAATAGAAAGTTTTCCTAAATTAGATCGTCGTAAGCTTTCCTGAATTGCCGTTACCTTATGTATCTTTTCATCACAATCAGTTACGGTTAAACATAC
The DNA here is from genome assembly GCA_020631175.1 of Chitinophagales bacterium. Lineage (GTDB taxonomy): Bacteria > Bacteroidota > Bacteroidia > Chitinophagales > JAHDHT01 > JAHDHT01. The sequence goes on from JAHDHT010000091.1 coordinate 4,820, forward strand.
GCCATTATGAGCGATACTCTGATCGATTTTTAATTCAGACGAAATATTTGATTCTATAGTGAAGTGCACATTTGAACCTTCTTGCTCAATGGCTTTGATCTGACCTAAACTTTCTATAATTCCTGTAAACATAACTGTGCTTTAAACAAAGGTATATAATAATAGGTTTAGGATAGACGCTTGTTTATTGAAAATGTTTTTTCCTCCCTCGGATCGCT
>JAHDHT010000091.1:5137-8009 GCA_020631175.1 Chitinophagales bacterium
AAAGGACCTGAAAAAGATTCTGAACGATAAATATTGTATTCTACATTTTGCCAGGGCACGTCAAAAACCCAACTTAACTCAACCGTATTGGCAGAAGGTACGGTTGAAGCATAAACACTGGATGCTTTTTCCGAAGCTCCTATACTATCACCGTTCGCAATAAAAACTACCTGATAATGATAAGCCAATTCACTGGTATTTAACAGGCCATCAATAAAAGAAGTATCATTCGCTTCAAAAAAGCTGGCAAAATTCGCCGACTGACTAACCAATGTTAAAGGTCCGCCGGCACTACCCGTACCCCGATATACCTGATACTGATACGGTGGAAGATTAAATAAAGTATCCAATGCTTCCGGGTCAGGTTTCGTCCAGGCAACAAAGATCTGACCATTACCGGCATCGGTTAAATCGACACTTACATTAGTAATAACCGGTACATCACTTGGAAGCATGATACACACACCGTCTGAAGGAACACTTTTCACCTGATTCAAAGGAAAGCCTCCTAGAGACAATTCAGCAAAGTCTGCTACAATTCTGTATGTGTAACTTACCCCTTTAGAAACATCCTGATCGAGGTAAGAGTAATCCGTTAATCCTTCCGCAATTTTTGAATAACCGTTTAATCCGATATCAACAAAACAAGCACCGATTTCAGTTGTGTCGCAACCTTGTTTTCTCCAAACAGAAAAGCCTTGAAATTTTTCTTCATCCACACAATCATAAGGATCATCCCATTCAAGTAGAATGTCTTCATTATTCTGAACGGTTAATGTTAATCCTTCCGGTGCAGGTGGTACAACTCTGATTAACCAGGTCTCCAAATCAGCTAAGGTGATATGGCCGGGTGTACTTTCAAAATCTTCAGCTTTAAACACAACCGTATATGGCTGACTTAAAATCTGAGAGCAGTTGGTTTGCCAGAAAAATTCTCCTTCCGCATAACTTTCAAGACTAATGGTCTGTGTAAAATTTGCCGGCGAAGATGCAACTTCAAAGGGAGCACCAAAAGCAGATAATTCAATCGTAGTAAACGAATCGGGGTCCGTAGCAACAATAGTGCGCAAAATATTTTCACCTGCAACAATACAAGTATCATTTATAGCCATAATTTCAGGAGGATTATTATCTGTTTCTGCAACAATAATCTGCATATCCCGCACCATTGTACCGATACAAAATCCATCCCGAAATTCTGAAATCAGAATAGCAATATTATACTCTCCCGGCTGCTGCGGAGAGTCCCAGATAAATTCTCCCGTATTCGGATCTAAGGTGTGATTATTATCAGGTCCGGGAGAAACTTCTTCCGGATAGACATAATTCGGGGCATCCGCAAATTCGGAAACCTTTGGAAAAATCAGTTCAAAATGCAAGCTATCTCCATCCGGATCAAAAGCATTTGGATTATGAATAAAAGGAACACCGACGTTACCGAAATCGATTGGCGGTTGTAATAATTGAGGTGAATTATTGAAACTGAAAAACTGAGGATCAAGAATCTTCAGTGTGTTTTCAATAAAGAAAGGTTCATTCACCGAATTTCCGAAATTGATATTGACGATCTCATCGATCCGGTTCAAATCCTGCATCCACAAATTATACGTTCCGGGCCCCGGGTAGCTATGAAATCCGATATATTCATTCAATTTTATGTCGTTACCAAGCGATTCACCGTTTGGAACACCACCCTGTAAAGGACCATTCGTTCTTGCTAAAGTAGTTTCTGTATTATCTCCCCAATGAATAATCAGACTATCCCGATCAGCCATTTCGCTCGATTCTTTCGTATAAGTGGTAATCTTGATTTCATAGCGATACTGACTATTCGCATCCGGCGCATGCGTATAAGTAATCTCCCCTGCCCGATTATGAGTGGCATAAGAATTCACAACAAACAGGATGGTCAATAAGGTCAGAAATCGTCTGATCATAAATGTAATTTAATAAATATCGCTAAGCTTGGTTTCTAAACGATGAAAGCCCGTAATTATTTGACATTTTAAAGACCATATTCGTTCATTTAATTGACGATTTATCGGGTAAAATAGAAGTCAGAAACGGTACTTAGTTCATTGTTAAAATGATAACCATCCAAATCAAAAGCCTTTAGTTCTTCGGCTGTTTCCAATTCATTTTTAATGATAAAAGCCGCCATTTTACCACGTGCATTTTTCGCAAAGGTTTGAATAGCTTTATAAGTACCATCCCTATATTCTTTGAAATGGCAGGTAATATTTTGAGATTTTAAGCGGTCAAATTTCAGCACTTTGAAATACTCTTTACTGGCAACATTTACAAGCACTTCATTCTCAACAAGTTCTGCATTTAACCGGTCTGTTATTTGATTATCCCAATATTTGTAGAGATTCGTTTTTTTAGCTGTTACTTTATATGAGGTGCCCATTTCAAGGCGGTAAGGCTGAATTAAATCCATCGGTTTTAAGATGCCATACAATCCACTTAAAATCCGAAGCCTTTGTTGAGCCGATTTAATGTTTTTCTCACTAAATGAAGCAGCATCAAGGCCCCGATATGCCTCTCCGTTAAAAGTATATAAAGCAGGTCTCGCATTGTCGGCAGTAAATGGCGTCGACCAGTTTTGAAATCGCTCGTAGTTAAGATCGGATAATTGAGCAGAAACAGACATCAACTTCCCTATTCTTCCTGACGATAACTTTTTCAATTTATGTATGAGATATTCCGATTGCTCAATAAAAACCGGTATCCCCAAATCTTTCTTTGGAAATGTTCCTGTTTCATTCAAATTTTTAGCCGGTGATAAAAGCACTTTCATAACAACAAAATAACACAATCGTAGGCAGAAGGTTTGCCTTTGTTTTCGACAATTTTATTGTAGCAGGGTACC
>JAHDHT010000091.1:8109-15753 GCA_020631175.1 Chitinophagales bacterium
CAATCTTTTTTGTCAAATGCTATGGCTAATAGTCGAAAATTGAGCTTCCGCTGGTCGCTAATTTTCTACTTTATCCATTAGCATGTGTCTGCAAAAGTATTTCCAGTGCAATCGCTGGTACAGAAATGCATTTTACGCAAAATCAAAGTTCAGGATTAGAATGTACATGAATAAAAAAAAGAGTATTACGTTTTACTTTATTTCAGTAATTAAATGCTCTTTACTTTTTCTAACCTTTTTCAAGTTAACTAGCCAATCATTTTCAGCGTCTCTGTATCCTAAAGGAAGCAGTAAACAACTTCTCAATCCTTTATCTTTCAAGCTTAGTATTTTATCTAACTCTTTTGCATCAAAGCCCTCCATAGGTGTTGCATCTACTTCTTCAAAAGCGGCTGCTGCAATTGCCTGTGAAAATGCAATATATGCTTGTTTCGCAGCATGATTGAAATTCACTTCCGGATCTCTCGGTGGATACCCTTTTAATAACATCTCTCTGTAATTTTCCCATCCTTCATTTTTGAAACCTCTGACTTCATTTACCAAATCAAACATCATATTGATCCTATCTTCCGTGTAAGTGTTCCAGGCAGCAAATACCAATAAATGAGAACAATCTGAAACAACTGACTGATTCCATGCAATAGCCTTTATTTTATCTTTTATCTCTTGATTTGTAATTACGTATACCTCAAACGGTTGTAGACCACTTGATGTCGGAGCTAAAGAAATCGCTTCAATGATATTATCAATTTTTTCCTGAGGTATTACTTTACGGTTCATTGCTTTAGTAGCATAACGCCAATTGAGTTTATCGATTAATTCCATGCTTTTAATTTAATTCACTTAATAATGTTTTTGCTGCTAACTTACCAAGTTCATTGGATGCTAAAGGGCTTGATCCGGTAATTAATTTTCGGTCTTTACAGACCGTTTTATCCATTTTAGTATTCATCAAATTAACACCAAGACTTTTTAGTTTTTCACTCAATCCGTAGGGCATTTTACCGGGCAAATAACCAAACATAGGCGTTTTATTATCTACCGAATCAGGAAATACAGCCATATTATAACCGGTATATAAAAACTTTTGTTCGTTTAATGTAGTGGCTAAAAATGCGCCCGGACCATGGCAAAGGCTAATTGTAAACAAAGCGTTTTCATGAGCCCATCTAAGTATTTTCCCAACATTTTCATCTTCTGGAATACCTATCATCGCGCCATGTCCTCCCGGAACAAAGACTGCTGCATATGAATCTGCATGCTCTAGTGAAGAACTAATGAATTCAGAAAGTTTTAGTGGTTTATCAAAATTAGATCTGTGTTCTTTATATATCGCATTAACATGTTCATCATTTTTAGGGAATGCCCACATTTCAAAAACAACAGGTTTTCCAGTTGGAGTAGCAATAACAAATTCAAATCCTGCATTTTTTAAATGGAGCATCGGCAATAAAGCCTCTACCGGGTGATTTCCTGTAGAAAAATATTTCCCGTTTTTCATTTTTAAGTTCTTGCTCTCAGTGAAAATTACAAGAATCTTAGACTTTTTTCCTTTGTATTTTTTATAAGAGATGTTTTCAAAATCTGTTTTATCAGATACACCCATTTTTAGCGCCAATTTAGATGGACTGAAAGATCCATCTAATTCTAATTTAGGAGCAATCCCCAAAACTTTCTTTATCATAACTTTTGTGTTTTTGGATTTAAACTTCAAAAGTAAGAGTGTATTTTGGGATAAAAATTACCCTATGGTAATAAATCTATTTCTTTGCTTTTTCAGCGCGTATTCTACTTAAACTTTGTTGAGTTATTCCGAGATAAGATGCAATATGATAATTGGGAACGTATTGTTCAATATTTGGATATTGTTTAAGAAAGAGATTATACCTTTCTGATGCACTTAATTGCAATTGATTTAAAATTCTTTTGTGTAAGCTAACCACATGTCTTTCTAAGTTTTTTCTTTGAAAGGACTCAAATTCAGGAAATTGTATATATATATCATTTAACTTTTGAGCATTGAATTCAATAACTACTGAATCGGATATACATTCAATGGTAAGAGAAGCAGGCTCTTGATTGTAAATTGCCATAAAATCACTAATCCACCAATCTTTAATTGCAAATTGTAATGTATGCTCTTTACCTTCTTTTTCAACACAAAACGACCGAAGACTTCCACTAATAACAAAAAAAGTTTTGTCAACATTTTGTCCTTGTCGAATTAAAATTTCTCCTTTCGATACCTTTTTCTCTTTTGCTATTGAATAGACATATTCTATGGCTTCAGGAGAAAGAGAAATCGATTTTTTTATTTTATCAATTAAAGTCTGCAAAGTTTATTTGTAATTGAAAGGAATGAAATATAAAGATAAGTTTGGTTTTAAACTAAAAGTTAACTTTTACAAATTTAATCCAATCTTGATTTTTTGAATCTTTCAATTGCAAAAAATAAGTACCCGGTTCAAAATCTTTAATATCAATTTTTTCTACCACCATTCCTTCATCGACGATTTGCCCGTTTATATTTGCTATGCGGTAACTATGACCTCTATCCAAACCGTTTAAATAAATAAATCGATTTGAAGGAATAGGATATATTTCAATCTTTTCTTCCATCCATCCTTCCAAAATATGAACCATGGTAGTATCCATATTTGTAGTATCAACCGGTTCAGTTATGGTGTCCATCAAAGCAAATATCTCACAATCTGAAACAGGCGCATTTAATTCAATCACACCTTGTGGAATCAATTCTTTTCCATCAAAACCGGAAAAGTCAGGACCATATTTTTCAGCTCTGAAAGAACCGAAAGAATTAAATCCACCACCTCCACCCGGATCTGTATTATAATCTTGAGGACCTGCTGTATTCACAGGATTTTGATAATGCCATACGATTACACCTTCATCATTTACCTCTTTCATTTCACCGGTAAAAGAATCGCACCATAAAGAATTTCCATTTTCAAGTCTTCGATGGCTGCAGCCTATACCCGAAAAGTTACCTGTTGTATACGACCAATCTGCAGATTCTGGACCGTAGGCAACTCCTTCCGAATAATTAAATGAACCATCCGGATTCATTGGAGGAATTACAATGTCCAGTTTTCCGTTAAAGCCATTATTATATATCGTAAAAAATCCCGGAAATTCTTCTTCCGGTGTGGCAACCCAACTCACGTCATGCTGACCGTCAAATTGTGCCTGACCGGGATGATCATACATTGAAGGATTACCCCATCGATACAAAAAATCGCCACCTTTCCCATAATTTCCTCCCTGATGATCTCTTGCTTCGGCCGTTGTTGTACTGTGATCAATTACCCAAAGTTCATTTTTCGTTAAAGAACTTAAGACAATCATATCAAATTCTTCGATGTAATCCACCGAATTACAATGCGCATAATCACCACCGAAAAAAGTGGTTCCCGCATCGATATTAAATCGTTCAGGATGATCAGCTATAAGGGCGAAATTATCCAATGAAGCATTCTGATCCTGAATGAACCGGTCGTATAAAGACCATTCCCAAACAATTTCCCCTTCATCGTATCCACTTGGTTCAATCTCAATTACATAAGTTAAATTTAATGCTTGATTTCCGCCTACTAAAGACATTTGCGTTGCCGAAAAACTTTTCCAGCAAAGTGCCAGCACATTTCCATTAGGCAAATATTCTATGTCATGATGCTGTAAATATTCATTGTTAACCGAAACAGAATAATTCCATACTATATTTCCTTCCCAATCCTGCATTTCAATTGCTCCGCCTGCACCCGCACCGTTAAGCGAGTTACCCGGTGAGTTTTGAATCGCCCTGATCATATGACCATCATGTGTAAGGTAAGCAGTAAGACCTGTATTGAAGGGGGAAGTCCATGAGTTAATATACTCGCCACAATTATCAACAAGGTAAATACTACTTCCTCCACCAATAAAAAGCGTGTAACCATTATAGGCATCTTCTGTATTTAATTGAAGGCCTAACTGGGCTTTTAAGCTTAGGGTGTTAAAAGATAATAGCAAAACCAACCATAGCAAAAAGCGCTTTTTCATTTTTAATATTTTTATAAATGTAACGGAAAGCCTTTAAAAATATGCAGAAGAATTAGTCAGCTAACCACCATCTGCGAGATTCATGACCTTCAGATGAAGAAACCCATTGCCCGGGGTGAGGCATAATTATTTGATCCTGCTCATCTTCAGCAGCTTCATACAGAGCTTCAATTGGTTCTGCCCAGGGATGAAATGCAAGATCAAAGGTTGCCCAATGGACCGGTAACATATATTTGCTTTGCATTAATTTATGCACTTGCCAGGCTTCTTCCGGAAAGGTATGATTGTAATGCCACAGTTTATTGTAAGCGCCAATGGCCTGTATACACAAATCGACCGGACCATATTGCTCACCTAATAATTTATACTTATTCATAAATCCAGAATCACCACTCACAAATACTTTAGTTGCTTTGTATTGGATTAAATATCCGTTCCAAAAGGTAGAATTTCGATCTGTCAAACTTCTTCCTGAATAATGTCTGGCGGGTAAAGCTGTAAATTCGAAATCTTCTATTTCAATGTGTTGATGCCAATCGAGTTCTATAATTTTATATTCAGGAATGCCCCAATATTTAAAGGTTTCTCCTAAGCCTAAGGGGAGAACAAATTGCGTATTTGTCTGATCATATTGTTTGATGAAATTATAATCTAAATGATCATAATGATTATGTGAGATCAAAATGAAGTCAATATTCGGAAGATCTTTTGGGTCGAGAGGAGCCGGATGAAATCGTTTTGAGGGACCCATTATATCGGTTGGTGAAGGTCTTTCTGAAAAAACCGGATCTATTAAAATACGTTTTCCTCCGAGTTCTATTAATACGGAAGCATGCCCTAACCACATATATTTTAAAGGAGCAGAAGGCTGCTCTTCAAAGTTAACAGCACTATGAAATTCCACCGGTATTTCTACAGTAGGTAATCGATCTTTTTTAGAAGAGTTTAAATATTTTCCAGAAGCTTTAAATACCGTCTGAAAATCGGGGTTTGCATGGCCGACTTCTGTTTTTTTACCAAAATTCCGAATGCTTACTTCTATTTGTTGGCGCACGGCTTCGCTACCCTTTTTGCCAAATGTTTTCAAATCTATCATCTGGACTGATAACATTAAACTTCATTGTTCAGTTCGGGCAAATCAGGCATATTTTAGCATATTTATCTGGATGACAGACAAGCCTTCTTAAGTGTAAATAGCATGAATTTACCATAAAACGTTTCTCATATAACGGTTTAACAGGGGGTCAGAAAGTTCAAATTTGGATAATAAACCCCCTATATTCAGCGTTTCTTGGCCGTATGCGCACCGTTGTGCAATTATTTTACAATAATTTGGATTATTTATTAACAAGTTTTGCTTAACTTGTGGATAGTCAGATTTATTTAATTATAACAATATGGAAAAATCTATTAAAAACCTGCCAAGAGAAAAGTGGTCAAAGATCAAATTCAGCAGGGTAAAAATTCAAAAAGATTACTATGTTTCTCAACTTGGTCGTGCCAAATCAAAGGACATAAACACCAAGAAAGAACGATTAATTAAAGGTACTCCGGATCAACGTGGTTATTTAAAAGTTACTGCCCGAAAAGATGGCGAGCAGGAAACTAAATTCTTCCACAAAGAAATTGCAGCTGCCTTTGCGAAATCAGGTAAAAGCCGTAAAAAGATTTATGTTGTTCATAAAGATTATGATAAAACGAACAACAAAGCAAGCAACTTAATATGGGTTGATCTTGAAGGCTTAAACAAGTACAATGAAAAACGTCGTGAAAAATTAGGCATCAAAGTGAAGAAGAGTAAGTACTATAAACTTACTGAGTCTAAAGTTGCCATGATTAAAAAGATGTTAAAACAAGGTAAAAAGACTAAAAAAGCTATTGCTGAAAAGTATAACATTACAACGACTCAAATTAATCGAATCGAAAGAGGAGAAAACTGGGGTCATGTAAAAGCAAAAGCTTAAAGAATAAATTTAAATTCAGAAGCCGGATTCAAATGAATCCGGCTTTTTTATTTTAGGACTATTCCGGATTAATAATTCCAAGATTATAATTGACAAAATTGTAAGTAATATTCACAACAATTATATTCTGACTCACAGATTTCACACAACCGTCACCCAGATCGTAGGTATATTCGATGTTGTGAAAACCCGGCCCTGCAATTGAAGGATTAAATGCATTAAAAATAACTCCCGGCCCGGAAAAAGTACCCCCTTCCGGAAGGGCATTCAAACTAAGTGCTGTGTTACTGCTAACAGAAGAAGGTAAATCATCCATTTCTAAACTAAGGCCTGAGCAACTTTGGAATTGAGGAATATAATCTTCAAGGGTATTCTGAATATCATTATAGTTTCCTTGTCCGTTCGTTAAAATAATTAAACCGGTTTCATCATCCGGATAATAATTGAGTTGTGTTCTAACGCCATTCATAAAACCACCATGGCTCCAGAAATCACCGTTCGGATCGCCATACCATGTATCCATCCCCCACCATCCTAAACCATTGGTCATAGAGGCCGGTACAAGTAAGTCTTTACTTGCCTGGCTAATTAAACTGTTTCCGTTATACATACCGTTTTGGGTGTAAGCAATTAAAAAAGAAGATAATTCTTCAATATTTGCTTTCAACATTGCAGCAGGATATTCAGGTACACTGTAATAGTCATAGGGTACCAATGCACCATTATAAGGCATAGCAACATCGCTTAATAAAACTTCAGAATAAAACCATCCACATTCATCCATGTTTAAAAGACCGAATATATTATTGGCACAATAGATATTAAAAGGCATGCCACTTGCTCCTTCTACAATAAAACCTAACAAGGTAAAGCCGGCGTTAGAATACCAATAACTTGAATTACCGGGAGCAGTATTACTATTCCAGTTTGAAGCTACGTACAAAGACCCTCCCGGAACAAAATATTCTTCGCAAAAATAGTCCATACTATAAATTGGATCACCAGGCGCATCCCATAATTGAAGGTCAGATTCAAAATCTCTGAGACTTGATTTATGTTGTAATAATTGTCTGGTTGTAATCGGTGTAGAAGGGAAGTTCGGATTGATTATAGTAAAGGGTAAATAAGTATTAATGTCCGCATCCAAATCTAACAAACCATTTTCTGCAAGCTGCACACAGGCAGTTGCTGTAAATAGTTTTGAAATAGAAGCCAGCGTAAATTCTGTACTTAATGTAACAGGTGTGTTATTAGCTATATGTGCAAGTCCGTAGGCATTCTTAAAAACCACTTCCCCATCTTTTACCATACTGACTGCCAGACCAGGAATATTGTTTTGCGCCATTTCAGTCTGCATTATCGCATCAACTTCATCTCCCAAAATTTGATTTGTATTTTGAGCATTGGTGGTGACAGACCAGTAAATAAGGGAGATAATAAAGCAAAGAATTCGAGGCATTTTGTGAGGTTTTAAAATTTAAAATACAAAATAATACTTAAGCTAATCTTCTTTAATATGCATTTTAAAAGGTAAACTAAATTGTTTCAAGGTTTGAGATGCTGTTCTAAATTCGGTAAAACTTTCCTGCTCTAAATGATATGGATCAGTTTCTAATTCTTC
>JAHDHT010000385.1 GCA_020631175.1 Chitinophagales bacterium
ACAGTAACTTCCCTACTCCCCGACTTGTTTTTGGAGAAGGCGGTGTAGACGATGGCGAAGATGCTGATGTAATTATTCACGAATACGGTCACGCTATATCATTTAGTGCAGCACCAAGTACGAATGATGGTTTTGAGCGTCAGGCAATGGATGAAGCGCTTGGAGATTATTTAGCGGTTTCTTATGGAAGAACCTTGAATGATCACAACTGGGGAAATGTTTTTAGCTGGGATGGACATAATCCGTTTTGGGCTGGAAGGAATGCGGCTTCTGATAAACATTATCCCGAAAATTTATCGAGCAGTTTTCATTCAAGTGGTGAAATCTGGTCTTCTTCTTTGATGGAGATATGGGAGGAATTAGGTCGTACATTAACGGATCAGATGGTTTTGGAAATGCATTATAATTTTGCCCAAAATCTAACCATGCCGAATGCCGCTCAATTATTTTTAACCGTCGATGAATTAATGAATGATGGAGAACATCAGGATTTTATCTGGTCGGTTTTTTATAACCGCGGCTTGGTTCCGTTTGAAGCAAATGCAGGCGATGATGTTGAAATTTGCACAGGTGAAAGCGTTCAGATTGGTTTTCCATATGAAATAGACATTGCAGGTTTTGATATTTTCTGGCAACCAAACTTAGCCTTAGATGATCCGCAAAGTTTAAGTCCTACCCTAACATCGAATATTTCGAATGATTATGTTTTAACCATAACAGACCCTGATGGTACGGTCTTTTCAGATACGGTATCCGTATCGGTTTTAGAATGTGTTGGAATTGATGAGTTTGAAACCGGTGGTTTAAGCCTGTTAAATCAGTATGCATTTAATACGAATAATGAAAGTTTGTTTTTAAACTGTACGAAGCGGTCTTGGACGGATAACAATTCAAGACTGGCTGTTTTTGATATAAATGGCAGTCTTATTCATGATCAGCAATTGCTGCTTCAACATGGTTCTAATCGCTTAGATTTTCAACTTCCTGAAAAGGGCATTTATCTGATTACCATAGAACAGCAAGATCGAAAAGCTACGTTTAAGCTTAACCGCTTTTGATCGATACTTATCCTCATTAAATTCAATATCTTTGTTGTATTAATAAAAAATGATGCAGCAAGTATATCAATATGTTGAAAATTGGCTCGGACTAAGTCCGGAGTTTCAATTTAAAATATATGCTACAGCTATACTGATTTTAACAGTTGTGTTGTTAAGACGTTTTGCGCATTATCTGGTGAACCGTTTCAGTAAGGATGTTAAATCAGGCTACCATTTAAGGAGAGTGATCTCCTATGTATTGGTTTTCTTTTGCTTTTTATTTCTGTTCAGGGTTTGGTTTTCTGATATGGAATCCTTTGCTACCTATTTTGGCTTATTATCGGCCGGACTTGCTATAGCATTGAGAGATCCGATAGTAAATTTTGCGGGCTGGTTGTTTTTAATGTTGTGGCGACCTTTTGAGGTTGGAGATAGAATACAGATTGGTGAATTTCCGGGCGATGTAATTGATATCGGTATTTTTCAATTTACTATAAATGAAATTGGTCAATGGGCTGCTTCCGAGCAAAGCACAGGGCGTATTGTTCATATTCCAAATGCAAAAGTTTTTAGTGATGTTCAGGCCAATTATACTAAAGGATTTGAATATATATGGAATGAAATTCCTGTGTTGATCACATTTGAGAGCGATTGGAAAAAGGCCAAGTTTATTTTAAAAGATTTAATTGAAGAATATTCTAAGGATATCAATTATATCGCTAATAAAAAATTAAGACAAGCTTCTAAAAAATACATGATTGTTTACAGAAAGCTAACTCCTAAAGTTTATCTATCTGTTAAGGGAAGCGGAGTTGAATTAACTTTACGATATCTGGTAAGCCCTTACAAAAGAAGAGACAGTGAAGAATATTTATGGGAAGAAATATTAAATAGATTTGCCTTGAATGAAGACCTTGATTTTGCTTATCCAACCATCAGATCATACAGAGAGCATATTGAAGGAAAACAAGCTGATAATAATACAAAAGAATAAATAATACTATGCGTATAGCCGAATCAGAACTTATTATTAATCCGGATGGAAGTATTTACCATTTAAATGTGAAACCCGGTGATCTGGCAGAGAAAATAATTACTGTTGGAGATCCCGATAGGGTTCATATGGTAAGTGGCTATTTTGATAATATTGAATTGAAAAAACAAAAACGAGAGTTTTGTACACATACCGGTAGTTTAAACGGTGAACGTATTTCTGTTATCAGTACCGGTATTGGAACAGATAATATTGATATTGTTTTTAATGAAATTGATGCGCTGTTTAATGTTGATTTTGAAAATAGAAAGATAAAAGATGAATTAACAAGTTTGAAGATTTTCAGAATTGGAACCAGTGGTTCTATACAGGAAAACATCCCGGTTGATGCTTTTTTGGCCAGCCATAATGCAATCGGTTTTGATACATTACTTCAATTCTACCAATATGAGTTTAATC
>JAHDHT010000092.1:0-8571 GCA_020631175.1 Chitinophagales bacterium
GTATCTAAAATTGGATGATTTAAATAAGCTTTAAAATGTTCTTTGACTCTTTTGTAATAATCGGTTTTGGAGTCGGTCATATTTTTATCTTTTTCAGCGTCTTTGTGTAAAGCCACTAAGATATTTGCTAATTCACTTACTTCAGGGATGGCAACATTTGTCTTACCTGAGTTTTCTTTGATGTAAGCATCTGTGAATTTTACATTCGGTAATGTTCCGATCAATCTTGTGTGAGCAGTATCAGTTTTATTGATAATTAGATTAAAATCAATGGTATCATTTAGTTCAATTTGAAATTCGATTGAATCTTTTGTGTCTGTAAATACAACAGTGTTTAGATCTTTTGAGCAAGGAACTTCATAAGGATCAATTTCCAGTTCCGGCATAAGATTCCATTGTGATACTTTAGTTATTCCATTTACTTTAATCTGGAGTTGTTTTTTATTGGTGTGAAAGTCTTGTGCATATATGGAACAACACAACAGGAAAAATATGGATGTAAAGAAACTGGTTTTCATATCTGGTTTTTTAGTAATGACAATATTTAAGTCTTCAGGTTGCTTTTATTTTAATTCAAGCTTGCAACAGGGATAGCAGCGGTACAAACCCGTTGCAGTGCCTTCCTGAGCAAGTATTGCAAGGGCTGACAGCGGCAAGCCATTGGAATACTATGCGAAAGAGGTACTGCGGCGGGTGCGTTTAGCGTATAGCCCGGCCGTTGCCCAAATAAAATTAATAAAAAAAAGGCCGCCCAAAAATTGGACAGCCCGGGTCATTTTTAAATTAAATTAACCAATCATTAATTAAAAATGTACCTTAATCCTACCTGACCTCTCCATCTGGAAGTGAAGTCATTTAGATCGTAAATTTCGTCACTGGTTGTAGGACCGGTATATGTAAATGTTGGTGTTGTTCCGTCGGCCATGTAATCTTCGAAGTTCAATAATTGATAAGAAGCAAAGTTTCCGCCGTCGCTCATGAAGTAATCACGACCTAAGTCAGGACTGATCATATTAAGTACGTTGAAAATATCAATTGTTGCCTCTAACTGATGACGTTTGCCACCTGCTTTAACAAAGAAGCCTAATTTACCTTGTAAATCAAGATTGTTTTCCCATGGAGTTCTTGACGCATTTTTCTCTGCATAAGTTCCTCTGTTCGCACTTAAGTGTTCATCCTGAGAAATGAAAGCATCAAGATCTTCCCATTGTTGAGCTGCACTCACGCTAACGTTACCGTCATCATCTAAAATGTCGACTAAATTAATATCATCTCTTCCGGAAGGAATATAAACTAAACTTCTTTCACGGCTGTCTTCATTGGTTAAATTACCATCGTAGATATAAGAGTAAGATTGACCTTGCTGGCCATTGTAAAAAATAGAAAGAGTAGCTGTAACTGCATCCGCAATTTCAGTATTCATACTAATAAACGAATTTAATCGGCTGCCTAAAGCGAAATCTGATCTTTGAGCTGCTAATAAATTATTTCTTCCATTTACAGAATGCGCGCCTCTCCATTGAGAAGAGTTTTGCGAAGAAGTACCTTCATAGATTAAATAGCTGTCACCATATGCGTAAGAAATACCTGCAGTTAAACCGTTACTGAATGATTTTTGGATTTGAGCACTTAACGTATATCCAAAGCCTTCATCTGCACCGTTATCACTTGCATTACTTGCTAATAGAACTCTTGAATAGGTAGGATCAACCGGGTCAAATCGATCCCAGATAATACGGTCGTCGCCTGTGCCGGTTAATGTATTTCCGCTTTCTTTCAAGTTTACATTTTCGTAGTAGATACTATTGATGTTTTGTGTGTAGATACCTTCTAAAGTTGCTACCCAACCTTTTCCTAAATCACGATCTACCGCTACAGAACCTCTCATTACCTGTGGGTATTTAAAATCTTCTGCAAATAAATCAATTTGACCTGAAGGAATAGCATCTGCTCCACCAAAGTCAGCTGCAGTTGGTTGTTGGTCCCATTCCGGAACGAAAGTAACATCTTCTGCGCCTGTACCGCCTATAGAAAGACCGTTATTCGTGAATGAACCTCCCGGCCATACAAATGGTACACGTCCTGTAAAGATGCCGATACCACCTCTGATTACGGTGTTTCTGTTGTCATCAGCTGCGATATTAAACCCGAATCTTGGAGATACTAAAAGCTGAGGAGCAGGCATTTGTCCTGAACGGGCACCTTTTAAATCATATCCGGCAGCTTCCATTAATGGAATTGTTACGGTATTGAAATTAGTGTCTTCGGTTGGTGCATCAAGAAATAATGGCACATCTAAACGAATACCTCCGGTTAATTTAACTCTGTTATTTACTTCGTATTCATTTTGTGCATAAAGACCAAACTGTGCAGCACTAAATTCTGCAGCAGCTGCAGAACCGTCACCCGCCACGTTATCTACTAATGAATAACTGTGTTCATAATCAACTGCAGGCATATTATTCATGAAATCACTGTAGGAAGCAAATTCATACGCACCATAATTCTGACGTATAAATAGATTGTAAATACTATAGAATTCGTTGTGTGTACCAAATGTCCAGTTCGATTTTCCTTTGTAAAGTTTTAAATTATCTGTTAAAGTGAAAATGTTCTGATCTAATTGATTTGCTGTTGAGAATTGTTCTGAACCGAAAAAGATAGCGCCATCACCGTCATCGATTTCCACCCAAGGGAACGGATCGCCTAAAGGATCTCTGTCATCTCTAACTGAAGTAAATCCAAGAATTAAATTATTTGACATTTCATTGCTGAATAATGTATTTAATTCTAAAGCGGTTGAATTTGTTGTTGTAGGGAATAAAATACCGTTGTTTTCGAAATTAATGGTTGATGCAGAGCTTCCTCTTACATTAATTTGAGTTCCTTTAGTATAACTATGACGTGCAGTTAATGTATTTTTTTCATTTAAGTTAAAATCTAAACGAATTAAAAACTTTTCGCCGTCTAATTTATCTGCAACATCTCCAAATGAACCGGGATCATAGCCTAGCTCATTTAATCTGTCGACTAAAGCATTAATATCATCGATACTGCTTTCGCCTGTATAAGTTGTCGGATCGAATGGAACAGGTGTTTCATCTCTTTGTAATTCAGCATTGACAAAGAAGAAGGCTTTATTTTTTACTAAAGGCCCACCAACTCTTAGTCCAATTGTATTTGAATTAAAGTCATCGACTTTCGTTCTTTCAAAATCATCATCTTGTAAATAGGTAGGTGATTTTCCGACCAGGTTTTGATTTTTATTAAACCAGTAAACCGAACCTTCGATTTCATTAGAACCGGATCTGGTTACAGCATTAATACCACCACCGGTGAAGCCTCCTAAGGTAACATCATAAGGAGCGACTACAACCTGGAATTCCTGAATTGCATCAGGAGAAATAGGAGATATACCTGTTTGTCCTCCATTCGTACCAGCATCGGATAAACCAAATACATCATTATTAACTGCACCGTCAATAAAAATTGAGTTATAACGATTGTTGGTATTGGCAATAGAAATACCATCTCCAGAAGTGTTGGCCTGAGGCGTTAATCTCACGAAATCTTCGATCTGTCGATTTACGGTTGGAATGGTTGCAATTTCTTCTTCGCTGATTTTAGTTTCTGCTCCGCTTCTTTCGCTTCCCATTAATCCGCCGGCAACGATTTCAACGGTTCCAAGTTCTACCGCATTTTCGCGCATAGTTGCTGAGATGATGCGGTCTTTACCCAGACTTAAGTAGATATCATTTAGTACAATATCTTCATAGCCAAGGTATTTAAAGGTAACCGTGTAGGGTCCGCCGACTCTCAGGTTTGGTAAGTTATATCGTCCGTCAAGACGCGTAGTCGTTCCCCGTGTAATACCACTGGGTTCATGTGTTACAGCAATGGTCGCACCAGGAAGCGCTTCATTGTTGGTGTCAATAACAATACCACTGATGGAGGAGGAGGTAGAGCCCTGTGCCCATGCAGTCGTACTGTTCATTATTGCAAAACAAGCCAGTATTGCAATAGCATAAAAGTGTAAGTGTAGTTTCATTTCATCAAATATTTAGGTAATAACAATGTAATGCAAATGTCATTTTTTGATGTAAGCTACTTTTCAAGGTGGTGTTAATTTTGGATTAAAAAGAGCTGCTTTTCTGTACTACTTTGTTTTAAGGCTAAATGATGTATAGCTCCGTTTAACGGCCTCTTTTGCTCCTTGCTTAATATGGTATGACTGGTTTAACTCAAGTGAGTCAAATAATTCGGTGCTGTTGGCTTTATCCGGCCAAATTATTTCGCAATTTAAAATTCGCTTTGCAGCCCCTAATCCGATATGTTGTTCGAGCGGAGAAGATCCAAAACTACCTCCTGTACTTACATGAGTATAAATAGCTCTCTTCGCTCCATTTTTATCTTCTACAGTAACTTTAATTCTTGCTCCTATTGCCGACCGATTCGCAGTTGTTCCGGATAATTTAAGATTCAACCACTTATGATCTTTAAAATGTTCTTCACCGGGATTTTGGAATAAGGCATTAAAAAATACATCTGCTTCAAATGCTCCGCCCATTACTGCATAGATATCCTGATCTCCGTCCCGGTCAATATCTCCAAAAGCTACCCCATGTCCTTTTTGTATATGTCCGAAACCTCCTGAATAGGTGATGTCAGTAAAATCAGATCCTTCATTATTGAGATACATTCTATTAGGTACGATCGATCTGAAATCCGGAGCACCGGTGCCTGCGTAAAAATCCTGAAAACCATCATTGTTGATGTCTCCGTAATTTGAACCCATAGTAAAAAGCGGGTGATTTAAACCTGTTGATTCAGCTACATTTTTAAATGAAACGTTTTTTTGATTAAGGAATAAAGCCGGTAAGGTTGATTGAATTGCTTTTCCTTCCAGTGCAGATAATTCTTCAAAGGCAACTAATTTTAATTTTCGAAGATCATAGCCTGAAACGAAAAGATCAAGCCATCCATCATTATTATAATCCCAAAACCAGGAAGGAAAACTAAACTTTGGTTGCAATGTTCCTGCCTGTAAAGCAATATTTCGAAATTTAATTTTATTTGTGCTGAGATCACTTTGATTAAGAAATAAATAGTTTTCACCGTTCAGATTAGAAATGAATAGCTCAGGCAGACCATCATTATTTATATCTCCCCATGTACAGGATTTGGCATAGGTAAACACTTCTACTCCGGCGGATTTAGAAATATTTGTAAAGCTTCCATCCTTATTATTGAGCATTAATTTGGAAGGATGTTCAAAGTTATCATCACTTGTTTCATTTCCAATAAATAAATCTAACCATCCGTCATTATTAATATCAGCCCATGATGCTGTCTGGCTGGGATGGAAATCGAGCAAGCCTGAAGATTCTGTAACATCACTGAATGTAAGGTCTCTGTTATTTTTAAGAAGCGAATTAGGATGTAAACCTCCCTGTCCAAACCATGCGCCTCTCAACACAAAAACATCTTCGTATCCGTCGTTATTATAATCTGCATGAATAATATTTAAACCACCAGTTATTTGCTCAATTCCAGCGCTTTTACTTATTTCATCGAAGCTGCCATCACCGTTATTAATGTAAAATCTTAAGGGATCGCGCAAGCCATAAGAACTGCAAATTATGTCGAGTAAGCCATCGTTATTAAAATCTTCCATACATACTCCTCCGGAAAGACCTCTTTCATGCACATTGGCATATGTTGCTACTTCATTAAACTTTGGGAAAGCATTAAGCGATTGTTTTGCTTGTTGTATTATAGTGTTTGGAGGATTTCCGCCAGTAGTAAGATGCGCAATATTTAATAACCACTCACTTTGTGCATCATTAGGAAACTTGTTCAACAGTTGATCATATATTTTTATCGCTTGCTGACTTCCTTTTTTATTACCATGTATGGCCGCTTTTTCAAATGGAAAAATGCACGATTCAGGTACGTGATGTTTTAAACAATTTTCTTCTTCTGCAGATCGCATATAGGCAACCGCTAATAAATCATAGACTTGTTTGGTGTTTTTATTTATTGGATTATCAGGTAGCTGTTGTTCAATTGCTGTTTTAATGTTTTCTAGGAGTTGAATTGCTTTTTGTGTTTTGCCTGCTTTTAAATATTCATGAGCAAGGCGCACTCTTAGCTTAAATTTTTTTCCACTTGTATTTTGAATTTTTTCTTCAAGCTTTTTGGCTCTTTCGGAATTCATACAATAGATCAGGTCGGGGTTTGCACTGCTTATTATACTGTCAAGCCTGTTAATTGCATTTTGATGCTCATTATCAAATTTAGTATTCGTATTTGACGTAGTATCTGATGAACAAGCGAAGCAACAGCATAATATTGAAAGGAAGACAAAAAGACGCATTTCACTTTGAAAGTAGTGATTATTAACTTTTTTACTGCCTATAAATGCTTATTTTCGTTTCAAATTCAATGAAATGAGCGATAACCCTGTTAATTCATCTGTCAACGAAATCCCTTACGAGTGTCCGTATTGTGATACTGCAAAAATTGAAACTACTGCAACAGCGCCTTATGTGCGTGGTTTTATTCTGGCCTACGTTTTAGGTTATAAATCTTATATCGGTTGTGCATCTTGTGTGCGAAAAAAAGTGCTTGGCGAAGCCGGACTTTCTGCTTTGGTTGGATGGTTTTCGATTACCAGTTTAATTATTAATCCCTTCCTTATAATTTATAATTTAATTCAGGGATTGCTGGTTAGAGCTACTCCCGAAAAAGCAGCCCGAAAGCTAAAGAAAATGGGAATTCCATTAAATAGGGAAACGTTAACTACCAATCAGATTGGATATATTTTAGCCGCAAATATGATTGCTGCTGACGGAAAAGTTGACCCGAAAGAGGTTAGAGTGGCGGAAGAAATGGGAGAGAAGATATTTGAAGATTTCGATGAAGCTTCTTTACATATTTTATTAGCAGAACCGGAAAGAATGCCACCTGTTGGTGAAGTTGCTAAATTGTTGAAAAATCAAATAAGCGAAGATGCTAAAAAACAAATCTTCAATTATTTAACCGCAATTGCTTATGCAGACGGACATGTAGCAGCTGAAGAAAAAGCAATGTTGGCTCAGGTTGCCCAAGCCATTGAACTTGATCTAAACTCATTGAGAAATGATCAGGGCGGTGGTTCTCCTGCCGGATAATTTGTACGGTTTATTGAATTAAAATTTTCATTGATCGAACGTTTTGGTTCTGATCAATTAAATTCAATAGGTATACTCCTTCTGCAAAGGAGGCAACATTAATTTGTTTGTTTTGCTTGTTCAGGCTTTCATTCATCATTAGCTGACCGTTCGCATTATAGATTTCCATCTTTGTAAATCCTTCCTGCATTATGTTTAGAATATCTTTAGCCGGCTGAGGCCATACTTGAACAGTAGTATTTTCAAATATCTCTTCAACAGAAACAATCATGCTATCGATCGGTATACTATAATTCGCTAATTCTAATTGATCGAAAAAGAACCCATCACTGGTTATGCCTTGTTCATTATTGATTTCAAAACCGATTTTAAAAGGCTGGTCCTGATAATCACTTAAATCTATATGTTCCTGTACCCAGTGAACGGTGCCGGTAAAGGCATTAATTCCTCCTTCATAATTTTCACAGTTTGGATAAATAAAATCACCATCCTCCATTTCAAGAAATAATTTTGCATATGCTTCATTATAATCCAAAGACCATTTCGCACAAAAACTTAAATAAGGATTTTCGTAATCAGCAATATCAATATATTCTGTAGTTTTAAATTGCCCTTGTTCTTGTGCATTTACATTACCATATCGACTATCTGCCATACAATGAAATCCATCAATTGCATCCACAAATGTACTGTCCCAATCCTGCAAAGAATTATTCCAGTTTTCCCAGTTAATTGTGCCGTTCTCTGCATTTTCGGAGAAAATGATTTCTTTGATTCCGCTGTAAAGATCGAATGTTGCGGTTTGAATTAAAGAAGTCCCATGATAAATTTCTATTTGAAAAGGAATTTTTTCGCCTGGTCCAATACTATCAATTGGTTGAATAAAGAATTCAGTTGATTGATAACTTCTCGCAGGAATATCCCCGAAGTCTCTCCAATTATATGGAACTGAAACAGAAGGATGATTCGAAGTTAGTCGAGCATTTACATTTTCTGCTAATTTGCTCATACCCCTGTTTTTTAAACGTATGTTTAACACAGAAACTTCATCTTTGATTAAGGGAAAGTCTGCACCAAGAGAGGCATTATTAAAACAAGTATAATCACCCGCCACCCAGCTCATATAAACCATAGGGAAAAGCATTTCCTGTACTCTGTCACAAATCACTTCACCGGGCTCCCAAAACCATTCACCAACCTCCGGGGTATAGGCTATAGCTCCTTCCTCTCCTAAAAAATCTGCGGTAGTACCCGAAGCGTAGTAATAAATCATTTGAATAGCAGCCCCATAGCCATGATAAGTTTCCGGACTAAATTCTGAAGCAAATTCTGAATAGATTTCGAAATTTGGAATTTCATCGTTAAAACTATTCGGACAAAGCATTACATCACTGTAAGA
>JAHDHT010000092.1:8671-15705 GCA_020631175.1 Chitinophagales bacterium
GTTTTCTATAGAATATCCAATCGTATCAACCTTTACTAAATCAGGAAACTGACTTTGCATATTATTAATATGTGCAATTATATTTGCGACACTGTGGTAATTTGAAATATCGCCGGAGTCAAAATTCAAGAGTCCGCATCCATCCAAAATTTTATAATTCGCAGCTGATTCCTGAAGCATTTTCGAATAATATTGCTCCATATTTTCCTGCAGAACTTCAACTGAATAGCCATTTGCACGAATGTTTTCTACTTCATCGCGCGTCAAAATAATATCGATCTGACTTTGTTCATGAACATGAAAGTGATCGATGCCAATACCCAACTCCTGAAGTGCCGGAATTTCGTTTACTGCTAACAAAACCTGATCGTATAGTATTCGATCATTCTGTGCTTTCATACTTAGTTGCCCGGCAATGAAAAATAGAACAAGGAAGATTTTAATGTAAAATGACTGCATAGAATAAAAATACATATTCAAGCAGCTTTGTTTTGCTTAGAGGCAAATAATATCAGCGAATTGTCAGGAAATATTAATCGTTCAGCTTCAAAACAGCCAGGAAAGCCTGTTGTGGCACCTGAACTGACCCGATCTGACGCATTTTCTTCTTTCCTTTCTTTTGCTTTTCCAAGAGTTTACGCTTACGGGTGATATCACCACCATAACATTTGGCAGTTACATCTTTTCTTAGAGCAGAAATCGTTTCACGGGCGATAATCTTTGCTCCGATTGCAGCCTGAATGGCAATTAAAAACTGCTGTCTTGGTAGAAGCTCTTTCAACTTCTTGCATAATTTCTTTCCAAAATCATAGGCTTTAGAACGGTGAATTAATGCCGATAAAGCATCCACTTTTTCGCCATTTAAAAGCATATCCACTTTTACCAGATCACTTTGCGAATAACCATGCATGTAATAATCGAAAGAAGCATAACCTCTCGAAATCGATTTCAGTTTATCGTAAAAATCGAATACGATTTCTGCTAATGGCATTTCCCAACTTAGCTCAACTCTGGATTCAGATAGATAAACCTGATTCAATAAAGTACCCCGTTTATCCATACAAAGCGACATGATCGCTCCGATATAATCCGGCTTGGTAATTATTTGTGCACGAATAATCGGTTCTTCCACATGCGACAGGCTCCCCGTTTCGGGAAGATCGGCCGGGTTATGTACCTGAAATTTATCACCTGCTGTAGTGTGTGCCCAATAAGAAACGTTAGGAACGGTGGTGATAACGGACATGTCAAATTCACGATCTAAACGCTCCTGTACGATTTCTAAATGTAACAATCCAAGGAAACCACAGCGGAAACCAAAGCCTAATGCAATCGATGTTTCCGGTTCGAAAACTAAAGAAGCATCATTTAATTGCAGCTTTTCAAGGCTGTCTCTTAAATCTTCATAATCATCGTTGTCGATAGGGTAGATACCGGCAAAAACCATCGGCTTAACATCCTCAAAACCGTCGATTACTTCGGTAGTTGGATTTTCAGCATTGGTGATCGTATCCCCAACTTTAATTTCTTTACTCTGTTTAATTCCGGTTATAATATACCCAACATCGCCGGTCTTTAAGACCGATTTCGGCTCTTGATTTAATTTTAAAATACCGATTTCATCCGCACCATATTCTTTCCCGGTATTTACGAATTTTACTTTATCTCCCTTTCGGATTTCACCGTTAAAAATGCGGAAATAAGCTTCAACTCCGCGGTAGGGATTAAAAACAGAATCGAAAATCAATGCCTGTAAAGGCGCATCCGCTTTTCCGGCAGGGGCAGGAATTCGGTCTATAATGGCCTGCATGATATCAGGTATACCAATGCCTGTTTTTCCACTTGCTTCAATAATTGTATCCCTTTCGCAGCCGATCAGGTCAATAATCTGATCTTTCACCTCTTCCGGCATCGCTCCATCCATGTCAACTTTGTTCACGACCGGAATAATCTCGAGGTCGTTTTCAATCGCGAGATATAGATTTGAAATCGTTTGCGCCTGAATACCCTGAGAAGCATCAACCAGCAGTAAAGCGCCTTCACATGCGGCAATCGAACGCGACACTTCATAGCTGAAATCCACGTGACCAGGAGTGTCAATTAGGTTAAACACATAGCTTTTACCCTCATGTTTATACTCCATCTGAATCGCATGACTCTTAATCGTAATCCCGCGTTCCCGCTCAAGATCCATATCATCAAGGGTCTGATTTTGCATATCACGCTCGCTGATCGTATTGGTAAACTCCAATAAGCGGTCGGCCAGGGTACTCTTCCCATGGTCAATATGTGCAATGATGCAAAAATTTCTGAAGTGCTGCATAGACGGCAAAGATAACAATATACCTTATGAACGGATAAGCTTTTGCAGAGTTCTGTAAGATTGATTTTTATTTTGTTGAATGTGGCTTTGTTGAGGTGTGGGGCGCGAGGGTCGGGGAGGGCTAAAATTCTGCTGAACTTGATACTTGATCTTGTCTCTTGATACTTGAAAATGAGTTTGAATTTGAATTTGAGATTTGAATTTGCACTTGAAAATGGCGCTTCCCCTTATGCTTAAACTTAAACCTACACTTAAGTTTAAAAAAAACAGCTGCTCTCTTCGAAAACCATACATGTAAAAAACCGGGTCGGGCTATCCGCTGCAATCTTTTCTTTTGCCTTGTTGCCCTAATAGTCGTCAGCCGGCTTCCGCTGGTCGCCTGCCTTCTCCTTTAGGGCAATGGCGGCAAAAGAAAAGGATATCCGCTACTATCCCTAAGCGGGTTTTTTAGTTTTAGTTGAGCCCTTATTTAATATTGAGAACTTAAATCAAAATCAATATTCAGTTTTATTGGTAGGTGTCACATGTTGTGATACCACAATCGATTTTGAACGATAAAAGTTTGTGTAAAAATCATTTATAGAATTTAACGTAATTTCAAGAATCAAAAAGAGAATATGAAGCTTCAATATATTACTGATCATTTGGGCAAAACAATAGGTGTATTTATACCAATTGAAGAATGGAATAAACTTTTAATTAAATATGAAAGTCTTGATCAAGAATTTGTTGAAATACCACTTGCACAACAAAAAGAAGTAATGAAGCGATTAGAAGCCTATCAAAATGATCCTAATATAGGTTTAGATTTTGATCAAGCGATGGAAGAAATTGAAAAAGAACTGAATTAATCAATTGTAAAAATGAGCAGGTATACAAAATTTATTATTGAGATAGAAGAGAACAGACTTACCACATTTATTGAACACATAAAATCATTTGACTATGTAAAGAGCTTTAGTGTTATGGAAAAAGAGGAAACAAGTAATTCGCTTTTAGAACTTATAGAAGCTTTTAATGATGCAAAATTACACCAGCAAGGCAAAAAGGAATTAAAATCAGCTAAAGACTTGTTTAAAGAGTTATAAAATTTTGCTTTGGGTGAAATAATAATCAATAAACCGAAGTTGATATTTAAAAATATGTTTAAATGATTAAACAATTTATTACCGATCCGGATGGAAAAAAAGTAGCAGTTATTCTTCCAATTGAAGAATATCATAAACTCATTGAAGAGTTGGAAGAGTTAGAAGATATTCGCTTATATGATGAAGCAAAAAAGGAACCAATGGAATTTATTGATGCCCGGCAAGCATTTAAGGAAATTGAAGAAATTCGAAACAATGCGTAAAATAACTATACAGATTATGGATGAAAAAGTAATGCCATTGCTTCAAGAATTAGAAACATTAAATCTAATTCGTTTAATAAATGTCGTTCATAAAACTAATACTAAAACTAACTGGTCGGCAGTCAAAGGGGCAATGAAAAAACAAGACCATAAAACGATTGAAAAACAACTCAAGCAACTGCGCAGCGAATGGGAATAACATTTTTATAGGATACCAAAGTGATACTTTTTTTGAAAAACTAATTTAAATCTAAGCAGAATTATTTATCAACGGCATTGATCAACTTTGTTTTTCATGTCAAATCTACTAAGACTAAAGTTTATTAAGAAGTCAAAATAGCATAAAATAAGCTCTCGACAAAGAAACTAAATTAGTTTAGATAGCGTTTTAATTATGTTAATTATAGTTTTTGTAAATTGTTATAAATTGTTTTAAATGAATACCCAATTTGTAATCGATCAAGAAGGCAATAAAATTGCCGTCATTTTGCCCATCGAGCAATACCATAAGTTGCTAGAAGACAGCAAGAATCAAAATGCAGAAGATGAGCGATTAATTGCAGAACTAAAAGAAGCGATTCACAATTTAAATCTCGTGAAGCAAGGAAAGCTTAAAGCAAATCCGGCTAAAGATTTGTTTATTTAATCTTTTATCATTAATCTTATTTGCGACAAAAATTAAAAAATGGTAAGAACAGTTATAACACCGAACAAAGAAAGCTTGGAATTGAATATTCCCAAAGAATATATTGGAAGACAGATTGAAGTCTTAATCTATCCAGTTGATCAATTGATTGAACAGGATGAAAATAAGGCGGCTAATATGCAACAGTTCAAAGGAAGTATTTCAAAAGAACTAGCCGAAAAAATAAATGAAGAGATTGATAAAAGCCGGAAGGAATGGAGCAGCGATGGACGTATTTAATGGACTCTAATGTTGCCATTGATTACCTGGCAAATGTAATCCCCGAACAAGGAGCAGCATTAATTGATAATCTACCTCCGCTAATTCCAGTAATTACAAGAATGGAATTGTTAGGCTGGTATCGAGCTTCTACAGAACAGTTAATTCCTGTAGAACAATTCATTCGATTAGCCACCATTTTACCCTTGCAAGAAAACATCATCCTAAAAACAATTCAGTTAAGACAACAACATCAAATTAAACTCCCTGATGCCATTATCGCAGCCACAGCTTTAGAACATGAACTAAAATTACTCACCCGTAACGAATCGGACTTTAATAGAATTTCTAATTTAGAAGTAATTAATCCACATAACCTATAGGCTGGGAGTTAAATCACTCTTTATCGCTTCCATTTTTCGGAATGAGATTATATAATTAGTTAATTTCTTAGATTGGCATTACATGGTGTGTCTTTTGGTAAATCATTATTTATTTTAAAAATCTCCCATAAAATATTTGATATACTTTCAAGTTCTTCTTCATTAAGTGGATAATTATCAGGAGGACTTGTACAAAAAGTATTTATTAGATTATATAGTTGATGTAGTGTATAATGAGACCTTCTATGTTCTTTTTTAGTTACATAGTATGAGTGAATATTCGGTATTAAATTTATGAAATTCCCGTTCTCAACTTTTTCATGTAAGTACTCCTCTCTCAGATTTAACAAAAGACCGTCTATCGTATTTAATTTTTTAAAATTTACATTTTTAATAATATACTTAACTGTTTCAGTGTATTTTGAATTGTAGTTGAACTTATTAATTATTTGCATTAAATCTTGATTTGAAATTTTATAATTCATTGAATTATTATATTCTACAGAACGTATATTAAATTCGATAGAATCAAACTTTGACAAGCTATGTTGGCATTCAAAAAGTAAATATTCTGCAATAAAATCAAAGTGCACCTTCTCAATTATTACCATTTCTGAGTCTAATGCAATCATTATTGTATTAGAAGGTTTATTAATTTTAAAAAATTAATGTCAATATTATCTATATTGCTGAAACATTCATACTTTTTATAAGTATTTGATTTTAAATTACATCCATTTAAAAAGCTTAATATAAAAATAAATGACGCCCCTGACATTAACAAACTTGTATAAAAAACTCTTATTCTTAAAATATTGAATACTGGATATGAACTCAAAATCTCATTTTAATCTAATATAAACTTCTTTCTTATATTTTTTAGCAAAAACATTTTCCGACATTCTAGGTTTATTATTTAAAATTAATAATTCATTATCCATGTATTCTATTATTAGAATTTCATTATTTATTACTAACAAAGTATCATTTATTATTTCGTAAGAGTAATACATTCCTGCATCAGAACTAAATCCAGTATTATTGCTATTAAACTCTAATGAATAAAGTCCATTAACATGGCAGTCAAATGATAGACTGCTATCAGAGTTTAATTCAATGTAGTGAATTTCTGAAATTTCCCATTTACCTATTATTTTTTTCTTCGCACTGTATATTTGTAAAAAAATAGAGCAAGAAATAATGATATTAATCGTCACTGCTAGAATTACTTTCATCCTTCCATTTTTTGTTTTCGTAATCTGTTCTAATTTGAGAAACTATGTCGCTCGTATTTTTGACTTTATTAGAAAATGGTCCAGTCACTTTCCCTGGTCCTTCACCATTTAAATCAATAAAATAAATCGGATTATTGGCAGCAAACAAATAAGGCGACCAATACGGAAAATCTTTTACTCTTGGATCTACAGAAAGGAACCTTCCAATTCGTGGATCATGTATTCTTGCGCCGAAGTTTACGCTATTTCCTTTGCCTTTTACTTCATTGTCGTTCTCATAGCCATTGAATCCAAACACATATCGCTCAACTAAACACAAATCAATACTTCACCAACTTCTCAACCAAAACTTTCCCCTGATGCTCTACATGAATTAAATAATAACCACTTTCTAAATCGCTAACATTTAATTCATTTCCATTGATAATCGTATTTAAAATTAACTTTCCTGAAGCGTCATAAACCTGAATATTTTTCTCACCATTTAATCCTCCCAAATAAAGGAAATCCTGCATTGGATTTGGATAGAACATACCAGCATTGATTGTTGTCTCTTCGATCGAAACAAAAGTTTCATCGCAAGGAGCATCACAAGGTTCTGCTGCCATAGCGATAATTTCATCTTCAGAAATGGCTTCGCAGTAAATTTTTAGATCATCGATTTTTCCGTCGAAGAAAGTTGGGCTTCCCGGGAAATCGGCTCCGATTGTTAATGGATCATCATTGGTTACGAAAGCTGCATCGTGATAAGTAATGTTTTCATCGAGTTCGCCATTGATATAGAATCTTAATTCTTCTCTGTCATAAGTAACCGCAATATGCGCCCATTCATTTTCAG
>JAHDHT010000386.1 GCA_020631175.1 Chitinophagales bacterium
AAAAAAGCCGCATTCAATTTGAATACGGCTTTTACCAATTTACCCAATCATTAAACCCGGATTATGCATTAGAAAATCTATTACAAAAAGCGATAGCTTCAAAATCAACCGTTTCACTTTTGTCTTCAAAATCACCATAGCGATGCTATGCTAATTTTTCCAGACAAATGATTTTATCGCTCTTGCTTTTTTCATAACGAATTTCTAACGCATAAACCGGGTTAAAATGTTATTTCAAAACTAAACTGCGCTGATCAATTATCGTTTCAACGATTACCGGCTTAATTGTTTCACCGGCTTGCATTAACATTTCCAAATCTCCCGGATAAGGAATCGGTCTGTTTTGCAATTTTGCTTTCGACTCAGCAGTTAAAGCTCTGCGGTCTCCATCTATTCTTGCATAAATATGTGCAAAGGCTGTTGTTCCGCTGACCGGAGTATTACTGATCATTTGCTTAGTATAGTTGTCGTATATTTTTAGTTTTCCTCTTACTTCAGCTGTTTTATTTTGCGCTGTTTCAAAAACGGTACAAACAATTGTTTTTGTTTGAGGAGTTTTGATTACGTTGCCCAGGCTATCTTTTTTAGGATTCCCATCTTCATCATATGCATATAAATATCCGTCCTGAATTTTCTTTTTATCTGTGTAAGCATTCTCCGTTAAAAAACCCGGGCTTACTATCATTTGATTCAAATGAACTTTGGCAACATAATCGTACTGGATGTTTTTAATTTCATTATTGTGAAATACTCTCCATTTATCATTCATGTTGTGTACACTTAAGTCCGTTAATTCTCTTTCGAATCCCGGAGGAAGTGGCGCACCTGAACGGTTTTCAATATTTACAAGAATGTAATTTCTTCCTTTGTTTAAAGCCTGGTTTTTTAAGACCGATACATCTTTATAGTTGCTATTCATACTTTGAATTTCTTCAAGCAAACGGTATGCTTCACGTGCGTCTTTTTTATTGTTACTGTCTAATAAGTTTCTTGCTGATCGATATAGATATTCAGATGCTGCAGTTTCAATTTCTCTCATTTCAGCTCTGTAATCCATCAAAGCGAATTCCGCTTCTCTTACTTCTGCATTGATATATAATGGAAGGAAAGGCTTTAATCGTGACTGGCGGAAATCAAGATCGCGATAGATCGTGTGGATTCGTTTCCAGTTTTGAACCATGCCTTTCTTTTTAAGGTCTTCGATTCTGTTGAGGTCATCTTGTTGCGCTTTTGCATAAGCTTCTTCCAGCAAAATGATGTATTTATCCTTTTGTTTTTTTCCTTTTAATTTCTTCTGAGCTTTGGCAATTGCTTTGTCGTAATCGCCGCTTTGCAAAGCTTTATGGGCTGTTGAACAGCTTGTTAATCCGAATGCCAGCATAAGCAAGCAAATGATTATTGTGTTTAATTTTAATGTAGATTTCATGGCAAAATTTGATGTTTAACGGTTTTACAAATTGAATAAGGTCGTTTAGACACAGATTCTGTTCATTTCTGTTGTTGTTCAACATAGAGCGAGTCGAGCAACAATTTGCCACTAATTTTTTCCGGATCGAATTACTGGTGTCATAATCATCGATTTATGCATGCAAATAATGCTGAATAAAATGTAATGATTATACTGGTCTGACCCCAATATTGTGCTGAAAGTTTAATTATTTTTCAGAATTGCAGTGTTGACCCTAAATTATTATGTGTATAGTCTTGTTAAACAAAGGGTTGTGATGTAAAATAATTAACGTTTTTCTGCATCTATTTTTTTTAACGAATGTTAAATAAGATGAAAAACGATTGCTAACTTTGCACCCGAAAATTAAAAGGAATACGAGTATTATTTTGAAGCGAAATCGAGCTTATATGAAGGAGTTAAATACAAAGCGTTTTAAACGCTCAATCGCCTTCTTTATTTTCTTTTCTTTCTTACTTGGTTTACAAAACGTTCAGGCTCAGGATGATGAGATCATCAAGCAAGGACAAGGACTATTCATGTCTAATTGTGCCAGTTGTCATAAGGTCACCGCTCAGAAGCTGGTTGGACCTGGTTTGGCAGGAGTAAGAGAAAGATGGGAAAATGAAGAAAACTTAATTAAGTGGATTCAAAATTCACAGGTTTATCTAAAAGAAGAAAATGATTCTTATGCCAAAAAGCTGTATGCGGAGTACAATAACTCTGTAATGCCGGCATTTGCGATTAGTTCTGACGAGGTCAAGTCTATTCTGGCTTATATTGATAATCCTCCACCTGTTCCAGGACCTGGTGGTGGCGGTGGTGCAGAGGTAGCTGTTGCAGAGCAAGCCTTCAGCTGGACCAACCCAATGACCATCTTTATGATTTTGGTTGCTGCTATTCTATTAGCAATGGCCATCATACTAAGCAGATTGTTAGGAACACTCGGAAGAATGGCAGCCGAGAAGACTGGTGACATCCTTCCGGAACCCGTGCCTGTTTACAAACGATTATTAGATAAGCGCTTTTTGGCTCTGGCAA
>JAHDHT010000387.1 GCA_020631175.1 Chitinophagales bacterium
ACTGCGGCGAAATAGCAAAGTACGATTAATAAATCTATGATCATTGTTTACAATTCCTTAACAAAAGTAACATTCCATTCTATAAACATTAAGTCCTTATGAAATTCATATCAATATTCTTGGATAGTTAGTACATTTGCAGCGCTAAAACAAAATAACAGAACATGATTAATGTAGCTATCAATGGATTCGGCAGAATCGGAAGATTGACTTTCCGCGCGCTTCAGGGAAACAGAAAAGCAAAAGTGGTTGCTGTAAATGATTTAACAGACAATGCGACGCTTGCGCATTTATTGAAGTATGATTCTGCTCAGGGCATGTTTGATGCCCGAATTGCTGCAGGAGATGATTTCATAAAAGTTAATGGTAAATCGATTGCCGCTTTTTCTGAAAGAGATCCGGAGAAATTACCATGGAAAAAACTTAAAGTAGATGTTGTTATTGAGTCTACAGGTGTTTTTAGAACGGCTGATTCAGCGGGTAAACACATTAAAGCCGGTGCTAAAAAAGTAGTAATCAGTGCGCCTGCAAAAGGTGGTGGTGTGAAAACGGTTGTTCAGGGTATCAACGATGAAATTTTAGAAAAGAAAGATAAAATTATTTCAAACGCATCTTGCACAACTAATTGTCTTGCACCGATGGTGAAAGTATTGGATGATGCATTTGGAATTGAAACAGGTCTGATGACAACGGTTCATGCTTATACGGCAGATCAAAGAATTCAGGATGCGCCACATAGCGATTTAAGAAGAGCAAGAGCGGCTGCATTAAACATTGTTCCTACTTCTACAGGAGCTGCTGCTGCGATCGGATTGGTTTTACCACACCTTGCAGGCAAATTGGATGGAATGGCAATGCGTGTACCTGTGGTAACGGGTTCTATTGTTGACCTTACCTGTACCGTTCGTAAGCAAGCTGATGTTGCCAAAATTAATCGCTTATTTAAAAAGGCTGCTTCAAAAGACTTAAAAGGCTTTTTACAATATTCGGAAGAGCCATTAGTTAGTACAGATATTATCGGGAATACACACTCTTGTATTTTTGATGCACCAATGACGGCTGTAAATGGAAATCAGGTGAAGATTGTTGGATGGTACGATAATGAAGCGGGCTATTCGAATCGTTTAGCTGATATTGCAGTAAAATTAGCAAGCATTAAAAAGTAAAACAAAATTTAAATAATGAAGGAGCTCATTTCAGGAAATGAGCTCCTTTTTATTTTTGGAAGGATTTTTTGGAAGGATTTTTTTTGGAAGGATAAAAAAGAATTATGGCAGCTTTAACATCAATGGATTTAACAGGAAAGAAAGTAATTATTAGGGTGGATTTTAATGTGCCTTTGGATGATGACTTTAAAGTTACAGATGATACGCGTATTCAGGCAGCTGTGCCTACAATAAAAGAAGTTTTAAATAAAGGTGCTGCTGTAATTTTAATGTCTCATTTAGGGAGACCTAAAAACGGACCTGAAGAAAAATTTTCTTTGAAGCATGTGGTGCCTGTTTTGGCCGATCGATTAGGACAGGATGTTATCATGGCTGAAGATGTTGTTGAGGCGGATGCTGTAAAAAATGTTTTGCAATTGCAGGCCGGTCAGGTTTTATTATTGGAGAATTTACGTTTTCACAAAGAGGAAACCAAAGGAGATGAAGGCTTTGCGAAGAAGCTGGCTCAGTTTGCTGATGTTTATATTAATGATGCATTCGGAACAGCTCATCGGGCTCATGCTTCTACTGCTATTATTGCTGATCAGTTTGCAGATGATTCTAAAGCATTCGGATTATTGATGGAAAAGGAAGTAAATAATTTGAACAAAGTTTTAAGTGAGCCTGAAAAACCATTTACTGCAATTATTGGAGGTGCAAAAATTTCCGGTAAAATTGATGTTATAAATCAACTTATTGAAAAAGTTGATTATTTATTAATTGGAGGAGGGATGGCTTATACCTTCCTTAAAGCTTTAGGCTTTGAAACGGCTTCTTCATTGGTTGAAGATGATAAAATTGATGTTGCCAAAGCAGCAATAGAAAAATCAGCGGGTTCAGGTACAACTTTAATTATTCCTGTCGATTCTGTATGTGCAGATGCTTTTTCTGAAGATGCCAATACTTATGTAAGTACAGATCAAAATGTAAATGAAGGATGGATGGGTTTAGATATTGGTCCCAAAACGATTGATCGATATCAAGAAGTCATTTTAAAAAGCAAAACTATTCTTTGGAACGGTCCGATGGGAGTCTTTGAAATGAATGCTTTTCAAAAAGGAACGGTTAGCGTAGCCGAAGCAGTTGCAGAAGCGACGTCGAACGGAGCTTATTCTTTAATTGGTGGAGGAGACTCGGTTGCGGCAGTGAAACAGTTTGGTTTTGAAGATAAAGTAAGTTACATTTCTACCGGCGGTGGTGCCATGCTCGAGTTTATGGAAGGAAAGGTGCTTCCGGGTATTGCTGCTATTGGAGCGGGGAGTTAGGTTTA
>JAHDHT010000388.1 GCA_020631175.1 Chitinophagales bacterium
ACAACTCTTTTGAATTTGAGTTTGAGTTTGACATTTGAGTTTCCCGTTGAACTTGACACTTGCACTTGACACTTGAACTTCAAAAAGGCCTCCCCTAGCCCGGATTGCAGCGGAAACCCGGCTTCGATGAAGTGCACTGAAGCAGGTTTTGGTGCAGGTTGACCAGCGGGAAAACAAGCCAAAGCCATGCTGAAGCGCCTGAATTCGGGGGCGCGTTGCAGTGGAAAGCCGGTGAGGATTTTGTTTGGGATGATGGAATTTTTTGCTTCAAAAAACAGGCTAAAAAAGACTGATTTCTATACCTTAAATTCTGTGATGTTTTAGTATCTTTGCGGTCGAATTTAACAAGCCTTTAAAACACAATATATAATGGCCAATACCGGAAAAGTAAAACAAGTAATTGGGGCGGTTGTTGACGTTAGTTTCGACAGCAGCACCGGCGCGAAATTGCCGGAAATTTTAAATGCATTAACAATCAGTCGTGAGGATGGCTCGACGCTTGTATTAGAGTGTCAGCAGCACCTTGGTGAAGACAGTGTTCGTACGATTGCGATGGATTCTACGGATGGTTTGATTCGTGGCGTTGCGGTTGTAGATACGGGTTCTCCTATTCAGATGCCGATTGGTGAGGAAGTAAAGGGTCGTTTATTCAACGTGGTTGGAGAAGCGATTGATGGAATTGGAAAGGTTGACACCGGAAAGGGTCGTCCGATTCACAATAAGCCTCCTGCATTTAATGATTTAACAACGGATACGGAAGTTTTATTTACGGGTATCAAGGTGATCGATTTGATTGAGCCTTATGTGAAGGGTGGAAAAATCGGATTGTTCGGTGGTGCCGGTGTAGGTAAAACGGTATTGATTATGGAGCTGGTGAATAACATCGCGAAGGCTTATGAAGGGCTTTCAGTATTTGCGGGTGTTGGTGAGCGTACACGTGAAGGGAACGATTTATTGAGAGAATTCTTAGAATCAAATGTAATAAAGTACGGTGATGATTTCGTGCATTCGATGGAAGAAGGCGGATGGGATCTGAGCAAGGTTGATAAAACGGCTTTGAAAGATTCTAAAGCGACTTTAGTATTCGGTCAGATGAATGAGCCACCAGGTGCACGTGCGAGAGTAGCACTTTCAGGATTAACGGTTGCGGAGTATTTCCGTGATGGTGATGAAGGTGATGCGGGTGGACGTGATATTTTATTCTTTATTGATAATATTTTCCGTTTCACACAGGCGGGTTCTGAGGTATCGGCTTTATTAGGTCGTATGCCATCGGCGGTAGGTTACCAGCCAACATTAGCAACAGAGATGGGGCTAATGCAGGAGCGTATTACTTCTACGAAGCGTGGTTCGATTACATCGGTGCAGGCGGTTTATGTACCTGCGGATGATTTAACCGATCCGGCTCCGGCGACTACTTTCGCTCACTTAGATGCAACAACAGTACTTTCTCGTAAATTGGCTTCTTTAGGTATCTATCCTGCGATTGATCCTTTAGATTCTACTTCGAGAATTATGAATAGAGATGCCTTGGGTGATGAGCATTATGATACAGCTCAGAAAGTGAAAGGTATTCTTCAACGATATAATGAATTACAGGATATCATCGCAATTCTTGGGATGGATGAATTATCTGAAGAAGATAAGATGGTCGTTTACCGAGCGCGTAAAGTACAGCGTTTCTTATCGCAGCCGTTCCACGTTGCTGAGCAGTTTACCGGTATTCCTGGTGTGCTTGTTGACATCAATGAAACAATCAAAGGTTTCAATATGATTATGGATGGTGAAGTAGATGAGTATCCTGAGCAGGCTTTCAACTTAGTTGGTTCTATCGAGGAAGCAATTGAGAAGGGTAAGAAATTATTAGCTGAAGCTAACGCTTAATATAATAAGGTATGCAAATTGATATTTTAACTCCCGAAAAAATGCTGTACAGTGGTGAGGCTGATCGAATTCAGTTACCGGGTACGGTTGGGAAATTTGAAATTTTACAAGATCACGCTCCTTTGATTTCTTCTCTTGCTGAAGGTGAGTTGAAGATCACGAATGGTGATGCTGTTAAGAAGATTTTGATTAGTGGCGGATTTGTTGAGGTTTTAAATAATAATGTAACAGTTCTCGCTGAGGGAACGGTTAGTGCGACTTCCGCAGAGGAAGCATAGTTTTACGCTTAACTTATACTATTATATGTAGAAGCATCCTTCGTTTTTCGGAGGATGCTTTTTTAATGCTGAGTTCTGAAGTTAGAAGTCAGAAGTAAGAAGTCAGAAGATTCGAAGTTAGAAGTTAGAAGTGACTGCAGGTCATCTTGATGAAAGAAGGATCTCTGAATTCTGAATGCTGATTTTTGAATTCTGAATTTTGAATGTTGAGTTCTGAATTGATGCTTTTTTTTGACCGAAGATCATCTTGACGGAGGAAGGATCTTTTGATTTGAGATTTGAGATTTGAGATT
>JAHDHT010000389.1 GCA_020631175.1 Chitinophagales bacterium
TAGCGTCTTTGCGGTAAAAAAGACCGAACTCTCCCGAGCAAAGCCGAGGGAACTTTCGGTTTTCTAAAGTATAAGCTCCTCTGCGGTAAAATAGAAGACCAAAAAAATCAAATCCTCTGTGCTACAAAGTACTGAGCTACTAAAAACAAAGAACAAAAGAAAAAGAACCTTATTTTAGCATCACCAACAAATGGCACTTAAAAAAACAAGAATCGATAAATACCTCTGGGCTATCAGAGTCTTCAAAACCCGTAGCCTGGCAACTAATGCCTGTAAAGGCGGCAAAGTAAAAATTGGTGATACAAAAGTAAAAGCCTCTCAAATGGTTTCCATCGGAGACATCATCGAAGTCAAAAAGGGCTATGTTACCTACACTTATAAAGCACTCGAAATCATAGAAAAAAGATTGTCGGCAAAATTGGTGGCTGATAAATTCGAAGACTTAACTCCACCCGAAAACAAAGTCAGCAAACGAATGCCCTCTGTATTTAACTTTCCGGTCGCTCAACGAAAGCAAGGTACAGGCCGTCCGACGAAAAAAGAACGTCGTTCGATGGATCAATTACATGAAGATATTGACGCATGGTTTGAAGAGGAGTAGCTTTTCATTAAATTCGCAGGAATGGCAGTAAACACAAATTTTTATCCACTTGAAGTAATTGATGTCCGAAAAGAAACAGAAGATACTGTTTCTTTCAGCGTAGACATTCCGGATGATTTAAAGGAAGTATTTAAATACGAATCAGGACAATACATCACCTTCAGAAAAAAAATGAACGGTGAGGAAGTGAGACGTTCTTATAGTTTAAGTTCATCTCCAAATGAAGATGAATGGAGAGTAGCGGTTAAGCATGTTCCCGGAGGTAAATTTTCAACTTTTGCAAATCACCAGCTAGCAATAGGTGATCAATTGGAAGCCATGCCACCAATGGGAAATTTTGTGTTAAAACATCCATCCGAAAAAGCAAAATACGTTGCCTTTGCAGCCGGTTCCGGAATTACGCCTGTGATCTCTTTGATCAAAACAATTTTAGAAGAACAAAAAGACGCCACCTTTTTATTAATCTACGGCAATCGCTCTGCCGATAAAATAATTTTCAGGGAAGAACTCGAAGACTTAAAAAATGTTTACATGGGTCGTTTTGCCTTGCATTATGTGTTAAGCAAAGAACATCCCGGATCTGATTTGTTTTTTGGAAGAATAACTGCAGAAAAATGTAAATCTTTTTCAAAGTACTTTTTCAATATCGATGAAGTAAATCAATTCTTTATTTGCGGACCTGAGGAAATGATTTTTTCAGTGCGCGATTATCTTTTGGAAAATGGTGCGGAAAAAAACAAAGTGACATTCGAACTCTTTACATCTCCTGATCAGAAAAAAGGAGAACAAAAAGTAATTCAAACTGATGCTCCGAAAATCCTTAGTAAGATTACAGTAACACTCGATAGTAACACAGTTGATTTTGAATTAACCAGTGATGGCGATTCTATTTTAGATGCAGCATTAAATGGTGGAGCCGATTTACCTTTCGCATGCAAAGGCGGAGTTTGTTGTACCTGTAAAGCAAAATTAATCGAAGGTGAAGTTAGGATGGATGTAAATTTTGGATTAGAAGAAGATGAAATCGAAGCGGGATATATTTTAACCTGCCAGGCACATCCGCTAACGGATAAGGTAGTGGTTGATTTTGACCAGTAGGTCTTCTTTAAAACAAATGTCATTCCGAGCAACGCGAGGACTATAGTAATCTTATCTGGAAAAAAGCAATAATCTTCTATTGCACCCCGCCGTCATTCCGAGCAACGCGAGGAACCTCCTTATTCGAATACGAACACATTAATCAAGAAAAGAATGCTAATATTATTGATGACGACTTTTTGAAAAACTAATTCCGAGCGCAGCGAGGAATCTTTTTAGTAGAAAATGATTCGTAAAAAACAAGAAGATTTCTCCTTGTGGTCGAAATAGTTTCAACTATATAATTATTTCCGATCAGCGTGAGGAATCTCACTAACAAAAAGACGTAATCTTATCAAATAAAAAGATTGCTCATTTCATTCGCAATGACGCATTCGCAAAAAACATTACTTCTTCTATTGCACCCCGCCGTCATTCCGAGCAACGCGAGGAACCTCCTTATTCGAATACGAACACATTAATCAAGAAAAGAATGCTAATATTATTGATGACGACTTTTTGAAAAACTAATTCCGAGCGCAGCGAGGAATCTTTTTAGTAGAAAACGAAGCCGTAAAAAACAAGAAGATTTCACCTTGTGGTCGAAATAGTTTCAACTATATAATTATTTCCGAGCAGCGTGAAGAATCTCGCTAACAAAAAGACGTAATCTTATCAAATAAAAAGATTGCTCATTTCATTCGCAAAAACGCATTAATAAAAAACAATCACGAAACTGTTACTCCCTCCAAACGATGTGCATGCTTTTCCATC
>JAHDHT010000390.1 GCA_020631175.1 Chitinophagales bacterium
CAGCTGCAGCGTGAGCCGCCATAATTTCCTGTGCACTCCACTCAGAAGTTCCCCAATATAAAATTTTACCTTGTTGAATTAAATTGTGCATCGTCCATACCGTTTCTTCTACAGGCGTATTTTTATCCGGTCGATGACAGAAAAATAAATCCAGATAATCTAATTGAAAACGTTCTAAAGCCTCGTGGCAAGCTTCCACAATATGCTTTCGATGCAGGCCAACCTGAGTCGGTAGTTTTCCTCCCCTACCAAAAAACACTTTAGACGAAACGGTATACGTACTTCTATCCCATTGCATTTTTTTAAGGATTGAGCCCATTACTTTTTCGCTTTCCCCTCTTGAATAAATTTCGGCATTATCGAAAAAATTAATGCCCGCGTCATAGGCTGTTTTCATCAAATCTTCGGCAGTAGTATCACCAATTTGCTTTCCAAAAGTTAGCCAGCTACCAAAAGATAATACACTTAATTGTAATCCGCTTTTCCCCAGTCTTCTGTAGATCATAGTTTTATTTTATTATTGAACAGTTTCGGCTCAAGATAGTTGATTTTATTTTTTTGAAAGGATAGTTTAGAGCTTCGCAGCATGCTGTAGCCTCGCTTTCCGTTGCAACGCGCCTGCGCTTCAAGTGCTTCAGCGAAGCATTCGCTTGTCTTTCTTCGGCAGCCAGCGCTCAAGCTTGCTTCAGTACATTCAGCTCAGGCGGGTTTCCACTTCAATCGAGCTTAGTTTGATAGTGCAGGCTTCGGAAAAGTATTTCTCATTTATATTTAATCTTCCTCAAAAAAAGGACGGTTTTAATTTGATCTCTGCCAATTTTCACTTCTGCTACTCCACTATTTAAATAATAATCATTGTACCAATAGCGCATATCTACATTTTTCCAATCTAAATTCTTTAATTGATTAGATAATTCGAATGGCGGACTACCGACTTCTGAATTTAATCGGCCTGTCAATGTATACTTTTTAGAATACACCTGATTTGTAGTTGGATGAGATAAATAAATATAATCTTCATCAATTTTAAAATCGATAAAAAAGCGTTCATCAAAAGGTTTATCAATTTGCCATAAATCAAAAGTTCTATGCCATTCCATTCCACCCACTTTATTAAATCTACAAACGATAGCATGGGTATATTGATTACCTGTAAATATCGTTTCTAATGTATTTATTACCTGAGTGCCATAATTAATTGCAGTATTAAAATCTGTTCTATTAACTACATCATATGTTGGGAAATATGCTTCACCCACAAAAAAGTAATCGTTTTCTACCTTATATACTGTATGATCTGCAAAGTCATATGACAAGACATAGTCTTGACCCTTTTTATCTTTTTTCCTCCTCTCCTTTTTTACTTTTTCCTTCATAGAAAATGGCAAGTAATTAAGAAAATTTTCAAGCTCCAAAAATCTATAAAATCGCAAGGATCTAACTTCCTGATCTTTATATAGTAGAAAGTAAAATCCAACCGAAGCTTCATTTAAGTCATAAGAAAATGTACCCGTGAAAGCTAATTCATCTTCTTCGAGTTTAGAACCGGAAATACTAAGTAAATGCCTTTCATCTTCTATATATAAATTACATCTTTTTAATTCTTTTAAGTCTTTATCAAACAATATTGCTCTGAAGTGTGTAAGCTTTTTTGATTCAGAAATTCTGTAAAATGCCAGTAATTCTTCTTCATCAGCGACTTTTTGAAATCGTTCAAATGAAACATTTTTATCTTTAATTCCATCGAACTTTACAGGAATCAATTCTTGCTTTTCCGTTTTCCAATTTATCGAATGTAAAATGTTTTCTTTTCCGTTGAGTGCTTCTAAGACTAGCCGATCTCCAATCGTATACATATTTCCTTTGTACAGCAGTTCTTTAAGTCGATAGTCTTTTTCAGTAATTTCAAAATTATTTACATTAACGGTAATTACCTTTATCTTCTCAACAAAATCCTGAAACACATAAATCTGATGATGTTTAGCTTTATAAGATGATTTAAAATAAAACCATTCACTAATCTCAATACTTCCGGATTGATTAAACACGAGGTCACTTGTATAGTGATTAAATTTCCAAGTCTCAGATTTTGACTTTTTGTTTTCTTTAACTGATTTTAATAAAACTCCATATTCTTTAAATTCGGTAATTTGTTGATCTCCAAATCCATCATCTAATTGGATTTTTATTTCATTGCTTTCAATGTCTTTATTCCGCTGTGCAAATGAATAAACAAAAAGCACAACCGTAAGTGTAGTAAGTATAAGGTGTTTCATAGTACTTCAAATATACATCACCTCATCCAAATAGGCTTAACAAAATTCCCGGGAATTTGCTGCGCTCTCCATAAAAAATAGAAGCCCAAACCCGTACAAAATACAATAGCAAAAATACTGGCTTCAGCACCAAATGCTCCTCCACTCAATAACCAATGTCCGGATTCTG
>JAHDHT010000391.1 GCA_020631175.1 Chitinophagales bacterium
CTGCCTGTGCTTAAGGGCTGAAGCCATTCCGATTAAAAGTATTTCCGGTACAATCCCTGGTGCGGAGTTTAAGTTTAAGATTAAGCGTAAACTTAAGTTTAAGAATTTCTCCAAATTGGAAGCGTGGAGCGAGCTTTGAAGTACGTCGAAGGGAAGTTTTTAGTATTTAAAAGAAAAGTGTCCCGCTGGCCGGGACCGGACCTAACGAAGTGGTCCGAGGGTGGATTTTTACAATTTCCAAACACAAAGGTAGCTTTGTACTTAGTAGCATAGATTAATTTTAAATCTATTGTTAACTAAAAACGGTCAACCCTATTCAGGCATGGTCAAACCGTTTACCGCAAACCGTAAACTGCGAACCAAAAACCTAATCCACCCAATCAGCAATAAAAACATTCGTGTCTCTACCCCCACCGTTATTGCGGTTCGAAGAAAACACCAGTTGCTTACCGTTCGGTGAGAACATCGGGAAAGCATCAAACTTTTTATCGAAGGTAATTTGCTCTAATCCGGTTCCATCGATATTAATGATGTACAAATGGAATGGAAACCCGACATCTGATTGATGGTTAGAAGAGAAGATTACTTTTTCACCTGAAGGATGCATAAAAGGTGCCCAATTAGCATTACCTAAATTGGTAATTTGTTTTAAATCGCTTCCGTCGATATTGCAAATAAACAATTCCATATCAGAAGGAGCAACCAGATTTCTTGCCAGTAAATCTTTATACTTTTGCGCTTCTGCTTCATCGTCGAAACGCGAAGCTCTGAAAATTAATTTACTTCCATCCGGAGAAAAGAAAGCACCTCCGTCATAACCTAAATCAAAAGTAACTTGCTTTACATTTGAACCATCAATATCACAAGTATATAAATCCAAATCACCGTTACGGGTAGAAGTAAAAACAATTTTATCGAGGTTTGGAGAAACCGTAGCTTCCGCATCATAATAATCATTATCGGTTAACTGCTGAACGATATTTCCTTCCAGATCAGCTATATAAATTTCAAACGAAGTATATAAAGGCCAAACATAGGCATCTCCTTGTCGTCTTTCCGGAACCGGTGGACAAGCATTTCCGCCACTATGTGTTGAAGCATAAATAATACGTTGATCACCTGGCATAAAATAAGAACAAGTCGTTCTTCCTAAACCGGTACTCACCAATTTTAAATTGAAATCTTCTTCAGGTGACTGAGGAATTTTACCAAAGTAAATCTGATCACATTCGATATTCTTTTCAGGATTAGATACCTGCATCACTAAATGCGAATTATCAAAAGAAAAATAAGCCTCTGCATTATCTCCACCAAAAGTTAATTGACGAATGTTTTTAAAATGCTTTTCCTCCGGATATAAAAGATCAATATCCTGACCCGCATTCAGGTTTTTTTGCAGCATATTTTGAGGTACTTCAGGAAGCTGAACAGCAGTTGTTTTAGCTTTTTGATTTCCACAAGAAATAGCTAATATTACGAGTATGCAGCCTACAATTGTCGGTATCCAATTTTTCATGCCGCAAAGGTAAGTCTAAATGATAGATTTATTTTGCATTCGGATTACAAAATATACGAATAGCCAATTTCCCTCCAAGCCATGCCAAAGGCACATAAATTAAACTGACTAAAATGAACCATAAGGGATGCCAATGACTTAAAAAATTTGCAATCAATCCTGCGAAAATAGCCAGTCCGACAATTACTGCCGAAGGCTCCCGATTAACTCTGGTGATCGAAGCAGCAGCGAATCCTCCAACAAAACTTCCGATACTATAACCCAACATATTGATTAAATGATTACTTGCCGCAGAGTTTGAAAGGTCATCATTCAAGACCGGAAACAAACGATATCCCAATAATTCAACCATTACAATCAGGAACATCGCTAAGAAAACACCGATTAATATGCCAACAACTGTTCTGGTCAATTTTAAATAATTATCTGCGTTTTAAGTTGAAAGTTTAAATTTGCACTTAATACATTATATATATAACATCTTGAAAAATCAATATTTCTTTTTTCTAATACTGTTCATAACAGTTTTATTCTCAGCCTGTACTTCTTCTCCAGAGCAACAAAATACAGTTGAAAACAATGAAGAACCGGACACTATTCAAAACATCGGCCACCCGCAAATCAATCTGTTAGATGAACAAATCGCAGCAGACAGTAGCAATGCAGAATTGTATTTCTCAAGAGCCAATGTACACTATGGACTCCAAAATGTAAATCCGGCACTTAAAGATTTTGAGAAGGCCATTCAATTAGACCCTTCCAAAGGCTATTATTATTTAAAGTTAAGTCAACTACTCTTTGATGTGCGCCAGGTAGCACAGGCAGTAAATATCCTTACAAAAGGAGTCGAAAACAACCCCGAAAATGTCGATTTACAATTAGAACTGGCGCGTGCCTATTTATATGTTGGCGATCCGAAAAA
>JAHDHT010000093.1 GCA_020631175.1 Chitinophagales bacterium
CTATTTTATAGATTTTATTAATGCTACTTTCGTTTGGACAGATAAGCCTTCATTTGAGCAAATGAAAATCCGATACCGGACATTCCCCTATCTGTTTGGAAAGTCTTTTCAAAATAAATCTGAAGATCTCATTAATGAATATGAATA
This sequence comes from Chitinophagales bacterium, assembly GCA_020631175.1. GTDB lineage: Bacteria > Bacteroidota > Bacteroidia > Chitinophagales > JAHDHT01 > JAHDHT01. Next base: position 148 of record JAHDHT010000093.1, read on the forward strand.
TTATAATCCGAATCCGCTTTCTTATACTGTTGAAAGCCGAACCGATCAGATACTTGATTTTGGAGGATTAAATTATAATGGATCATTTGCGCGTGATATTTCGGTAGGTAATAATCAGAATCTTGTCGTCAACTCCAATTTCAACTTGCAGTTTTCCGGAAAGCTTAAAAATGACATTGAAGTAATTGCTGCTATTTCTGATCAGAACATTCCAATTCAACCTGAAGGTAACACCGCTCAACTTCAGGAATTTGATCGCATTTTTATACAGTTTAAGAAAGACAGAAGTAATCTGATTGTCGGCGATTATAATTTAAAACACAAAGATCAATACTTCATGCGATATCAAAAAAACCTTCAGGGTTTGAAATTTGAAAGTGCAGTTGATATTGACACTGTCGGCACTTATTCTTACGGTTTAAGTGCAGCTATTGCAAGAGGGAAATTTACACGAAACATTTTTGAGGGGCAGGAAGGAAATCAAGGTCCTTATAAACTAAAAGGTATCAACAACGAAATATTTATAATCATTTTAAGTGGAAGTGAAAATATTTTTATTGATGGTGAACGAATGAAACGTGGAACTCAATTCGACTATATTATTGATTACAATTTAGGAGAAGTAATTTTCACCCCTAATCGTTTAATTACAAAAGATAGCAGGATTATAATTGAATTTGAATATGGAGAGCAGTATTTTCAAAAGACAGCTGTAGAAAGCAATCATTATTACGAAAGTGAAAAACTGGATATATATTTAAATTTTTTCAATGAACAAGACAGTAAAAACCAACCGATAAGAAATCCGTTCAGTCAAAGTGAGCTAAGCTTACTTAGTAACATTGGCAATAATATCAATCAGGCATTTTTACCGGGATATAATATTGCCGAGTTTAATGAAAGTGCTGTTCAATACAGGTTAGTAACAGATACAATGATTAATTCAAATTTCATTGATACTTTATTCGTTTATTCAAACAATCAAAATGAAACCTTATATAATGTTTCATTTACAAATGTCGGGCAGGGAAATGGTGATTATATAATAAGTGATATTGTTACAAACAATCGTGTATATGAATTTAGCCCAAGAGATTCTTTGAACGGTGAGCCTACAGGTAGTTTCGCTCCACTGCTGCGGGTGATAGCACCAATTAGAAATCAAATGGCAAATGCAGGGGTAGTAATTAAACCAAACAAAAACCATCGTTTAAATATTGAAGCTGCTTTTAGTAATAGTGATCCAAATACATTCAGTAATATTGGCAATAATGAAAATAAGGGTTTTGGGAGCTTTACAGAATACAACGGATCTTTTAAATTTAATAAAAGTAAAGATTGGAAAATCGAACCAAGCGTAAAGTTTGAATTTATTCAGGATGCCTTCAGACCTATTGAACGATACAGACCGGTTGAATTTATAAGAGATTGGAATTTAAATAATGAAAATAACAGTGTAAATAAAACTGAGCAATGGCTAACTGCCGGTAATACATTTAATTTTAGTAATTATTTTAAAACAGGCTTTGAATATGGTTTTTTTAATCGTGACAGTTTATATCGTGGAGATCGACTTGCAGCCTATTCAAGTTATTTAAAAAATAATTGGAATGTAAATCTTAACTGGAGCAACGTATTTAGTAACAGTACGACACTTGGCGAAAATTTAAATTTTGACAGGCATTTATATAAAGCTGAGTATAACATTGGACGCTTGTTCAATGCTAAAGTTGGCGCAAGTTATCAGCAGGAAAATAATAAAATCAGAAGTCAGCAAACGGATAGTTTATTAGCTAACACATTTAGATTTGATGAGTATCGCTCCTGGTTTGGAAACAATGATAGCTCTGATGTTCACTTTAAATTATCATACATACATCGAAAAGATTTTGTTCCTGATGAGAATGAATATAAAAATAATGCAAACGGAAATACGATTCAGGTAAAAGGGCATTACTTCCCATTAGTTCACCACAACTTTGATTGGAATTTTACTTTTCGAAATATTCTTTATGATGAAGAAGATGTTCGGGCCGATGAAAGAACTGTACTATCAAGAATTGGCTATCAGGGTAATTTGTGGGAAGGATTTATAAAAGCAAATACATTATATGAGATTGGATCCGGGCAACAGCAAAAAATTGAATACACATATACTGAAGTAGAACCCGGTAATGGAACATTTGCATGGACAGACTACAACAATAACATGATACAGGAAGAGAATGAATTTGAAATTGCAGGCTTCCAGGATTCTGCAAGATTTATAAGACTTGTAGTTCCGACAGATGTTTTTTTAAACACCAACACAGTTAAATTTAATCAGTCCATTCAGGTACAACCAAAAAGAATTTTAAAGAAAGATTTAAAATTTCAAAAATTTATAAGTCGTTTTCAATATCAGGGAACTTTCCAAATCGATCGAAAAATTCAGGATGATGAAAGTAATTTAGCTCAGTTTAATCCTATTTATTTTAACGGTCCGGATAGTAGCTTAGTTAGTTCAGGCAGTAACATCAGAAATACAATTAGTTTTAACAGAAATGATTCAAAATTTGGTGTGGATATATATCGGTTAGATACCGAAAATAAAATTGCTTTAGTAGGCGGTTTTGATTTAAGAAGACGTGGGGAGTATGGTGTATCGACACGATATAATATATCACGAAATATAAGTTTGAAGCTTGAAGGATGGCTTAGAGGAATAGAAAATTTAAGTGATGTATTTACAAACAGAGTTTACTTTCTGGATGAAAAGGAAATAGCCCCTTCTTTAAACATGATATTTAATCGAAGATTTAAATCGATGATTCAATATCGTTATGAACAAAGTGCCAATATTTTTGAAAATGCGGATGAACGATTAATTAAAAATGAGTTGATCATTGAAAATCGTTTAAATGTACTTAACAGAAGTTCAATTAACAGCAGAGTATCTTTTAATCAATCGGCTTTTGAAGGCACGTCAAATACTTCTGTTGCACATGCTATGCTCGATGGTTTGCAACCGGGAAGAAACTGGATTTGGTCTTTACGATATGATCAGAGTTTCAAAAATAATATTCAAATGAGTTTAAGTTACGACGGAAGAAAATTAGGAGATCTTGAAACCCGCCACACCGGAAGGGCAAGTTTAAGAGCATTGTTTTAAAAAAAAGACCTTGTCGGTTGAACAAGGTCCTTAGCTTTATATGAGCAGGGTTGGTATGGGTTGGTAAATAACTTAATCCCAACTGAGATCTTCATCTTTTAATTCATCGGCTACCGATGTGTTTTCTGTTGACTCGTCGTTTTCATCCTCAATTGGATTTCCGTCGTCGTCATATTCAATTGTTTGAACGGGTCTGGTGAATTCATCATAATCGTATTCCGGCATTAATTCTTTCACTTTATCCACCGCATCATTTGTCGCCTGAATAAATTTGTTCAGGTCTTCTTTGTAGATATGAATTTTGTGTCTTTCATATCCGTCAGAGTCGAATCTCTTTTTACTTTCAGTAATGGTCAGATAATATTCATTACCTTTTGTAGCTCGTATGTCGAAGAAATACGTTCTCCTCCTTCCGGCTCTTATTACCTTACTGTAAATTCCGTTTTGTTTGTTTCCTTGCTCCACAATTATCGATTTTGGTTAATAAATGGATTGATATCACTAAACTATTCAATTCGTTTCACTTATTTTCTCTTCTCGTTCCAATTTCTGCTGGTCATACATCATCTTGTACAGCCCATTATTTTTCACCATCTCTTCATGTTCGCCCTTATCAACTACCGTGCCATTATCTAAAACAATAATTTTATCAAAATCCATCACACTAAAAATCCGATGTGTAATGAATACAACCGTTTTATTTTCCCAGGCTAAATTTAGATTTTCAATAATCTGTTTCTCCGTTGAAGCATCAACAGCAGACAAACAATCATCGAATATATATACTTCAGCTTCTCTTAATAAAGCTCTCGCAATAGAAATCCTTTGTTTTTGTCCACCGGAAAGTGTTATGCCTCTCTCTCCTACTATTGTATCATAAGAAGCTGGTAATGAGCTTATTTCGTCATGAATGCAAGCCAATTTTGCTGCTTTAGTAATTGCTTCCATATCATAGTCTTCCATCCCAAAAGCAATATTACCTGCTATTGTATCTGAAAACAAAAACACATCCTGAGGTACATAAGACATGGCTGCTCTTAATCCATCCAGGTCAAATTCCTGAATAGGAATTCCATCCAGCATAATCTTACCTGAACTAACATCATATGTTCGATTGAGTAAAGAGGCAATACTTGATTTACCGGAGCCTGTACGCCCTACTAATGCTATCTTTTGTCCTTTGTGTATAGAAAATGAAACAGATTTAACCGCCTGAATATCAGTATCTTCATAGGTGAAGTTGACATTTTTAAATTCAAGTTGTTTAGTAAAGTTTACAGTTTTTTGTCCATTTGACTCAATTTCCGGCTTTGTCTTTAAAAAAGCATTAATTCTCTTTTGTGAAGCTGCTGCTCTTTGAATAATAGATGCTACCCATCCAATAGACATCACCGGAAAGGTTAGCATATTCACATAAATTACAAATTCTGCAATATTCCCTGCTGTGATATTTCCTTTTCCGGCCTCTAAACCCCCGATATAAATAGTGAAAATTGTACTTGCTCCCACCAACAGAATCATTAATGGGAAAAACATTGCCTGAACCCTGGCCAAACCCAGACTCTCACTTTTATAATTAGCACTTTCTTTGTCGAAGAATTGAAGCATTTGATTTTCTCTGGCAAATGCTTTTACTACGCGAATACCTGAATACGATTCTTGCGCAAAAGAAGTCAGATCACTAAGCTGCTCCTGAATACGCTCGCTTCTCCGATTAATAATTCGATTTACATAATAGATGGATATACTTAAAACCGGTAATGGCAGTAAAACATACAAAGTAAGTTTCGGACTTACACTCAGCATCGAGGAGATTACGAAAATCAGTAATACAGTTAGATTGACCGAATACAAAATTGCCGGTCCGAGATACATCCTCACGCGATTAACATCTTCAGTTAATCGCGACATCAAGTCTCCTGTTTGATTCCGCTTGTAAAAAGCAAGACTTAGGCGTTGATAATGATCATATAAATCATTTTTTAAATCATATTCGATCATTCTCGACATAACAACTATTGTTTGTCTCATTAGAAACATGAATAGACCTTTAATCAGGTAAAAACCGATTACCAGCAAAGCGAACCAGAGCAGTGTACTGTTTAAATCTGATGATGCTAAAGCAATCAGATCAGAACTGTTTTGTTCAAGACTTTTAATTTCTTCGATTTTACCGGCTACTGTATCAAAAGCATTACGAATAACCCTTGGCGGTAAGATGCCAAAAACATTAGAAGAAGCTACAAAAATGACCCCCATTAGAAGTCGCCATTTGTAGCGGAGAAAATATTTATTTAGAACAGCTAATTCCTTCATTTACCAACTTATATACCCAATTTTCAATACTTTCTTTTGCGCTTTTGTTCAAAACAAAAATTTCACATTAAAAAATAGTGTATTTAATACATTGAATGGGTATTATTTCTATTTTTGAGCCACAAAACTACATAAATAAACCATCCGACAGGGTGTAAAATTTAGAGACTTTGGAGCGTTCCTTTCTTTTTGATCAATTGTCTGAATCAGAGCATGAACAAGTGCTTTTCGGAAGTGACCCGGATACCGGTCTGAAATGTATTATTGCTATTCATAGCACTGTTTTAGGGCCATCGCTCGGTGGTACAAGATTTTGGAATTACAATACAGAAGAAGAAGCTATTAATGACGTCTTGAGACTTTCAAGAGGCATGACCTATAAAGCTGCCGTAAGTGGCTTAAATATGGGTGGTGGCAAGGGAGTAATAATTGGAAATCCATATACTGATAAGTCTGAAATGTTATGGCGCAGATATGGAAAATTTATTGAAAGCCTTAACGGTCGCTATATAACTGCCGAAGATGTTGGTGTAAGTACCAGAGATATGGAATGGGTTTCTATGGAAACAGATTACGTAGGTGGCATGCCTAAATATCTCGGCGGTAGTGGCGATCCTTCCGTTATGACTGCTTATGGCAACTTTGTCGGAATGAAAGCCGGGGCTAAGAAAGTCTGGGGTTCTGATAATCTGGAAGGAAAAAAAGTGCTGGTTCAAGGCGTTGGACATGTCGGTAGTTTATTATGCCGACATTTGGCAGCATCAGGTGCCGAAATTCTTATATCCGATATACGTGAAGAACATTTGCAATCTGTAAGCTCAACTATGAAATGCACTGTTGTTGATCCGGATAAAGTATATGAAACAACTGCTGACATATACGCCCCATGTGCTTTAGGCGGAACACTCAATGACGAAACAATTCCTCTATTACAGTGTAAATTAATAGCAGGAGCAGCGAATAATCAACTATTGAATGAAGATGTTCATGCTAAGTTGTTGCGACAATCAGAGATATGTTATTTACCTGATTTTGTAATTAATGCAGGTGGTATTATTAATATAGGTGCAGAAACAGATATGGGTTATCAGGAAGGAATGGCCAGATCGAGAACTGAAGAAATTTATGGCCGGGTTGAAACGATTCTTAAGCTGGCTGAAAAACATGATTTAACAACTCATGAGGCGGCAATGAAGATTGCTCAAGATAGAATTACGGCTATGAAGAAACTAAAATCCAGCTTTTAAGTTTAGAATAAGAAGATATGATTAGCAGACGATTACTGAGGATAAAGGCTTTGCAAACCATTTACAACCTTAAACAGGATGAAGGCAACAATATGGTAAGTATTGAGAAAAACCTTTCCCTGTTTATTGACAATTTTTATAGTGCATATATCCATACACTATATTATGTGTTCAAAACATCCAAATTTGCTGAGAAAGATCAAGAGATTCAAGCCGGTAAATTGCTTGAAGAAAAGAGAGGATCGGTTAGCACTAAACTATTGGAAAACCCTGTAATTCAAGCACTTTCAGATAGCAAATCGCTTGAAAATGATATAGAAAAGTACAAAATTCACCTTAGAATCAACGATGATGACATCCATAAGATGTATCAGAAAATGGTTTCAAAAGATTACTATCAAAATTACCTCGTAGAAAAAGAAAGTAAATTCGAAAGCCATCAAAAGATGGTTATTTATGTTTTAAATAAGGTGGTTTTACGTAGTGCATTATTCAAATCAGCCATGGATGATCTTTATATAACATGGAGAGATGACAGAGAACAAATATTCAAGCATTTAAATGAGCGTTTAAGACGTGTAAGACCGAAAAATCTTGAGCATATCTGGAAAGAGTTGTTTGAGCCTATCGGTAAAAAATCTAGCGATTTCGTTCAACATTTGTTCAGCACGACAGTCCAAAATATGCAGGAGTTTCAGGATGTATTGAGTCCCCTCTTAAAAAACTGGGATCCGGAGCGTCTTACCAAGGTTGATATGTATATTTTAAACTTGGCTCTGTGTGAATTCATTTATTTCCCGAATATCCCTGTTAAAGTAACGATTAATGAATATATAGAAATAGCTAAGGTTTACAGCACCAATGAAAGCAAAGACTTCATAAACGGTGTTTTAGATCGTGCGATGAAAAAACTAAAGAATGACGGGAGGATTAATAAATCTGGTCGTGGATTAGTAGAATTTTAATGGCATAGTATTAGCTTTGAGAAAGTATTAATTTGAAACATATGCAAAAAGTTAAATATTTGTTTGTTATCCCTGCCTTGCTTATTTATTTAAGTGCCTGTGTTTCAAATGGGGATAACCATGAAACAACACTTGCAGAGCAATTGAAAGAGGAGTCTGTGAAGAAAGAAGAGATTATAAAAGCTCAGCCTTCAGGCAATAAAACAATCACAGAAAAAGAAGTTAAAAAAGCGCCAGAAGAGCAAAAAAATACAAGGAAAGCAGATACAGATCGAAGCTCATCAACGAAAACAAATACAAGTTCTACCCAACCAAAAACTAACAACAAGCAAACAAGTCAAAAATCGAATACCGATAAGACAAACACCAAGAAAAATACTAGTACATCTAAAAACACAAATACCTCCAACACCTCTAACACTTCAGTAAGCTCAGGCAAGAAGTTAAGTACAGACTTAATATTCAACGATAAAACTGCTTCAAGTCAAAATAAGACTCAAAATGCTTCAAGACCTATTTTAGCTTTCGACTACAAAGAATACGATTTTGGAAATATTTATGAGGGAGACACTGTAATTCACAAGTTTTTCTTTGTGAATAAGGGTACTGCACCGGCAATTATTTCAGAAGCAGAATCAAGTTGTGGATGCACGGTACCTGAATATCCGAAAGATCCGATCATGCCTGGTCAAAGGGCTTATGTAAAAGCAGTATTTAATTCGAAAGGTCGCTTTAATAAGCAAAGAAAAAGTATAACAATAAAGGCGAACACTCAACCTAATTACACTACGCTATATTTAAGCGGCGATGTGTATAATCCACCTAAAAAGAAGGAAGAAGAAGAGGATGAGAAAGATGAAAAAGAATCCGACGAAAAAGATGAGAAGAAAACAAACACATCTCAACCGGATAGTAAAGAGCTTACAGACAGTGCTAAAGCTGCATTAAAGAAAGCTGAAGAAAAAGCAAAAGAGGAAGTAAAGAAAAAAACAAGCATTAACCCAGCAAGACCTGGTGCAAATAAAGAAAATAAGAAAAAGAAATGATAGCGTATAGTTTACTATTACTTGTAGGTGGAGGATCTGATGCAAACCCGGCAGTTCACTTCGTTTTTTTAGGGGCAATATTTGCGGTTATGTATTTATTTATGATACGTCCGCAGCAAAAAAAAGTACAACAGCAAAAACAGTTTCTTGACGAAATGCAAAAAGGTGATAAAATTGTTACCAACGGTGGCATTCACGGTAAAGTAGTTAAAGTAGAAGACAATACTGTTTTAATTGAAATAGACAACAATACTAAAATCAGAGTTGAGAAGTCTTTTATTTCTGTTGACTTTACGCAAATTGCGCAAAACGGAAATGCTGAAAAGTAAACTCAGTTAATTCGAATACATTTGATAATTTTGATTTATCCGACAATTATTAAAAGATATAGATAAACCGGCACTTGTGTTGTGCATGCTGATTGCAACAACACTTTGGTTTACGTTTACATTAAATCAAAATTTTTCAACCTCTTGTTTATTTAAAGTCAACTACAAGAACATTCCTGAAAATAAGTTACCCATCGCACCACTAACAAGCAAGTTAGAAGGTGAAATAATTGGCAATGGCTGGAATTTAATGCGTTACCTGTACGACAATGAAATAAAAACAATCGAAGCAGATCTGAGTCAGGTAGAAGGTATTTATTTGAAAGAAGATATATTAATTAGTTTGATTAATGATGAGTTGCCAAAAAATATCCAGATCACTCAAATTGTACCAAAGCAAATTCCGGTAATATTTGAAAACAGATTTAATAAAAAGATACCGGTTAAGCTAAATGCTGATTTAAACTTTTCTGAAAATTACTACCCTATTGGAAAAATGAAACTCTCTCCCGATAGCATCACAGTTGGCGGACCGGAAACTATAATTAATGCATTAAATTTTTGGGAAACAGATACTTTATCTTTAAATACAATAAAGAGTAATTTAGAAGGAAAAATTTCATTGAAGGAAAGTGATCAGTTTAATATTGTTTTCGCAGAAAAGGAAATTAATTACAGTCTCGAGGTTGAACAATTCACAGAGAAGAAATTAAAAATTCCGATTAACCTGATCAATTTAAATGAAGGAGATGAAATTGTAATTCTACCAAAACAAGTTGACTTAAGTTGTACGCTTCCAATAAGTTTATATGATGAAGTTCTCGTAAATGATTTTGTGATTGAAGCTGACTATAAAAATAACAGGAGAAAAGATATAATTATTTTAACCTTAGTTAAACAACCTGCGTTTCTAAAAGATGTTCACTTTCATCCTGCTTCTGTTGAGTTTATAAAATACCAAACAGAAGAATGAAAAAAATAGGAATAACGGGTGGCATAGGAGCAGGAAAGTCTTTAATCTGTAAAATATTTAAATTAAAAGGGATTCCGGTTTACGATGCCGATTATTATGCAAAATGGATAATGCATAATGATAAAAATGTTAAATCTGAAGTCTTAACATTATTTGGTGATTCAGCTTATCAAGATGGAGCTTTAAATCGAAAATATATTGCCTCTATCGTTTTTAAGGATAAAGATAAATTGGCTACCTTAAACAGCATTGTTCATCCGGCAGTAGCCAAACATTCTGAAGAATGGATGGAAGCACATCATACTTTCCCCTATGTTTTAAAAGAGGCTGCATTGCTAATTGAAAGTGGTTCTTATCAATCGCTTGACCAGCTTATTTTAGTTTCATCAAATGAAGAAACGCGTATCCAACGGGTAATGAAACGAGATGGAGTGGATGCTGCTGAAGTTAAATCCAGAATAGCCCGTCAAATGCCGGAAAACGAAAAAGTGCAATTTGCGAATCATGTTATATTTAACAATGATGATCAATTAGTTATCCCCCAAATCAATACGATTCACGATAAACTTCTTAATGAATAAATGTTATTTTTGTGTAAGTCCTTTACATTATGAATAACAAAAATCTAACACTTCTAACGCTTTGCTTGCTTATAAGCAACGTTCTATTCGCTCAATTTTCAATTGGTGATACCTTTTTTCCATTTACAGATCCGGCACGTGCAAACAGATCGGTGCCGACCTATGTATTTTATCCGGCAAATAGTGCAGGTAATAATGTAGCACCTGCTGTTGGAGAGTTTCCGGTTATTTCGTTTGGGCACGGATTCTCAATCGGATGGCAAGATTATACCTGGGTTGCTGATGCTTTAGTCCCTTGTGGATATATCGTTGCCTTTCCGGATACAGAGACCGGAAGCATTGCTCCCCCACCCGATCATGCCGAATTTGGCCGCGATATCGCTTTTGTAGTACAAGCTATTCAGGCGGAAGGATTAAATTCAGGTTCTGTCCTTTTTAATGCTGTAGGTTCAACAGCCGCATTTGCAGGGCATTCAATGGGTGGAGGTTGCAGTTTTCTGGCAACCACATCAAATCCTTCTATTGATGCCGTATTTAATTTTGCCGCAGCTGAAACCAATAATGCTTCAGCTATAGCCGCGGCAGGAAATTACAGCGGTAAAGTGCTAATTATTGAAGGCTCTGATGATTGTGTAACTCCTTCAGCAGGAAATACAGGCGATATGTATAACGGTTCTCCTTCCAACTGTAAAAGTAAAGTGAATATTACCGGGGCATCGCATTGCCAATTTGCAAGTAACAATGGCGTGTGTACATTAGGCGAGCTATTTTGTTCTTCAGGGATTAATCTGGCTACACAAGAACAATTAACGATTGATTGGGTGAAGCCATTTGTCGACTTATATCTTAAAAATGATTGTAGCGCAGCTTCAACATGGAATGATTTAGTAGCAGCATCTGCAGGTGTCGATGTTGTCAGTAATTGTAATGTAAGTGCGGGAGTGAATGTATCCGGAGGTACAATTATAGATGAAACCTGTAATCAAATGAATGGCTCAATTAGCGGAGTCAGCGCTACAGGTAGTGGTTTGGTTTATACATGGACAGATAGTAATGGAAATATTGTTGGAAATACCGTTTCAATAATGAATTTAAGTGCTGACACATATACACTTGAAGTTAGTGATAATAGCGGCTGTTCTACTCAATTAGATTTTACTGTAAGTAATATCCCCGGGATTACTTTGAGTGGCGGACAGATATCTGACTCAAATTGTGGAGGATTTGATGGATCAATTACCGGAATTCAGGTAAATGGTAATTTAAATAGTGTAGTTTGGACGGATGCAAATAATAATACAATTGGTACTACTCTTGATATTCAAAATTTAGGTCCTGGCATATACACAATAACTGTTACTGACGATAATGGTTGTGAAGAGCAAGCATCTTTTACTGTCACGGATACTTCTGTACCTAACTTAAGCGGTGGAACGATTAGCGATGAAAATTGTGGTAATATGGATGGATCAATAATTGGTATAACAGATGATGCAGGCAGCCCGGCTTATACGTGGACAGATTCTAACGGTGCAACAGTAGGTAATACTCTTGATATTAATAATTTGAGTGCCGGCACTTACACTTTAACGGTTGTAGATAACAGCACTGGTTGTGTTGTTTCAAATAACTATACGGTAAGTGGCACAGCAGCTGCAAGCGCAAGTTTTTCAGGTTTACCTAGCAGCACATCCTCAGCTACTCCTATCGGATTATCAGGAACTCCATCAGGAGGCACATTTAGCAGTCCTTCAGGTGGAATTATTTTTAATTCGTTTAACCCTGCTTTAGTAAGTCCGGGTATTCATAATGTGACATATTCATATAGCGATTCTAATGGATGTTCTGCTGATGATACTCAAAGTGTTTTAGTTATTGCCATTACCTATAGTTTTATTAACTATACATTAGGAACAATAGCTCCGGGAGAATAATACCGGAAAATTTTTACTATAAAATATTTTAAAAAGGGCATTTCAAAAAATCGAAATGCCCTTTTTAGTTTATCTTAATTCGAATTGTTAAACAGTTTTAATTAATACATCGCAGTATATAAAATTAATTTAATTTTCGTTCAGGATTAAAATGTAATTCTATGTATCGATTAATCCTGCTATCAACTTTTGTTTTTCTTTTATTAAATACATCATGTTTAAGAGAAAGTAATTCTAATAAAAGACTTTCCTATTCAAAAATAGCAAACAGAGAAAGTAAACCCGCTCAGGTGAGTAATGTGAGCAATACTTATTCTTCAACAAGCGATCTTTCAAATAGAATAAATGAAGGAGAACATACTTTAGATTTTTTCAGTCAGGGTGGAAGTTCATTTTACAATACAGAAGAAAGTGAGTATGTATATCTGTATCTCGATTCTAAAGCGGTTAAATACGAAAGTAATAATGAGCAACGTATTCCATTAAACATTTCTCTTGTGATTGATAAAAGTGGTTCAATGAGTGGCGAAAAACTGGAGAATGCGAAAGAAGCAGCCAAATATCTGGTCAACAATCTTAAAAGTGAAGACTATGTTTCAATTGTAGAATACGACTCAGATGTGAATGTTATAAGGCATTCAAAAGCACTTCAAAATAAAAGTAAACTGCTTCAATCAATTGATAGAATTAAAAGTGGAAGCTCTACATTTTTAAGTGGGGGGATGGATGCCGGTTATAAAGAAGTAGAAGAAACATTTAAAAATAAACGTGTCAACAGAGTTTTATTAATGTCGGATGGATTAGCAAATGTTGGAATTACTACTAATCGCGAATTAATGCGATTGGCTGAAAATAAAAGAAAACAAAAAAGTATTAGCATTTCAACTTTCGGAATCGGAGCAGATTTTAATGAAGCAGTAATGACCGGTATTGCTGAAATGGGAAGTGGCAATTATGCCTTTATTGAAAAGCCCGGTGAAATTCCGGAAATCGTTGCGCAGGAATTAAATGGATTGCTGAATGTTGTTGCTCAAAATACAACAATGGAAATTAATTATCCCGGTAAGCTTGTAACATTAGATGAAGTGTATGGATATGAATATGAAAATGAGTTTAATAAAGTAATTGTCAATTTAAATGATGTAATTTCAGAAGAACAAAAAGCAATATTAATACGATTTAAAATTAAAGATAATAGCAACACTCAATTATCATTTAATTGTGCATTAAACTATGAAGATGCTATTAATGATAAGAAAATAAGACTTGAAAATAACATATCTGTCGAATATCACAATGATCCTTCTTTTGTAGTTAAACATTCCAATTCAAATGTAATGCAACAAACTGCTGTTTTTGAAGCAAATAAAGAATTAGATAAAGCTATGGTCTTGGTTGATAAAAATGAATATAAATCAGCTGAAAAACTATTGGATAAATCTTTAGAAAGAATTGATTATCTGGAAAAGCGTTATGGAAGTTCAAAAGAAATCGAAAAACAAAAAAATGCGATTAGTTCTTATGATAATAAAATTGAAGAGGTAAAGAAAATGAATGCACGTGATAAAAAGGTATATCAGAAATCAGAAAAGTTCTTCAATTACTCCAGAAAAAAGAAAAAATAAGATTGGTGTTTAATTCGAATTATTTCGAATAAAAAAGGGGCGATTAATATCGCCCCTTTTTATTTATTTTTCTACAAACTTAATTTTCCGCATTCGAATGCTTTCAGGAGTAACTTCGAGGTATTCATCCTCCCTGATATATTCCATTGCTTCTTCTAATGAAAATTTGATTTTCGGAGCCAGTTTTACTTTATCATCAGCACCTGATGATCTCATGTTGGTTAATTTCTTAGCCTTTTGAAGATTCACAGCAAGATCCCCTCCTCTTGTATTCTCACCAACGACCTGCCCTCTGTATATTTCTTCACCGGGTTCAACGAAAAACTTCCCTCTGTCTTGAAGTCTGTCAATTGCAAAAGCTAATACCTTACCCGTTTCTTTACTAACAATAGCACCATTAAAGCGATTTTCAATCTCACCTTTAAGCGGCTCAAATGATCTGAATCTATGGGTCATTACGGCTTTACCGGCGGTTGCAGTCAACATATTGTTACGAAGACCAATCAAACCTCTAGATGGAATATCAAACTCAAGATGAATTAAATCTCTTTTTGTTTCCATTACCAGCATATCCCCTTTTCGTTGAGTAACCATCTCGATTACTTTACCTGAAAATTCATTCGGTACATCAACGACTAAGGTTTCATAGGGTTCCATTTTTTTACCGTCCATTTCTTTTATAATAACCTGAGGGTTTCCTACCTGCAGCTCATATCCTTCCCGTCTCATCGTTTCAATAAGTACAGATAAGTGTAATATACCACGACCGTAAACGATAAATTTGTCTTCTGTATCTGTTTCCTCAACCTTTAATGCAAGGTTTTTCTCCGTTTCTTTGAATAATCGGTCTCTTAAATGTCTTGATGTAACAAACTTTCCTTCCTTCCCGAAAAATGGAGAATTATTGATCGTAAACAACATACTCATTGTTGGTTCATCGACTTTAATTCGAGTCATTGCTTGCTGGTTTTCGATACTTGAAATAGTATCCCCTATTTCAAAATCTTCCATCCCAACAATTGCACATAAATCTCCACTTCTTACA
>JAHDHT010000094.1:0-12279 GCA_020631175.1 Chitinophagales bacterium
ATATTTCTTCTGAATGGATGGAACCTGCATTGAAATTATTGAATCAAAAAGAAGGGGAGTCAATTAATATTTCTATTGAAACGTTAAGGCAGTTAATTGCCTGGGAGTTTTGATTAATTTATAACCTTCCAATTTGAACTTTTTGTAAAACCTCATCATTTGTAGCAGCACAGACAAACTTTGCCGCCCTTTCTTATCAACTTAGAAAGAAAAATCCCGTTCAATCAGTATTGGAAATTGTTCGAATATATATTACCCTTATTTTTGTACTTGTTATTACTAATATAAATCAGGCACAAACATGCTGCACAGCAGGTGCTCCATTGTCAAATAATTTTAGTAATAATACCACTGAAATTTATCCCCTGGAAATTTCAGTGCAAAGTACTTTTCGATCTATTAACCGACTAGTTGAAAACGATGAAGTATTGGTAAATGATCCAAGATCAAGATTCAATCTGCATAATAACTTGCGTTTTGCATATCGACTGCATGATTTTTTCTCACTCGGTTTAAGTGTTCCATATATCTTTCAACAAAGAGAAACTATTTCGATGCGGGAAGAGTCCTTTGGTTTTGGTGATCCGGTTTTAAATTTTCAATTTAGTCCACCCATTTCGAAAAAAATTGATCTATACCTTTTTAGTGGAATTAAATTCCCCTTAGGTTCTTATCAAAAAACAAATGCAATTGGTATTCAACTATCGCCGGATATGCAAAGCGGTACCGGTACATGGGATTTTATTAATCGGCTCGCCATTTTTCATCCGCGATTTTTAATCAACAACTTAAATGTGCAGTATGCACTGTCTTACCGATATAACAGCACTAACAAAAATTTTAATAATAGCATTGCTGCGCGTTCTTTTCAGTTTGGTCAGGAGTGGAATACTTCACTGCTTTTTCAATATGAATTGTTTTCAAAGAATTCAATTTGGGTTCCTGATTTAGAATTGCAGTATAGATGGCAAGATGCTAATAATGAGCAAAACCTTGAAGCTCCAAACAGTGGTGGACATTGGTTTAATATTAAAGCAGGTCTAACTGCAATCTTATCCGAGCAAAATCTACTGAGAATTTATGTTGGAATGCCGGTTTTTCAATCTTTGGAAGGATTGCAAATCACAACAAACTTTGAATCAGGAATTAGCTATTCCCGAAAAATAAAATTTAAACAATCATTATCAGACAAAATAGAAGTCTTATGAGAAATATAATTCCCATAATCATTTTAAGTAGTATAGTATTTCTTTATTCCTGTAAAAATAAAGGACAAGAAAATATATGGTCAATTCCATCAGATGAAGTTTTGGATGGAGGTCCGGGTCAGGATGGAATTCCATCTGTTGATAATCCTGAATTCTCTTCAGTTGATCAAATTGATTTTATGGAAGAAGAGGAATTAATATCCGGAGTATTGATAAACGATAAAGCAAAAGGATACCCTCATGGCATTTTAAATTGGCATGAAGTTGTAAATGATGATTTTGAAAATACAAACCTAGCAATGACTTATTGCCCCTTAACCGGTACGGCTATCGTTTGGGATCGTTCAGTAAATGGTTCTGTTACGGAGTTTGGGGTAAGTGGCTTATTATATAATACTAATTTAATTGCTTACGATAGAAATACGGAAAGTAACTGGTCGCAAATTCAGGGTGCTTGTGTTAACGGCGAATTGATTGACCAAAGAATTGAAACGCATCCGGTGATTGAAACGACATGGTCGACCTGGAAAAAATTGTTTCCTGATGCGCAAGTGATGAATACCAACACAGGCTTTTCAAGAAATTATGATCGTTATCCTTATGGTGATTATATTGAAAATCACGATTACATTATTTTTCCATTGAATCCGGAAGACAATAGTCTTCCCTCAAAAGAAAGAGTGTTTGGTGTAATTGGAGAGCAAACGAAAGTCTATCCATTAAGTGACTTTGGTTTAGGTAAAATAATTTATGATCAGAATAGAATCATTATTGGTTCGCAAGAAGACAACTTTTGTATCGCCTTCGAAAACGATCTTGGTTTAAACAATCTTGAATTTTCATTTTCCAACGGTCCAATTATAGCTTCTTCCAATGATGGAACTATTCAATTAGATATTTATGGAAATATTTCCGGCGGAACATTTGATGGGCAAAGATTAACACATGCTAATGCTTTCACCGGATATTGGTTGGCTTTTGGTTCCTTTTTTCCGGATGTGGAAATTTATGAATAATTATTTCTGCAATAAAAATCGTAAAGGAAATGCTAATCGTTCGCTCCATGCTCTTTCAGTATGATCTGCTCCCGGGAAAGCCAGGCTTTTCCAATTGGCTTTTTTCATGCTCGAGTTTTGCAAAACTTTATCTATTTTTTGCTGACTGGATGGGTATAATGCATCAAGTGTTTCCGTTCCGTGATCGAAATAAATTTTATTTTTATCGCCTTCCGGTAAATACTTATCAAGATAATCAATGAAGGCCTGAGGTATTGGATTATTAATAGTATCAAATGTGCCAATCCAATGCGTAGATAAACAAGCAGCACCTCCAAAAACCTCAGGGTATTCACAAAGGGCATACATTGAGATTAATCCACCCATACTTGAGCCTGCAATAAAGGTGTTTGATCGATCTTTTTTAACTGAATAATTTTCATCGATGAAGGGTTTTAGTTCTTTTGTAATAAATTTTAAATAGTTATCTGAAACCACTTCAGATTTAAACAGCGATTCACCTCCGCTTCTTCTTCCTTTATTAATTAATGAATCCTGAAATTCCTCACTTAAACTTTCAAATGGTTTTTGGGGGAAATATTCACTGTGTCTTAAATGGGTATTATGGATACCAACCACAATCGTTTTTTGAATCAATTCTTCATCGATTAGTGCCTTCATTGTTTCATCGACCTGCCATTCTTGTTTGTTCCATGTTTTTGTAGAATCGAATAGCATTTGTCCGTCATGCATATATAAGACCGGATATTTTTCATCGGAATTATTATATCCATCCGGAAACCAAATGTCAATATTTCTTGATTGGATAAATTTTGATTCGAAATTTTCAATTCGTTCGACTGAACCAGCGGATAAAATCAGATCAGTATTTTTGGAAGATGAACTACATCCACCCAAAAAAATAAGCATACATAACAGAAACAGAAGACGATTTCCATCCATCCTGAAAAATTATAAAAGAATTTCAGCGATCAGATAATCGAAAGCTAAGATCATAATTGAAGCTTGTACTACGGCACGGGTTGATGCTTTACCTAATTCGAGCGCACCACCTTTAACATGATAGCCTTGGTAACAGGCAATTGAAGTAAGCACAAAGGAAAAGACAACTCCCTTAATAAGCATTAGGCGAACATTAAATGGTTCGAACCAGCTTATTAAACCTCGTTCAAATAATTCGGGAGCGACACCTGAAAACTGAGCGGCCATTAATCCACCCCACATCCCTAAGGCAGCCGCGATGATTACTAAAAATGGAATGATCAATACAGCACCTAAAATTCTTGGTCCGACCAGAAAGGCAACAGTATTTACACCCATGATTTCAAGTGCATCGATTTGCTCTGAAATACGCATTGAACCTAATTCAGAAGCAATTTTAGAGCCTACCTTACCGGCTAAAACTAGACAGCTGATTGTAGGGGCAAATTCAAGAATAATTGAATCTCTAACGATATAGCCGACCCACCAAATTGGAACCAGCGAATCGCCCAGCTGATAGGCAAACTGAACAGCTGTAACTGCGCCGATAAAGATGGAAATGATGCTGATTATGATAAGTGAACCCACTCCAATATCATCCATTTGACGCACCAATTCTTTCCAGTACATAGTTAGTTTTTCAGGCTTGCTAAACATGTTAGCGAGCATGATAAAGTATCTTCCCAGATGTTCGACGAAATTCACTGCCTGCAAAATAAGAAGATTTGCTTAAAATGAAATTTAATTTGAAACAGTCATTCTTTGATGGATGTTTGTATGACTGTTATAGCGCTTAAAAAACCACCGGATGGTAGATAATTCGATTGGAAATGGTTTAGATATTATATCGAATTAAATACTGAATCCGATGGTTTTATTCTCTTGAACTCGTTTCAGCAATAGCAATAACCACTTCATCTTTCGTCCATAAATGAACTGTTACACCTTTGGTATTTATGGATTGATCAAATTGATGGTTATACTGTTGTTTGAATTGATAGCAGGTTAGGGGATTTGAATCTTTATCTTCTATGCGCAATTGGGCAGCTATTTGATCGTCAATATGGCAGTATTTACCTCCAATCAAATTACCGTAGCGTTGAAGGCGTTCATCAAATGTAACTTCAAAGTTTAATTTACTTAATTGCTCATTAAGGGATGAAGTTTGATCTGTGTATATTTTCGGAGCACTTTCTTTTAGGTGATTATAAGCTACTTCTTCAGCGTAAGCTTTAATAATTCTATTTTTTTGTATTTCCGGATGGATGCCAAAATAATAACCAAATACAAGCATCAAAGATGCGGCTAAAGCAAAGACAGTTAGTTGCAAGGTTTTTTTCTGCGGTCTGCTGCTTACTTTTTGATTAAGCAATTGCTTGAGTTGTTGATCAGAAAGTTTTTTTCTGCCATACAATTCTTTGATTCTATTTTCGAGCTGATCCATTAAGTCTTTTGCTCATTTAATTGAGTTCTTAGTTTATCTTTTGTTCGTTTTAAAATTGAGAGGACAGTTCCTCTTGGTATTTCCATTAAATCACTTATTTCCTGTGCAGTAAAACCTTCGACAACCGATAAAATTAAAATTTCTCTTTGTTTAATCGGAAGCTCATTTATTACTTTTTCCAGATACGGTTCAACTCCATTTGGTTGGAGTACAGAAAGTTGAACTGTACTCTTTTCCATCCATTTCTTCTTTACCTGCTTTCTTCTTTGTGCATCTAGAAATTTATTTTTGATGACTTTAATAAAGTATGGAAGTTGTAATGGGGCATTTACTTCTAATGTTTTGAGATAGCTATCCTGTACCAGGTCAAAAGCAAGGTCTTTATTTTTTGTCAGGACAATAGCATATCTATATCCCTGATTTAATATTTCCTCTAATTCAGGACTATTATTCATTCATTTTTCTAAAATTATAAATGCCTGTTAACTTCTTTATACATTTCATCTACAGATTGCGTTTTTGTCAGCCTTCCTAATTCTTTTTTAGAACCGGCATCTATTATTGCAACATAACCGGTTTTTTGTTTTTCGGTTAAAAAGTGCTCTAGACCTAGTTTTGAAGCAGTGGCTTTAGCTTGAGTAATGCTGTTTTCATCTGTGAAATCCAACTCGATATATTTAGATTTTTTGTTTTCTAAACGTTGATTCAAGTCTGTTAATAAAGGTGTAAGCGCTTTGCAGGAACCACACCAGTCTGCGTGGTATTTGACTAACAGTACTTCTTTATTAGTGTCTTGTGTTTGTTGTTTTGTTTTATTTTGGGTGGATGTATTGCAAGCTGAAAGCAAGACTGTGGCTATCAGTATAAGACTTGATATTGAAAATATTTTGTTCATGTTGCGTCTTTTTACAACATACGATTGATTGAATGATTTGATTGCATTTCTTGAACGTATTACTTTATCTTGTTTGTCTGAATATTTTGCTCAACCTTACATTTTTTGCAAATCAATGTTATTAGTTGAATTCCATCTTTAAATAACTCTGATTTTATTTTTTTTAATTCCTGACTACCACATTTTCCGCAACCAATATATTGTGATAGAAATTCATTCCTTCTCTTTTCGCCCAGATAAGAAATAGGAACTAAAGTATAATTTCTTCGCAGTTCTTTGATTTTCCTAATATCATCCATTAAGAAAAAATATAGATATGCTATTATCAATACGGTAATTGCGCCAAATACAAAACTCCAATAAAATCCTCTGTCGTGTTTTACTGCGTAGTAATTTTCATACTTACTTTTTATTTTCTCCTTAATAAAATTTCCGTATTCATAATTTCCTTTGTTGATCAGATTTCCGGCTCTCGAATATAATTTATATCTACCAATATTATTTTCAGGATCTTCGGTTGTAACTACGGCATAATTACCATTTGAATAGTGAAAAGTATTACCGTCAATCAAAATTATATTTGCATCTCTTGGATAGAAAATAAGTGCAAAGACTATTAAAAAAAGCGTTAAAATTAATAGTGTAATACTTTTTCGTTTAAAAATTAGAAAAAAACCGAACACAAGAATAAGTGTTAGTAGTGTGAAAATTCCAGTCGACATTTATATAGGGTTTATATATAAAACGACATTTATGATTTAAAAAGTTCCGGAATTTGACTTGTTAATATGAAACTGCTGATCGAAAACTGTTCAAAATGTTTATTTTTAAAACATGAGACTATTCTGTTTTCTATTTCTCTTTCTTTCTGGTTTTTCATTAAGTCAAACGAGTAATTCTATTGAAATTAAAATAGAAGCCTTTAATTTAAGCGAAGACATGAGTGTTTTATCGACAAGAAATGATGAAATTATTTTTCAAATCTATCAATACAATGCATATATTTTAGATGAACCTATTTTTATAAGCACATCCGTATTTGATGAGCAAAATCGAGTTCAGCTTTTCAAGTTTGATGCTAATTTGTTGAATAAAGAAAGTGACTATTTAGTTTTATTAATTGAAAACGATTATGAAAGAAGTGATGAACAACGTAATTCAGTTATTCGAATACACCATAAGTCTATTTTCGAACTTTATAATCATGACGAGATTTTAGCAATGGATAAATATCTGGATACAGATGATTTACTGGGAATGAAAATTATTTCAAATGCTGAAATTTGGAATAGTAGATCTGTACAATTTGAAGGTGTACAAAATCTTGAAAAATACAAATATGAAATAACATTCAATTTTAAATGAATGTTATTTCTGCAAAGCTGTTAAAGATATATTTGCGCGATTAATGCAAATCGAAAAACACCCCAAACGAATAACTCGGCGCAGCAGCAATAATTTCTCCTGCAAAAGCAGTAGCTACAGACGCACTTAAGCCTACCCGTTTGTTTAAATAAACAGAACTTTCAATTTGTAATGATTTAAATTCTGAATTGTTCGCAAACAATGAAGTGCTATTGACCGTCTCTGCAGTTGCCCCGTTTTTTAGCGACTCAACAATAAATAATTTAGCGGCCAACCACAGTTTTGAATCGAAAAAACCAATACCCGTCTCAGCCCCAAATCTCAACTCTTCAGAAAATTGATTGGTACGATTATTAAAACCAACAAAAGCACTTGCATAAGATGGTAAACTCCCAAGCGAATACGATTTACCGGCATCGAATTGAATCATCTGATTAAACTCACCATCACCCGTTTGCAAATTACCCTGACTTCCTCCGGCCGGGTTTCCTGTCGGTATTCCGAAAAACAGACTAACAGAAATGGGTAATTTAGCATCGTCTTTAGTTAGTCGATATTTAATTCCTACATCAATATCACCAATTGAATTTAAAGCTTCACCCGGAACCAAAACCTCATTGGTAGTTCCCGACACTAAATTGTTCATATAATTTCTGCTGAATAATGCAGCATTTAATATTCCGGTTAATCGAGGCTTAATGCCTATCTCTCCATAAGCAAATGTATTAAAGACACCACTCGTAACATTCGGGTCAATATTTCCGGTATCCGTATAGTGCTGATCAAAAACGACCCACCATTCAGATATTTTCAAATAACCTTTTCCCTGCTCCGGTGTCCATGGTCCACCGGCAAAAGTTGTGTTAAAGGTAAAACTGAATAGAATAAATAAAATACTAAAGCGCACCATCACCAACTTTCACATTAAAAGGTTTACAAAAATATACGAGATAAGAATAATCAAAAAGACCTGCATCCGGTATGTTATACGTATGCGCACCACTAAAAACACTTACAGGTCCAACTTCAAATGCACCATTTACCGAATTAGAATTGTTCGAAAGGTATAGATACAATCCCGGTAGAGCAGAAGAAGCTTCATAATTATTTTCAAACGAAAGCAAAAGTTCGTTTCCATTTTCTTCTAAAGTAAAGTCGCCCGTTAGTACATAACTGGAAGTTGTTTGAATAAAGCCTTCTATAATTGAAGCATTTTGAACGGTTGTTTCTCCAACATTTAAAATAAATTCATCCTGTACTAAAACTGAATCCGGCATTACTTCAGCGCTTATTACAGCACTGCCAAGGGCATTAGCTGTTGCCAGTCCTTCAGCACTAATACTTATTACTGAAGGATCAGAACTTGACCAAACCGGATCAGCTGTTTCTTCCAAACCGATAGCATTTAAATACATTGTTTGAAATTGAAAACTATCACCAATACCTAATGTGTCTAAAGGATTTGTAATGCGTAGTTCAGGCTCTACGAAATCATTAATTATATCATCTCCGATACATGCTTGTAAAAACAGCAATGGCAGAATCAATAATATGCGTTTAAAAAATAGTTGTACCATAATCGATGTTAGTAATAATGTAATTTAAGCCCAATTTAGTTTGCTATCAAATGTCGCCAAATAGCATATACGAAAAAAGGACGAAACTGTTTGTTCCGTCCTTTTACCTAAACTGAATCGACTATGACTAAAATATCTTTCTAAAAAACCGCTGTATGGCTGCTGATACATTTTTAAAAACATTCGTACCAACGGTTTTTACTTGTTCTTTTTGTGAATCAGATAAATTCAAATTGTATTTATCATTTGCCTGATTTATATATTTATCTATCGTGCTTGTTGAATTGCTTGTGGTGCTTGTTTCTGTACTTGTTGTACTAACCGGAGCACTTGTTTCAGTGTTCGTTGTTGTAGTGCTTATAGTCTCACCGTTACTTACTCCTCCACGATCTCCAACTGTTTGTGCCTGTAATCCGAAGCCTAAAAAAATTCCTAACAACAGGGTATAAATGAATTTCGTTCTCATGCGTTAAATTGTTGTTGTGCTTCTTTGAGGCGAATTCCGTTCATTGGTTTAATCTGTAAATCTCTTATCTTGCTTTCAAAAAGAATCAAATGGCTAAAATAGCAGTAATTACGGGGGCTTCAAGAGGTATTGGGAAAGCCATTGCACTAAAATTTATTCAGGAAGGATTTAAAACAATCGTTTGTTCGAGATCGCAAGATAAATTAGATGAACTGAGCAATGAAGTGCAAAATGATCTCTTAACTACTTTAGCAGTAGATGTTTCCAACGATGAAGATCGTAAACGATTTGCAGCTTTCGTATTGGCTCAGGGAACACCGGATGTGTTGGTTAATAATGCAGGAATTTTTTTAATGGGTCAGATTTTAAATGAAGAAGAAGGTGTTTTAGAAAAGCAAATGGAAACCAATGTATACTCTGCCTACCATATCAGCAAAGCTTTGCTTCCTGAAATGATGAAAACCAAAAGCGGTCATATTTTCAATATGTGTTCTATAGCCAGTTTGCAGGCCTATACCAGTGGCAGCAGTTACACCATTTCAAAATTTGCTTTGCTTGGCTTCTCAAAGGCATTAAGAGAAGAGCTAAAGCCGCATGGTATCAAAGTTACAAGCATTATGCCCGGCGCGGTTATGAGTGATAGCTGGGCAGGCGTTGATATTGAGCCGGACAGAATTATGAAATCGGAAGATATTGCAGATATGGTTTGGAGTATGTACAATCTTGCACCTCAAACGGTGGTGGAAGACATCGTTCTGAGACCACAATTAGGCGATCTTTAGGACATACTAAAAGCATACAGACGACATTTCTCTCAAAACAGCTTAACCAATGGAACGGATATTCGTTAAATTAGTTGAACAGTACTTTAATGGTATAATTATGCGACAAATATTTACACTCTTCATTTTACTAGGCTTCGCTTTTCAATCTAATGCGCAGCAGAACTTTAACTTCCTGGTAAAAGATACAACAGCTGTATATCCGGCTGATACTTCAGGGGTGATCATCGTAACGGATAATCTTTATATGTTAAATAGTGGAACTGATACCGTTTTGGTAGACTGGGCATTTGAAAGAGATCATCCAACAGAATGGACGATGGCGGTTTGTACAGAAGAGGTTTGTGTCGGACCGAAATTTGTAGAGAATCCGTTAGATCCGGTACCAATTCCACCGGGATATTCTTATAACTGGAAATTGCAAATGACACATGGTAACGCTGCGGGTATAGGCACTGCATCTATTTTTATTTTCAATCCTGATGATGCAACTCAGGCAGATACAGTGAATCTTACCATTATTATGGATGACGGAACCATTACTTCTATTGAAGATAAAGAGGAGAATGCTTTCGAAATTTATCCTAATCCGGTGAAAAATGTATTGCAATTAAATGGTGATTTTCAAAATGACTTTTATCAATATTCAATTTATAACATAATTGGAAATAAAGTAAAAGAAGGCATTTTAAGTCCGAGTATTCATACGGGTGATTTGGAAGTCGGCACTTATATTTTTCAGATTACTAATAATAAAGGCATCGTTCACCAGGAGCATTTAATAAAAAATTAAATGCTTCGCCTATTATTAATATTATTCTTTTTTCTTTTTTGGATGGATGCTGATGCTCAATTTCCTGAAGCGCCTCTTTATTTTGAAACAGTAAATTTAGATACCGTTCCAGGTGATCAGCAACTGGTCATTCTTACGACTACATTTATTAATAATTATAATCAGGATGAAGTTTTGTTTCAGTGGTTTAAAACAGAATCGATTCCGGATGGATGGGAATCATCGGTTTGCGATGAAAATATTTGCTGGCCACCAACTACTTTAAATGAAGGGGTGGTGATTCCCGGAAATAATCATGAATATATTTACAAGCTTTATTTCTATACCTATGGAGTTCCGGGTGAAGGCTATGTTGATCTCAGATTAAGATCTGAATTTTTAGATGATTTTGAGATTCGATTTCAGTTGGATGGAAGCATAGGCACATCCATCCAAACAATATCTAATACAAATAATATTCGAATCACTCCGAATCCGGTAATCAATGTTTTACATCTTGTTGGCGATGAATTGTTTTTTAATAATGAAAGCAATTTTCAGATTTTTAATATTAATGGTCAATTAGAATGGTCAGGAAGGATGGAAGCATTTGATTTGAATGTTGAACATTTGAATCCGGGTCGTTACTTCCTTCAAATTAAAAATCTTGGTGAAACCGAATCAATGCTTAGTTTTGTAAAGCAATAATTTGCTTACTAAATGAAGGCTTATTTAAATCAAATTTCACAGCACGAAGTATTTGAACAGTTATCTGAATCTCAATTGGAAGAATTGAGTGCAATAATGGCATTGGTAGATTATGCTAAAGATGAAGTGGTTTATGATCACAATCAACAAGCAAATAAATTATACTTTATTAGTGAAGGAAGTTTTTTATTGGTCCGATCCGATTCAGAAGAACATATTTTAGTAAAGGGACAATTAATCGGAGAAGTTGGATTGATCAACGGAGATTTCAGACATGGAAAAGTAACTGCTTTAGAGCCTTCAAAGGCTGTTAGTATTTGTGGGAGGCAATTATTCGAACCTGAAGTGATCCATCCTTCCATAGCATTAAAAGTAATTACGGCATTAAGTAAACGAATCACCAATTATTTAAGATCAAAAAATCAGGTTTCTACCAAAGAAATATTAAGTCAGGGAGAAAATCATAATGTTGAGTTTAAATCGTCATTGCGATGGAATCTTCATACCAATAAAAAAGATCCGGCTATTGAGCATGCGGTTATAAAATCACTTGCTGCTTTTATGAATACTTATGGAGGTGTTTTAATGGTTGGAGTAAATGATGACGGTAAACCAGTAGGTTTAGATCATGAAAGACTCGAAAATCACGATAAGATATTATTGCATTTAAATGGCCTGATCAAAAGTAGAATCGGGACTTTATTTACAGAGTTTGCTTTACCTTCTATTGAAACGATTGACGGAAAAGATGTTTTACGAATAGATTGCAAACAGGCATCTAAGCCGGCATTTGTGAATGATAAAAATGACGAGTTCTTTTATATCAGAACGGGGCCAGCCACGACTGCTTTGAAGGTTAGTAAGGCGCTGGCATATATTCGGGAGCATTTTCCTAAGAGTTTTTAGTTTCTCAGTTTGCGGTTCTCAGTTTGCGGTTCGCGGTAACCAGTCATCAGTAATTCGTAATTAGCTTTCAGTTTGGGACATAAAAAAAGCCGCACCTAAAAAGATGCGGCTCCAATATTGTAAGACGTGGGTTTAGTCTACAATTTGTAATTTTTGAGC
>JAHDHT010000094.1:12379-15341 GCA_020631175.1 Chitinophagales bacterium
TGCGGCTCCAATATTGTAAGACGTGGGTTTAGTCTACAATTTGTAATTTTTGAGCATAAACGCCAGTCTCTGTAGTTACAGTTATCATGTAAATACCAGATGCGATATTGCTTACATCAGCAGTAATTTCTGACGATAAATCAGAAACGTTGTTCGCTACATTTTGAACAAGTTGACCTTGTAAATTCATAATATCTACACTAATTACTTCACTTGAGTTTGTTCCTAATTGAACTACTAAGAAGTTAGATGCAGGGTTAGGTTTAACAACAATGCTGTTTACTTCAAATCCTTCAATTCCAACAAAGAAATCAATAATTACATCTTCACAATCAGTAGAAGTACCAGCAGAGTTTGTTACCGTTACACAAATAGTGTAAGTACCATTTTCTGTGTACGTATAAGGACCTGGATCTTGACCGTCGATTGAAGCAGAACCATCACCGAAATCCCAAGACCATGTTTCACCATTATCAGAATTGTCAGTTACCGTTACGATATTATCTTCCTGAGAAAATGAGAAGTCTGCATTAGGAGCAGCTACCAAAGAAGTAGAAATATCCATTCCTTTAGAATCAATACCAGTGAAATCACCCGTATTTAATAACATATTACCTTGATCATCAGAAACTCTAAAGTATCCATTTCCATAGTTACAGCACATGCCATCACCATAGTAATCTGTTACAACAGCAGAATAACATCCTGAAGCAGGAACAGTCACAGTGAAAGAGTGTGTTTCATTGTTTCCATACATGTCAGGGTGAGAAGCCGGTGGATACATTAATACACCATAGTTCGTTAAACCAACATTAGGGTTACCACCTTCGGCAACAATAGAACCGGCACCATCTAAAATAGCCCAGTAAGTCTCGTCACCATATCCATCTGTCATTAATTCAACAGTTAAATCCATTGTTTCTACCATTTCAGCAGCAGCAACTTCTTTCGTTAAAATGTTGTTAGAAGGATCAGAATCTGCAGCACCATTTACGTTAGTAATTGTAACAGTAGTTTCTAGTGGATCAGTGTTTGAATAAGCAGCGAATTGCACAGTAGCAGTACCTAAACTTGCGATACTTCCTGTCCAGCTTACTGTTTCAACATCCGTACCACCTACGTTTAATGTAGCATCGAATGAAGTTACTTCATTGGTACCCATATTTTGAACTTCAACACCAGAAGCAAGGTTACCACAGTATTCAGCGTGACAATCAGAAAGATCACCTTGTAATGCCCAACCTCTTAAGTTGTTCATTCCGGCTGCTTCTGTTTCAGCTTTTAAAATGTCACCAATAGCATCAACACCACCCGGGTTAATTGCAATACCATCCTGAGATGCCCATGCGATTGTTCTGTCCGGACGAATAATGAAAATTGTTGGATAGAATGCTAAGTTATACTGTCCTGGTACAGCACCAGTTTGATTAATTAATGGGTACTGGATTAAAGAGTTCCAATCAGCAATACTATTGTTGTTAGTTAATGCATCATTTGTAGCATCATCAGCTTCAAGAGCTAAGAATGTACAAGAACCATTTCCTATATCACCAAATTGGCAATAAGCTTCTTCAACTGTAGGAGCATAAGCTAAACATGGTCCACACCAAACAGCAAACATGTCTAAAAATACTACCTGACCTGCGTCAAGGTATTCATATAAGGTATGTTGATTACCGTCTAGATCAGTTAAAGTAAAATCCGGTGCAGTAGCTCCCGGCGCAAGCTGAGCGCGGGATTCGACAGCACCTGCCAATAGGCAAATGGTTAATACGAATTGTAAGAGTTTTCTCATCAGCTTTAATTTTAATTTAGAAATTTGTTAATTTTTGTGTTAAGAGAACTCCAAATTAATAAATAAGACAGACAATTACGGCTTGAATGAGCACTTAAAGGCATTTTGTTGACCTTGAAATTTGTCACAAACGGTCAATTGTCGCCCTAATGACTGTTAGGGCAAATAAAGCTTTTGGAGATATAAATGGAATAATTGTTAAACTGAAATTAGTAAATCACTGCACAGTAAAAACTATTTTAATACATTCTTTTTGCTTTTTACATGTTAAGACCTTGAAAATGAAACAGTTCGAATATTTCAAATTTGTCTATTTTATGTAAAATGCGTTAAGATTGTCATTTAGCTTAAGGTTTCGCTTAAATCTGACCAGAATAAGGCTTGAGAATAATGCAAAATTCAAAAAATGCTTGCTAATTTGCATTTAGAATTATTTAAAAATATATCAATATGAAGAGAATATTTACCTCTGTTTTGGTTTTGATGACTGTTTTAATGATCAATACCAATGTAAATGCCCAAAACATAGCATTTTTAAACCCGGATACTACAGCTACGCTTAACGGATCGGCAGATGTTCTGGAAACGATTTATGATTTACTAATGGAGAATACGGCGAGTGATTCTTTAACTGTTAACTGGAATCTTGTTACTCAAGACATTCCTCTTAAACCAGATGGAACTGATGCCTGGAGAATACAAATTTGTGATGAAGTCTTATGTCATTTGAATCCTTCAGGATCTTCCCAGATACCACCAAATTACGTTTATGACTGGCATTATCAGGTGTTTCATGATAATAATCTTGGAACGGGTACTGGTATTTTAACGGTTGAAAATGCCGCTGATGCTTCTGATGTAACCGTTGTTACGGTTGATATCACAGTTGAAGAAGTTGTTTCAATAGAAGCGACAGCCATTCAACATTTTACAGTATATCCGAATCCTACAACAGACATTTTAAATGTAGAATTTGAAGCCAACCATGGCGTTAGTCAGATCGCTATTTTCTCGACAAATGGTCAGATGGTTTATGATGCGGCTGTTGATGTGAATTCTACTAAAGATCAGTTTGATATTCAGCATTTGAATACCGGTTTTTACCAGGTAGTATTTACAAGTGCGGATGGAAAAGTATTAATGAATCACAGAATTGAGAAGTTCTAG
>JAHDHT010000392.1 GCA_020631175.1 Chitinophagales bacterium
TATTTGTGATCAAGTTTCATTGAATGTATTATTGTATTGTAACGGGCCGGATGTTAGTTAAACAATTCGACATGAAAAAGTTATTATACATTACAGCATTACTTTTATTTTTTGGATGGATTTGTTTCATTCAGGATGTAAAATCAAAAAATGATGCGAAACAAACGGTCAGACATTGGGACACACCCCTGAACACCCAAGTTTTCAAAACCCCGGTTCAGCCCAAAACTATTTTTATTATCGTTCCGTCTGACCGGTTAAACAATTTATTTATCTCTGAAGATGAAAAGTTTTGTTTGATGGAAACATATTACGAAGCTGCACCGCCTTAGAAATTTGGTATGGCAGTATTTGGAAGCACAGTACTTGGCAGCACCGACACTTTGTTGGATAAAATTTCGAATAACACTTTTTTTAGCAAAGTGATAGCTAGTTCGATACTTGGTTTGTTGAATAATAAAACAAAATACAATGTGAGGCAGTATTTGGTAGCGTAGTACTTGAAAGCTTAATGTTTTTTGTAAGGTAATTATACCGTGTTACCAAGTACAAAGTACCGTGCTACTAAGTACATAGTACTGTGCTACCAAGTACAAAGTGCAGTACTACTAAGTACAAAGTACCGTGCTACTAAAAATACTAAAACGCTCGGTTCACCCCTATCACCCATCTGAACTGAAAGTGTTCAGGATCTTGTGCAGGAGTATGGCTTAATATTAACGGCATGTCAAACCGTATTGTTAGAGGCTTTACGGTTTGTAAAACACCCCAACGTTTAATACTTAAAGCAGCTCCTACACCAAGATCAAATCTTGGGTCGATAAAATGTTGCTTTTTATTATTATCACCGAGGTAAGAAATGGTACCAACATCACCGAATACATAAGTATCTAAATGAAACGGGCGGAATATTTTCCATCTTGGTACTAAGCCTCTTAAGTATTTATCAAATTCAAATTCGGTATTAAATCCGAATCCGGATAAACCTGCAAATGCTAATTCTTGTCCACTA
Organism: Chitinophagales bacterium; assembly: GCA_020631175.1. Lineage (GTDB taxonomy): Bacteria > Bacteroidota > Bacteroidia > Chitinophagales > JAHDHT01 > JAHDHT01. The sequence goes on from JAHDHT010000392.1 coordinate 1,013, forward strand.
TCTTCAAGATTTACGGGAACAAAATATCCTGCATATCCTCTTAGATTAAGTCCACCTCCGTGATGAAAATGATTGGTTACATTTCCAAAATCTGCCCATTCTTTAGGAAAGAAGGCAATACTTCTGGTGTATTTATTATCCATCATATTTTCAAGATTAGCTCCTGCCAGGTATAATCCTGATTGAGGAATAAAATCGCCACTTCCTACATGAGCGTAAAAACGTGTTCTATAATCAAGCTTTCCTTTTCTGTTTTTATTTATTACCTGAAGATATGCTGACTGCGAATTGTAATCAGAGAAAAGTGTATTAGCTCTAATACCGGCTTTTAATGCACCTCTACCATAAGAATAGCTGTAATTGTAATCATAAATCAGATCAATATTATTATTCCATTTCCCGGGCTCCCATTGTTCAGGTAAAAACAAATAATTTAAATCAGTACTATCTGCTCTTTGAAAAGCTTTTAATTGAATCGTTAGTTTATGTTTTGCATTTACATCTCTTGCTAATCCAACTTTAAATCCATCATAGCCATCAAGATGCCAGGCGCTAGCATAGAAATCTGTAGTTGGAATAATCTTATCCATGCTTGTTTTATAATTTGCCCAAAATGATATTACGTCATGATCATTTTCTTCTCCATTATATTGTTCATGATCGAACAATTGATATTGGCCAATTCTGCTGTTTACGAAAAAAGCTCCATCAAACTTATGCTTATAATCAAAATAATCTCCATCCAGATGAATTCCTGCTTTTACACCATCGAAAGCATTGTACCATAAAGCAGGGCGCCATTTCATATCATAATGATACCGATTAGAAGGTTCGCGTAAATGATGATCAAACTCGAATTTTACATTTCCGGCTTTTCGGTTATTTAACATATTAATATCTGCCAAACGATTACTTGGATCGATTATAATATTTTTGATTCCACCCGGAGCCTTTACGTTGACCGTATGTTCCTTATTTAAGAAATCTCCCCAGCCGGTCCATTTATCTAAAACTTCGGCATCGGTTTCTTTTACAAACCATGTATTAGGAATGTGATATTTATATTTTTTTCCTCCATTGGTAATTACGGTAAAATCTATTGGCATTTGCATATCACCAATTCTTTCGAAAGTGATTGCTGCATTTCCTTCTGTTTCTTTTACTTTTTTAATTCCATAGTCAATGTTTTGACTCGTTTCAATCCAGCTATCAAAAAACCAATTTAAATCCACTCCTGTATATTCAGTCATTGATTTCCTGAAATCATCAAAATACGGGTGCGCCATTTTCCATTGATCAAAATAATGTTGCATTGCTCCCCAGAATAATTCTTCACCTAGAACATATTCCAAATTAAAAAGCATAGTTGCCGTTTTATAATAAACATGGCGGTAA
>JAHDHT010000095.1:0-1589 GCA_020631175.1 Chitinophagales bacterium
ACTTGAGCTTGATACTTGAACTTCAGCTTGCGCCAGGGATTGAAGAGAAAATACTTTTTGATAAAAAACTTAGCGATGCTTAGCTGATGGAAGCGACCAGCGGAAGCTTACTGCAGCTTTAGCAGTCGCTTGGTTTTTAGCTAAAAGATTGCAACGGAAAGCCCGCCCGGGCGCCCTCATAAAAAATGAAATTTCATTAATTATTAGCTTATTTTTACTGTATGAAAATTGATCGATCAAAACCGGTTTTAGTTACAGGTGCAACGGGATATGTTGCGGGATGGCTGGTGAAAAAATTATTGGAGGAAGGTATTAACGTACACGCTGCCGTGCGCGATCCTTCGAATGAAAAAAAGTTGGCGCATTTGAATGCAATTGCTGAAAATGCTCCGGGCGATATTAAATATTTTAAATCGGATTTATTACAAAAGGGTTCTTATAAGGAAGCGATGGAAGGCTGTTCGGTGGTCTTTCATACGGCTTCGCCTTTTACTTCTGAATATAAAGATCCGCAAAAGGAATTAATCGACCCGGCAGTGAACGGTACAGCTAACGTTCTTGATACGGCTAATGAGGTAGAGAGTGTTCAGCGGGTTGTAGTAACGAGTAGTTGTGCGGCGATTTATACGGATGCGATTGATTGTGCGAACGCTCCGGGTGGGGTGCTTACGGAGGATGTCTGGAACACAACGGCTTCTTTAGATTATCAGCCTTATTCTTATTCGAAAACTTTAGCGGAAAAAAAGGCTTGGGAAATTGCCGAGCAGCAATCGAGATGGGATTTGGTAACGGTAAACCCGAGCTTTGTGATGGGACCTCCTTTGAATCCGAAATTCAGTACTTCTGAAAGTATGAATGTTTTGAAACAATTAGGTGATGGAACGATGAAAATGGGCGTTCCGAAAATGGGTGTTGGTGTGGTTGATGTGCGTGATGTTGCTGAAGCGCATTTTCGTGCAGCATATACGCCTGAAGCGAAAGGCAGATATATTACTTGCGGACATAACACTGATTTTCTTGAGATGGGCTTAGTGCTTCGGGAGAAGTATGGAAAGGATTATCCTTTACCTAAGGGTTCGATTCCGAAATGGCTGGTGATGATTGTTGGTCCGATGACGAATAAATTATTTACAAGAAGGTTTGTGCGAAATAATGTGAATCATTACTGGAAGGCGGATAATTCGAAGATTAAGAAGGAGCTTGGGATGGAATTTATTCCTTTACAAAAGACAATGGAAGACGGTTTTCAGGTTTTAATTGACAATGGCACTTTTAAGAAGTAACTTAGAACTTTAAGCAGGGTTTTTATAAACTCCGAAGGGCTGAGGTCTTTCGGAGTTTTTTGTTTTTGGGAGCTTCGGTCTTCTTTTTTACCACAGAGGGAGCGGAGATTTTTCACCGCAAGGGCGCAAAGGCGCAAAGATTATTTTGCTTTTGTTCGGATGTGAAAATAGCGCAAAGAAAGTAGAGAAGTTACTTGCGACTTGTACCTTATACCTTGCAACTAATTTTTCACCGCAGAGGGCGCGGAGGTTGATGACGAATGTGAGATTACGAATTACGATTGTTTTATTTGGATTTTATTTACC
>JAHDHT010000095.1:1689-3740 GCA_020631175.1 Chitinophagales bacterium
TGATGACGAATGTGAGATTACGAATTACGATTGTTTTATTTGGATTTTATTTACCTCAAGGTCGCAAAGGCGCAAAGATTATTTTGCTTTTGTTCGGATTAGAAAATAGCGCAAAGAAAGTAGAGAAGTTATCTGCGACTTGTACCTTATACCTTGCAACTAATTTTTCACCGCAGAGGGCGCGGAGGTTGATGACGAATGTGAGATTACGAATTACGATTGTTTTATTTGGATTTTATTTACCGCAAGGTCGCAAAGGCGCAAAGATTATTTTGCTTTTGTTCGGATGAGAAAATAACGCAAAGAGAGTTAAAAAACTTGCGACTTATACTTTATACCTTGCTACCTATTTTTAACTGGAAAGCGCAGAGATTTTTTCATTTGGAAGGAGGAGAAATAGAGGCTTAAACTTAAGTTTAAACTTAGGCTTGCACTTAAAAAAAACCATGTTTTCAACCACCCGTATAATAGACTGTAAGTCAAGCGTTTACAAGCGACCTGCTTGTGTATAAAATCAATTGATTTTCAAGGCTTTGCACATTAAATTTCGTATATTTACGTTTTATTTTTTGAGTCAAAAAAGGCGATTTTATGTCGAATAATTATACAGCAGAAAATATTCAGATTCTCGAGGGTTTAGAGGCGGTTCGTAAGCGACCTGCCATGTACATCGGGGATATCGGTGTCAAAGGGCTTCATCACCTGGTTTATGAGGTGGTCGATAACTCGATTGACGAGGCTTTAGCCGGTTATGCTAAGGAAATTACCGTAACTATCCACGAAAACAACTCCATTACAGTTGAGGATGATGGCCGGGGTATTCCGACCGAAATGCATAAAAAAGAGAAGAAATCTGCCCTTGAGGTGGTTATGACCGTGCTTCACGCCGGTGGTAAATTCGATAAAGACACTTATAAAGTTTCCGGCGGTCTGCATGGTGTGGGTGTTTCTTGTGTAAATGCTCTATCGAAGCATCTAAAAGCTGAAGTGCATCGACAGGGGAAAATTTTTGTGCAGGAATATGAAATTGGTAAGCCTTTATATGCGGTAAAAGAAGTTGGTAAATCGGATAAGACGGGTACGAAAGTTACTTTCCAGCCGGATGACAGCATTTTCATTCATACGGTGTATAAATTCGATACGCTTGCAGCCCGTATGCGGGAGCTTGCTTTCCTGAATCGTGGTATCAAATTGACATTAATTGATGAGAGAGAAAAGGAAGAGGATGGATCATTAAAGTCTTTTGAATTTTATAGTGAAGGAGGTTTAACAGAATTCGTTCAATGGTTGGATCAAACGCGTGAATCTTTGATTGAATTTCCTATTTATATCGAGGGAGAGCGTGAAAATGTGATTGCCGAAGTGGCTTTGCAATACAATACTTCTTTTAACGAGAATATTCATTCTTATGTAAACAATATCAATACCATTGAAGGTGGTACGCATGTTTCCGGTTTCAGAAGGGCTTTAACCAGAACCTTTAAATCGTATGCAGACAAACAAAAAATGTTTGACAAACTGAAGTTTGACGTTTCTGGTGATGATTTCCGGGAAGGATTAACGGCTTTGATTTCTGTGAAAGTACCGGAGCCTCAATTTGAAGGGCAGACCAAAACCAAATTAGGTAACTCTGAGGTTCAGGGTGTGGTTGAAAGTACTGTTGGTGAGGCTTTAAAGAACTATCTCGAAGAGAATCCTAAACAGGCCAAGCAGATTATTCAAAAAGTAATTTTGGCGGCTACTGCGCGTCATGCGGCACGAAAAGCGCGTGAGTTAGTGCAGCGTAAAAATGTTTTATCAGGTGGAGGTCTGCCCGGTAAACTGGCGGATTGCTCAAGTAAAGATCCGGGTGAAAGTGAAATTTTCCTTGTAGAGGGAGATTCTGCAGGCGGTACAGCTAAGCAAGGGCGTGATCGTTTCTTCCAAGCTATTCTGCCATTAAGAGGTAAAATTCTGAATGTCGAAAAAGCAATGGATCATAAGATCTACGACAACGAAGAAATCAGAAATATCTTCACCGCTTTAGGTGTGCACCATGAAGAGGATAAATC
>JAHDHT010000095.1:3840-5645 GCA_020631175.1 Chitinophagales bacterium
AAGAAATCAGAAATATCTTCACCGCTTTAGGTGTGCACCATGAAGAGGATAAATCTCTAAACATGGATAAATTGCGTTATCATAAAGTGGTAATCATGTGTGATGCCGATATTGATGGTAGCCACATTACCACCTTGATTCTTACATTCTTTTTCCGTCAGATGAAAGAGCTGATCGAGCAGGGATATATTTATATCGCTTCTCCTCCACTCTATCAGGTGAAGAAAGGAAAGAAAGCGCAATATGCATGGACGGAGCAACAGCGTGAAGCTTTAGTTACTGAATTTGCAGGTGCAGGAAATCCTGAGTCCGTAAAAATTCAACGTTATAAGGGTCTTGGTGAAATGAATGCTGAACAGCTTTGGGAAACCACCATGGATCCGGATCAAAGAACTTTAAAGCAAGTTACCATTGAAAGCGCAGCAGAGGCAGACCGTATTTTCTCTATGTTAATGGGAGATGATGTTCCACCACGTAGAGATTTTATCGTGACGCATGCTAAATATGCGAATATCGATATCTAATTGATCATTTGATCGATGTTAACTGAAATCAGTATTAAAAAAGCGACTTGGCAGGAATGGCAGCGTGGATTAACTATGCGCATTCTTCCAGAGCCTCGTGAATATCCTTCCGGTCTTTTAAAGAAGCGTAAACCAGAGGCAGACCGTTTGTGGTGGGTGGAAAAAGTACAATCCGGCGAGGTAGATATATATTCAATGCATCATGTTGCTTTTGATTTGGTTGGATTTGTCCACTGTTACAAAAATTTAACTTGCTCTTCCTCATTTAACTTTGAGGTTTTGGGTGGATGGAAGGATAGTATTTTGTTATATCCTGAAATTCTTGATTATTTGAATTATGGGAAAGGTTTTTCTTTTTTAGCTCTGAAAGAAGTCTTTACAATCTATGAAGGCTCAACTTATTTAGCCTGCATTCATAAAGATGATAATCGTAGTATAAAGCTTTTTCAAAAATTGAATTTTACCTTTATGAAAGAGACTGAAAACAATTATCAACTATTTAAAAAATAATTTAACCTATGGCTGAAAAATCTACCCTCTATATCCTCCGCCCTGAATTTATGGGCAAACTAATGAAATTTAAAGTGCATGTTGATCAACAATATATTGGATTTACACGCGGGCAAAATTTTTTAAAAGTATTGCTTGACCCGGGAATTCATGCTATTACTTCGAAAGCGGGTCGCTTTGGAAATTTATTTGATATGAATATCGAAATTTTTCCGGGTAAAGATTTATATATCGTTCAGGATTTGCGAACCGGATGGTGGACATCCAACAATGAACTTCGTATTGTTAATGAAGAAGTAGGGGAAAAATATTTAATTCAGTGTAAACCGGGCAAGCAGGAAATAGATGAAATTTAATTTTGCTTTTCTTTACGGAAACGCTTATGCTTTTGTCTGTCCTTTTTAAATTTCTCCTTTATTCCTCTGTGCTCATAGAACTTCTTTTTACTTAGATGGAATTTCATTTTAAGATCATTGTTTTTATCATCTTTCAATTCCAGATATACCTTTGACTTTGTATCTGCATAATTTCCTTTTTCAGGAACAATTTCAGATGGTTTTTTACCCAAATTATTTACCGGTAATGAAACCCATACATTAGTGCCTCCCTTGGGTACTACTTCGCCTTCAATGTAAGCATCTAAGGCTGTTGATTTGACTTCCATTTCAGGAATGATAATTTTTTCGGGAGTAATTTGAATCGTATTTGAAATTGGTGCGAATAAAATATCCTGGAATAACTTTTTCCTTCCAACTTTAGCTGCAATTTCTT
>JAHDHT010000095.1:5745-12734 GCA_020631175.1 Chitinophagales bacterium
GCGAATAAAATATCCTGGAATAACTTTTTCCTTCCAACTTTAGCTGCAATTTCTTCCAATACTTTTAAACCATGAATTTCTAAATCTGAAAGTGTGAAATCAATAATAGCATTGGTATGTTCAGGTACTATCCCTTTTCCATCGTTTCTAACACTCGAATTAAAATTCATATCCATATTTAGTACGCCTTCTAATTTTTCTGAACGCTGTAATTCTTCGATCCCAAAATAATCAAGGCTTTCAACGAAACCCAATAAATTTAAATCTGTGGTTTGTAAAGTAGAAGTAAAGGGAATTTCACTTGCTTTATCTAAATCAAAAATGGCATTAAGGTTAATAGATCCGTCCTGAAAATTAAATCCTGTATTTTCTAAAACTAAATCTTTACTATTCTCTATTTTACATCTTGTTTGAAGATTTGTTATTTCTAATCGCTGATTGAAAACAAATGAACCAACACTTACTTCCAAATCAGGATTAAAGGTTGTGAGTAAGCCGGAAACCATTTCTTTCATTTGTTCGTATGAAGCTTTTTTTATCACACCTGGTCTGGGTACAGCATTCATTTTATTTTTATCATTCAGATAAGTAAACAAACCGGCAATTTCAAACCAGCGAATTCTGTCCGTATGAATTTTAGCTTTTGATTTTATTGTTTTACCTGTGTTTTCAATTAGAATCGCGCTTAAGCTCTCTAAAGCGCCGTTTGCTGTAATACTTGTATTACTAATCGGTGAATTAATCAATAAATCCAAATTGGCATTATCGTCAATTGCATTAAGTTTTATGTACGACATTGGAAAGGTAACATCTGCATCTACATAATAAATCTCCGCATTGTCTAAACTAAAATTAACCTTTGAGTTCTGAATTAATTCTTTTTTTGAAGTTACATTTCCTCTAAAATCAAAACTCACATCAAAAGTACCTGTTGGATTAAATATAAAATTCTCCGTATTGAAAAAGTCATTAAACAAAAATGGGTCACCTGTTAAACTTAAAGTTGTATTGAAATTTGCGTCTTGTGTGTTTTTAGTGTTTTGCGGACTAATATCCACTCTTCCCGAAAAACGCTGATTGTTTTTGCTAGCAAATTCAATGGTACCATAACAAGTATTATATAATAGACCTTTTACATCGTCAAGATCACCGGTAAGATTAATTTTAATATCCATATCATCCGGATATTGTTTAAATTCCCTTAAAAGATCTATTTCGAGATAATCTAAATCCTGAATGATCTCCTGAAAATTAATTGATCGCGCATCAATACTAAATTTGACAGCAGATACGTCTTCTCTTTCTAAGTCTAACTCGGCATTAAAGTCAAGTTTAGCATCTCCAATTCTGAATTGAGTTTGATCTAAAACAACTGTAGTGGGGTTTTTATATCGAATTCTGGATTTAAAATCTTTAAAATCTAACTGATCATAATATTTAAAATTCTCAACTGCAAATTCAATCTCCGGTTTGAATTTATCATACATACCCTTAATTGTTCTTTTTAAAGATTGCTTTTTTTCCAGATTAGATTTTTCAGATTTAAAAGCCGAGCCACTTGCAGCGAAAATATTTACAAAATCAGACCAGCTTAATTCCTTTGCATAAAAATCCACATCACTATCTACATTAAAATCATCCGTATTGAAAATTATGTCTACCACATTTTCGACTGCTCCTGATAAGAAATAGTTGTTTAAATTATCAATGGTATTTCCTACTACTTTGAAGTTGGCTTCATTAGCTGCTTTATTTAACTCCAACAGATCAAAAGAAAACAGAACATCTCCGGGACCATAATAAATTTCCAAATCATCTAAATTTAGAGCGGCTTTACTTTTAATAAATGCTGCTTTAAGATCAGAAATATTACCATTTACATCTGCTAACAATTTAAACTTCCCATCCCGAAAGATAAACTCATCATTTTCCAACCACTTACTCATTTTAGCAGCTTCTCCGGAAACATTAATTTTGGATTGAACAGTAGCTTTATCAATTGGGTTAGAATACACCTTTGCTTCATCTGAGTATATATCAAACATGTCATACTTTAAAGCGATATCTTTTATAAAGATCGACATCTCATCTTTTGATGAATTAATGTATTGACCTTCTTCTTCTTTTCTATTAATCAAATAACCGGTTAAATTAGATCGTTTAAACAGGTAATCTCCTACTTTCAGTTTATTATCTTCTAATTGAAATTTCACTCTAACCAAAGCAGGACTTTCGGGATACAATGAGATATATGTTTCCGTCTTAAATGGTTTACTTAACTCATAATAAGAAAGTTGTTGAACACTCTTTTCATTTAAAAAAGTGTTCAATTCTTCTAATGCTGACTTCTCAGATTTCAATACAAAAGTTGTACTATCCGATTTGTTCAAATTGATTTTAGCGTCAAATTCAAATATGCTTTTGTTCAGAAATAGTTCTTCCGTTTTTAGCTTAACAAAATCGGGTTCTATTGATAGCAATAGTTCAGACTCTAAATGTGAATCCTTCAAAAATGTCTGTTGATTTTCGCCCAGTGTTAACTCGCGAACTAAAGCACTTAAGTCAACTTCCAGCTCATTAAGGTTTTCAATTCCATTAATCTCAGTCTGTAAATAGTGTATCTCAGCCAAAATCTTTAGATTTTTTACAGAATCGATTTGATTTAACAATACTCTTTCAAAATTCAAATCAACATCATCAAGGTTCACATCAACATCCGCAGTTCTGTTGGGTGGAGATTGTGAAAGGTTGCTCTTAATAATAGATTTTATGTTCTGGTAATTATCCGCAAATCGAATAATATTAATTTCCCCATTTGTAAAGTCAATTTTTTTCAGTTTTAATCTTTTTTTTCTCCATGCCGCTAAAGAGAAATAAATACTGATTTCTTCGAAATCAATAGCAGAAATTTTATGTTCCTCAAATTTTTTATCATTTAGCTGAACATTTTTCAGTGTCAGACAAAATCTTGGGAAACCTTTTATAACACTTATTTGAGCATCATCAAATTTAATATCTCCGTTTTTTAGAAAACCTATACTATTGATGATGCTATCCTGATTATTGCGAATATAATTTTGAAGTAAAAAAATACTTAAAAAAAATAACACGATAAGCAACACTAATCCGATAAGAGAAAAGCGAGCTAATCCGGACTTATACCATTTTTTTTTATGTGTTGTTTCAGCTGTCACAGGAAGATAACAAGATAACCATATTAAGCTAAAATTATCGGTATCCGTTCAGTTTAACTAAACGAAAAGAGCCTGATTATTAAAATCAGGCTCCTTGCTTATAAAAGATTTACATTTTCATAAATCTTGGGGTGTTTGGGGTGACAGTTTTGTTTTAAATGTCAGGGAGTTCGAAGCAGTAGAGGTAATCCTGATCATTTGAATATAATAATCCGTTTACAGAATCAATTGCAACATCGAACCGATTAAATGACTGCAAAGGTTGATCAATTCTAAATCTTAACCTACCATTTTCGAGGTTATAAAAATTGATTTGATTAGATGCCATTACAAGATAATTATTCCAAATTTCTATGCCTTGTATGTAGCCATCAGTATCCTTTTGCCAAAATATTGAACCATCGTCTTTGTTTAAAACGGTAACAAATCCAGCATTGCTACCAAAGATTAATTTATTACCGTAAGATATAAAATCTGTAATAGCACTGACTTGATCAAAAGTTGGATACTGATAGTTCCAATTTCTAACTCCATTCTCTATATCAATACTTGAAACTCCATGATGATTTAACACAAACATCGCATTATAATTTTCATCGATTAAAGGCTTTAATGGAAAGCCGACATTATTATCCGGATCGTCAACTCGCCAAAGCATTTCATTTTCAGTCAAATTATAACACATATATTGATATATATTTTTGTTATCACTATTTACATAACTTTTAAAACCATTCATGAAAAGCAATGACTCATTATTTTCATTTATATGTAGTGCTGCTTGAGAAATATCAGTATAAGAGTTTTCAGAATCGGTTAATCGAAGTACTTCCTCACAATTCATATTAGTAGGATCAAACTTTAAAACAACACTTGAAACCTTATCTGAAGCGTTCTTAACTAATCCGGATATTAAGTACCCTATATCAGTTTCTACCCATCTGTTGACATAATTACATTCAATCATTTCAGGTATACAATCGCATAAATCTAACTGATTTAGTATAGCCCCCGAATTCATGTCAATTTGATGTATAACGTCATTTCTATAGAAATAAAGATTCCCATTTTTGATAGTTGAATTAGTTTTAAGCATGTTAAAATTTAATCCATCATATTTTTCCCACAAAAAGTTCCCGTTTGTATCGAAAGCATTTAGCACGTACCATGAATCAAAAAAACTGTCTCCTTCTATTTTTGAAAAAATTATGGTTTCATCATCTAAAAAGATAGGTGACGCACTTGCTATAACATCACTTGCGGAAAATGGGACTAAAACTCTCCATAAATATTCATCGTTATAAGAGACCGTATCATGAGGTAATATTATTTCTTCAGAATCATTTATGATCTCCGGAATTATTTCAGCTTCCTTTTTACATGAAAAGATTAATAGCAATAAGAATAATATCAATAAATTATTTTTCATCTTAATGAAGTTTCAAAATATGAATAGTTTAAATTTATATTTAGATCTCCTTGTAATAGTAAATCCAAAAATGCTTTAGTTTGTTGCGTGTTTTTTAATTCAAAATGATTGTTTTGAGGGAATTCAACATTTACAGCTGCCCCCCACATATCAATCGTCTCCGTCCGATTCATTCCTTTAGCTGAATATGCAGGCACTATTCCATCTGTAGTATACACATCCTGAACCGTCCAAAAATTTGGGATATTCTCGCAGTAGACTCCTGCATCATCACTGCATTGATCTGCCAGATCAAATACAATTACAGGCTGATTAGGATCACATAGACATTCATAATTAGCCGGTGTAATATAAGGTGGAGAAATGGAACCGGTAATTATTCCAAAGTTTGTATTAAAGTCTTCCAAATAATTAATGCCTGTTTGATAAGCTGCTTCAACAGCTAAAGCAGCATCCCTCAATTCTTCAGCATTGCCAAATACTGCCGGATCAAAATTATCTACATTATCAATCAATAAATCCAATTCTAATTGATGCTCTTCTTTAATTAATTCCCATTCAGTTTGCTTCGCATTATAAATATTAAGTAATTGATTCCATAGTAATATGGTAGAATTATCCAGATTCGGATTAATAAAAGCACCTTCATCATTAATGTCATTTACTGCGTGATGTAAAACCCGAAGAGCTGCTTCATCTGTATTCTCGGTACCGTAAACAGCAATCTTATTTCCATCCAGAAAACTATCATCATAGTTATTCAATTCATGAATTTCAGAGCCTACAGCATTTGTTAAAGACTGCGCAATCGGAGCCATATTACCGGCAGCAAACTTTTCAAGCACGATCACAGATGCCGGTGAAACAACATCCAGTATTTTGTTAATATTATTGGTGCTTAAAACAGAACTTGCGATTGTTTGAGTCATTACATTTTTTAAATCAGATACAATACCTGCAAAAATTCCGGACTTATCAGGTTCATCTAATTCGATTCCAAGAATATCTCCCAATAAAGAACCAAAAATACTTTCACCGGCTTCCGTCATCGGGCCAAGCGCCATTGCAGAAACTCCTGTTGCAGCTAATAACTTTATCTCTTCAAAATTATCAACCATTTTTGATCCGCTATGACTCGATCCTAATGTTACAATCCCTCCAAGGTAACGTTCATCATCTGGCACGTTCGTATCATTAGCTAATTTGTCAGTAGCTTTAGCAACAATTCCTCCTAGTGAATGTCCAACTGCAAAATTATCTCTTGGTTCTGCATCCGGCACTAAAAATGGCTGTAATGAACTTCCTTGAATTTGTGTAATTCCCAATACTTCTGCTGCTGCAGCTGTTAAATTTCCCGCCTGAGTATATGTGATTAAATCAGTTGCTTGCACTTTATAGTTGACAACAACATAGGCATGTGCATTGGCAAAAGCATCTTCATCTCCACCTAAACCATGTAACCACCAGATCATTCGTTCATTTTCACCGCTTGCAACATCTACTTCTTCAAGTTCGATATCAAAAGGCTGCCCGGCATCAAAATCTATTTGAAAATCATTTTCGTTGTTATTTTGAATTTCTTCAAATGATACATTATCAATTGAAAATAATCCATCCGCATCTGCACAATCATTTTGTGCTGCTAAAATCCCTGTTATCAGGATTAGTACTATTGTTAGTTTAATTTTAGTTTTCATTGTTTTGGGCTTTTATAGTTTTACAAATTTTTCAGTTAATACATTTTCATTACTTCTGATTTGAATTAAATATGTTCCACTTTCCAGAAAATCAACAGGAATATTCAACTTTCCAATATAATCAGCTTGCTCTGAAAAAATGATTTCACCATTTAAAGTAAGAATGGAAATACTTTTTGAATTTTCAGGTAAATTCAACTGAAGTATATCAGTTACAGGATTTGGATAAATATCAAAAGATACGCCTAAGTCAATTTGTTTCTCTTCCCGATTTTGCTGAAAATTATATCCATAATATTCGCTTATACTTATTTCATCAAAACAATCACCGCTTAATGTCTGACCTGCTGTTGTCTCCATAGAAAAAACCGGCACATACAGTCGATTTGATAATTGTTCAAAGCGGGTAAATGTAGTACTCAACATCTCATCTCCATCCGAAAAAGAAATTTTCTCAATAGACTTCTCTTTATTGTCTATTGTAATCCGTGTTTTACCAAACTCAAGCCGATAAGAATATCCATTTATCTCGTCATAATTAATTCCCTGAGCCTTCCATTTATCAATTTGAGTTTCTTTAACAGGATTAAACATATTTCTCTTAAATGAGAATTTACTTTTAAATAAAGTACTTCTTTCAGATAAGGCCTGCTTATGCATAAAATTTCC
>JAHDHT010000095.1:12834-15021 GCA_020631175.1 Chitinophagales bacterium
AGACAAAATAGCAAGCATAATGGGGTGAATACTTTTTTCATCTTTAACAATTTAAATATTAACAAATAAGCACATAGCATTGGCTATTGCCTTTATATAAATTGTAAGATGTGAGAACTTTGTGATTGAACCAGCCTACAGCTGTTGCTCTAATATATAGGTTTTTTGATAATTCTCAACAGCTAAGCGTTTTTAAACGTTTATAAACGCTTATTTTAACAAATGTTCAGAATTGTTGATTTAAGTTTGTGCTTCAACAATTCAGAACTATTAATTTCATAGAATGAAAATCCTTCATACCGCAGATTGGCATATAGGTAAAGTTTTACATCGACATCCATTAAGAGATGAGCTTAAATTATTTTTTGACTGGTTGTACATGTTCATCCAAAAAGAAAAAGTTGATCTTTTATTAATATCAGGAGATATATTCGATCTTGCCAATCCTTCCGCTGAAGATAAAAGTATGTATTACAATTTTCTTCGAAGACTAAATCAATTGCACATAAAAGTAATTATCACCGGTGGAAATCACGATTCTGTTGGATTTTTAAATGCACCGGCAGAGGTTTTAGATGTACTTAATATAACCATTATTGGAGGAGCCACTGAAAATATCGAAGACGAAATTATCAGTATTAATGATAATGATGGTAAACCACAGTTAAGCATTGCAGCTGTTCCATTTCTGAGGGATAAAGATTTAAGAAATGCGGAAACTGATCAGCAATATGAAAACCGGGCTGAGGCTATTCGGGAAGGAATTAAAAATCACTATTTAAAAATTGCTCAGTTAATCGAAGATAAATATCCTTCCTGCCCCAGTATAGCAATGGGTCATTTATATGTTGCCGGATCTGAATTAAGTGAAAGTGAACGGGACATTCACATCGGTAATAGTGGAGCAGTAGGCAGTGATATATTTTCAACACATTATGATTATGTTGCGCTTGGACATATTCACCGACCTCAGGTGATTAATGATAATAAAATGATTCGTTATTCCGGATCTCCAATCGCTTTGAGTTTTTCAGAACACAAAGATGAAAAGCAAGTAGTTTTAATTGAATTAAAGGATGGAAAACTACAAGAACCAGAAGTTATTAAAGTCCCTAAGTTCAGAATGCTGAAACGCTTCAAAGGAAATCTTGAAAAAATAAAGAAAGAACTGACCGAGTTTAAACCTGACTTCCCTTTGGTTTCTTTTGTTGAATTAGAAATCAATGAAAGTGAATTTAGTAACAGCACACTTATTGAAGTGGAAACTTTAAAAGCAAGGTACGCTTTAAATGAAAGCTTTAAGATTCTGAAGGATAAAACAAGCTTTAAATCAAATGAAAAAGATAGTGCTGATTTATTTAAAGCAGGTACCAATATTGAAGAGCTTACAGCAATGGAAGTTTTTGAAAAAAAGTTAGAAGAGGAAGCTTTTGAAACTAAAAAAGCTTCTATGTTAAAAGAAATGTTTCAAATACTGATAGAGGAGGCAGAGCAAGAGACCGCATGAAAATTTTAGAAATAAAATTTACAAACATAAACAGTCTGAAAGGCGGACCTCATATAATCAAATTCGATGAAAAGCCTTTAAAAGAAGCAGGCTTGTTTGCTATACTTGGTCCGACCGGATCCGGGAAGTCGACTATTTTAGATGTTATCAGTCTTGCTCTTTTTAAAAATGTGCCCCGCTTTTCAGGTGTTATCTCGAGTGGTCAAATTGAAAATCAAGGTTCTATTATTACCCGTTTTACCAATGATGCATCAGCCTCAATTACTTATTCTGTAAAAGGAAAAAAATATACTTCCAGCTGGGAAATTCATAAAGCCAAAAAATCAGGCAAAGTTCAGAAAGATACAATGACGCTTCAGGATGGAGAGGGAAACTATTTAGATCTTAAAACATCAGAAGTCCCTAAGAAGAATGAAGAAATTATAGGTTTAAGTTATGAGCAGTTTGTCAAATCTATCATTTTATCTCAGGGTGAATTTTCAAAATTTTTGAAAGCAGATAAAAATGATCGCGGTGAAATGCTTGAGAAAATTACCGGAGCAACTATTTATCGTAAAATCGGAATCTTAGCCTATGAAAAATGGAAGACCTTAAACTCTAAATTTGAAGAAGAAAAAAAACTAGCTGAAGTATTTGAACTTCTGGAAGAAGAAGAAATAGCATCCATCCAAAAAGAAATA
>JAHDHT010000393.1 GCA_020631175.1 Chitinophagales bacterium
GGGATTTTATGGGGACGAGGCTACGCCCCTTTGGAATTTTTACTAACCTTTTTTTCTACAAATGGGGTCGGTGCGATGCACCTTTTTTGCTTTTGTCAATGACTTTGTCGTTTAGGGTTTTAAGCCTACTCAATACCTCCCCAAAAATGCAAACAGAAGTGGAACAAAAACAAAAAAGAAAGATAAGAAAATTTTTAATGCAAAATTTTTAAACGGGATAAAATGCTTGTACGGTTTATTTTTTGATTCCCATATTTTTTAATCCAGGATATTTATTTGAAACACAGCTGATCGGGGAAGTTTGTAACTTCCACGAAATATACGTTCGTTACGCATCACAAGACTTTAAATATTAAAATTTTTTTGTGAGCTTTTTGTTTCGGAGTTGTTGTTGGCTTTTTCTGGCATTTGGGGTTTTTGCCAGTTAAGTAGATCTGGTTATTTTTCTGATAACGCTCGAATCATTTTCATAACATCAGGATTTTTTCGACAAATCTTAAAATTCAAATGTCGGTCTTCAGCGAAAAGTGATTCAAATTTTTCAAGAAAAGCCTTCTTGAACTCCACCGGACTCCTCGAATAATAATACGCTTTCATTTCACCATTCACTTTTTCTGTAAATCCAATAAGACCCGTATCAAAATCAATATTAACTTGAACATCTCTTTTTTCAATATTTAATTTTATTCCTGCCTGATATACCATTGATTGATTTTTGATTAGTGTAAAACTACTGGGTTTTTTAAAAATTGTAATATAACAAAAAAAATCCTCTCCCGAACCAGATCGAAAGAGGATTTTTAATATAAATTGAACTTGTTATGTTCTTACATCATACCGGGCATTCCGCCACCCATTCCTGGGTGCATGTGTCCGCCACCTGCATCGTCGGAAGGCTTGTCATTGATAACACATTCCGTCGTCAGGATCATTCCGGCAATTGAAGCGGCATTTTCAAGGGCGATTCTCGTCACCTTAGTCGGATCGATAACCCCTGCCTTTTTCAAATCCTCGAACTGCTCTGTTCTCGCATTGAAACCGTGATTCTTTTTCGCCTTCAATACATCCTGTAAAATAACAGAACTTTCCAGACCTGCATTTTCTACAATCGTTCTCAACGGAGCTTCCAGTGCTTTACGGATAATCGCAATACCGGTATTCTCATCTGCATTGACGCCTTCTAATTTATCCAATCCTTTAATGGCACTCACCAAAGCGACTCCACCACCGGGAACGATACCTTCTTCCACTGCCGCGCGGGTAGCGTGAAGCGCATCGTCAACGCGATCTTTTTTCTCCTTCATTTCTACCTCAGAAGGTGCGCCTACATATAGTACCGCTACACCACCAGCCAACTTCGCCAAACGCTCCTGCAATTTCTCGCGGTCGTAATCGGAAGTCGTCGTTTCGATTTGCGCTTTGATTTGATTCGTTCTCGCCTTGATGTCTTTAGGTTTTCCGGCACCGTTGACGATAGTTGTATTGTCTTTGTCGATGCTGATTTTTTCAGCAGAACCCAAGTGCTCCAACTGAACATTTTCCATCGTGTGTCCGGTTTCTTCGGAGATAACCGTTCCACCCGTCAGGATAGCGATGTCTTCCAACATAGCTTTACGACGGTCGCCAAATCCAGGTGCTTTTACCGCTGCTACTTTCAACTGAGAGCGAAGACGGTTCAGTACCAACATGCTCAATGCCTGAGATTCTACATCCTCCGCAATGATCAACAACGGACGACCAGACTGTACCGCTTTTTCTAAAATCGGCACGAGGTCTTGCATGTTAGAAATTTTCTTATCGTGGATCAGGATGAGCGGGTTTTCGTATTCCGCTTCCATTTTTTCAGGATTGGTAACGAAGTAAGGAGAAAGGTATCCTCTGTCGAATTGCATACCCATTACTTCCTCTACATAAGTATCTGTTCCTTTTGCTTCTTCAACAGTGATAACACCATCTTTAGAAACACGCTGCATTGCATCTGCAATTAATTTACCAATAACAGAATCGTTATTAGCAGAGATAGAAGCGACTTGCTCAATTTTTTTGAAGTCGTTTCCAACTTTTTCAGATGTTTTTTTCAGGTGAGCAACTACTGCTTGAGTTGCTTTGTCAATTCCTCTTTTCAAATCCATTGGATTTGCTCCTGCAGCTACATTCTTCATACCTGTGGTAACAATAGCTTGAGCCAAAACAGTAGCAGTAGTTGTTCCATCACCAGCAATATCTGCTGTTTTAGAAGCGACCTCTTTTACCATTTGGGCACCCATGTTTTCTACTGCATCTTCTAATTCCACTTCTTTGGCAACAGTAACACCATCCTTAGTAATAGCAGGTGCGCCGAAGCTTTTTTGAATAACAACGTTACGACCTTTTG
>JAHDHT010000394.1 GCA_020631175.1 Chitinophagales bacterium
TGAAGCTAAGGCATTTACAAGGTAAGTTCTTGCGGCCCATTTTAAAGCATCTTTAGCTGCAACATGCTCTTGTGGTGCGGTGATTCTTGCCTGATCTAACCATGCTAATGCTCTGTTAGAAGCATCATACTCGACCGGTAAAGTTACCATTGCGAATAAGGTGGTTACGGCAAATAAAGCAATACCGATTAGTAGAACAGTTGTGTTCTGCGTTTGTGCAGCTACGATCAATCCACCATAAATAACCCACTGCATCACTTTGCTTGACATGTTAACGAAAGGTACCAATCGGCTTCTCATCATTAACATTGAATACTGTGTCGCATGCTGAATCGCATGACCCACTTCGTGCGCCGCAACAGCTGCTGCTGCAACATTACGTTGGTTGTAAACCACTTCACTCAGGTTTACTGTTTTATTTAATGGATTGTAGTGATCAGTTAATTGTCCTGAAGTAGAAATCACTTCTACATCAGTAATGCCGTTATCGGCTAACATTTTTTCGGCGATTTCCTTTCCGGATAAACCACTCGAAGTTGGAATTTGTGAATATTTCTGGAATCGGGATTTTAGTTGATTACCAACTATCATGCTGATAAACATGAAAATACCCCCGATAATATATGCACCCATCATAAGCGTAAAAATTTATTTGTTGTATTGTTTAAATGTTTAGCAGGCTTGTTTAGTTCCTGCACTTATTTAGACCCAAAATCAGATCATAGTCACGGTGAAAATCAAGCCTTTATTGCTTCGACCAGATTCTGAGATTTAAATTTAATTGTTCGACGATTTCTTTGCCCAGTTCGAGATAATGATTGTATTCTTTTAACAAAGGCTGCAGATCGCCTTTGAACCATAAATTCGGTGCTTCAAACAGATTTCTCGGCACACTTACAGCAATGTTTATATGTCCATCCACAAAAGCAATGTACATATCATGATCATATTCTTCTCTTAATTCAACGATGCGTTCCATCATTCCGGGAGTTAAGAGATAATGTGCTTCAACAGCATCATCAGCATAGACTTTAAAATACTTTTCAAACTGCGGATGATCCATTTGAATTAAGGATGCCCCTTTGCGGTTCGCACTTTGAAAGCTTTTAAATAATCCTCCAAAAAAGTTTTCGGCATAATCCGGCAGGCAGACCGTTGTCGTTTTAAAATCTTTATGGAAATCGCCAATAAAAAAGATGCCTTTGAAAATGGTATGCCATGTTGTTTTTCTCCTTCCTTTCGAATCGGTGGTTGTACTTTTATATTCTGTATGCAGTTCTGAAAATCGAATATCAGTTTTATCGATGGTTCCTGTTACGAGGTCATCTCCTTTGAATCGATCTACTCCTTTCGTAAATAATTTACTGTCGAAATACTCTTCTCTGGATATACTTGAACTTGGGGCATAAGATAAATTTTCATCTATGTTGCCCACCATTTTATTGATTAACTGTGCTTTGAAAGCTTCACTATAATCTTTTGTATAGCCGGTATATCCGAAGGCAACACTAATTCCAACACATATCAATGCAAAGAAAATGGCCACCGGAAAAGCTCCCGGACTTCGAAGTGCTAAAAGTAAAACAACAGCTGCAACAGCTAAAGCAATGAGTCCGTTTTTCAGCATGGCTTTTTTAGCCTTCTCCCATTGTTCTGCTTTTAGCGTGTCTAAATCCTTTATTAAAGGACGAAGCTCTTGTTCAAAAAAGACATCAAAAATACGTTCTTTACGCATCTTAGGCTGACCGTTTAAGCGTTTTCATCTTTAAAAAGATCTTTTGCTGATATGTTTTCTCTTTCCTCTTCCGGAATTTCGAATACTTTCTTGGTTTGATACCCCATGAAGTTAGCGATGAAATTTGTTGGAAACATTTCCACTGCATTATTATAATCGGTAACGGCGGAGTTATAGGCTCTTCTTGCTGCAGAGATTTGCTCTTCCACATCACTCCAGCTATCCTGTAATTTCTGGAAGCTTTCGTTGGCTTTCAGGTTCGGATAATTTTCAACGGCAACCATTAATCCACCCATTCTTCGACCTAAAGCATTTTCGATTTGAACTTTTTCGTCGGCAGAAGCAGTTCCGCTGATGGCCTGAGCTCTTAGTTTCGTGATTTCAGTGAGGGTCTCCTTTTCATAGGTCATGTATTCTTTCACTGTTTCAACAAGGTTCGGAATGAGGTCATAACGCTTCTTAAGCATCGCATCCATCGATCCGAAAATGTTGTCGACCTGATTCTTTCTGCGAATCAGACTATTATACATAAAGGCAACAACAGCCACCAAAATGATAATCAATATTACAAATGCCATATAGACTGTATTGTTTGTTCTATAAATGTAAGGGAAATTTGTCTTGATTGGTTCAAAA
>JAHDHT010000395.1 GCA_020631175.1 Chitinophagales bacterium
TCATCAGGGATTAAACATCATTAAGAATGATGAATATGTAGATCCTGAAAATGGCACGTTTTTTACCCGAACAGAAGCAGAAGGCCCTTTAGTTGATTGTGAATTTATAGAATCTGAAGTAAAAAAAGTATTATCAGAAAATAGTTTTGTTAAATGTACAGTTCCTCAAAAGAAAAAAATTATTCTTATGGGAACAAAAGACTATCATTGCTACACTGATATTTTAACACGAAATCATTTCAATCAATTAGACGCTGATATTTTATGCGCAATATCAAACCGTGATTCATTAAGAGAAATTACTGAAAGATACGGTGTGCCTTATAGTTTTATTTCAACAAAAGATTTAAAGAGAGAAGATCATGAAGCAAAAGTTGCAGAAGTGATTGATCAGTTTGAGTTTGACTATATCGTTCTGGCTAAATATATGCGCATTTTAACCCCATCTTTTGTCGAAAAGTATCATGGAAAAATTATTAATATCCATCATTCGTTTTTGCCGGCATTTATTGGTGCGAATCCTTATCGACAGGCTTATGAAAGAGGAGTGAAGATCATTGGAGCAACAGCTCATTTTGTAAATAATGAATTAGATCAGGGGCCGATTATTGAACAGGGTGTAATGAGAATAGGTCATCAACATAATGTAAAACAAATGGCGGCTGCCGGAAAAGAAGTCGAACGTGATGTATTGGCGAAAGCGCTCAAAATGGTTTTTAACGATCGTGTTTTATTAAATGGAAATAAAACAGTCGTATTTTAGAACAATCAAATCAAAAAGCAAATTAGTCTTTCTTTTTGGGTTTATTGTATCGCTTCCCGCCTTTTTTATTATTACTGAAATTTTTCTTTTTACCTCGGTATTTTGAACCACTTGAAGGTCGTCGATTTGGATCATATTTTGGTCCTTGTTTAAATCCTTCCGGTAAATTTAATTTTGGAATTTCACGTTCTATTAAAGCTTCAATTTTACCGAATTTTTGCTGGTCTCTTGGATTTATAAACGTTAAAGCTAAACCGGTATTTTCTGCTCTTGCAGTACGACCTACACGGTGTACGTAATCTTCAGCATCATTTGGTACGTCATAATTAATGACCAATGAAATACTGTCTATATCAATACCTCTTGAAAGAATATCTGTTGCAACCAGAATTTGGAGTTTTCTATTTTTGAAATCCCGTAAAACAACTTCTCTTTCACTTTGATCTAAATCAGAATGAATTTCATCGACAGAAAATTTTTCTTTTTTTAACTGACGCGATAAGTTTTTGCAGGATAATTTGGTACTTGCAAAAATGATTATGCTTTTATAATTATCCTTTCCTTTCAATAAAGAACTAACCAAAGCAATTTTCTGATCATCATAAACATTATATGCAGCCTGCATAACTCCAGCTGCAGGTTTACTAATCGCAATGTTTACTTCTTTCGGATTTTGTAAGGTTTTTTTGGCAAGCTTTCGGATTTTATCCGGCATGGTTGCACTGAATAATAAAGTTTGTCTTTCTTTTGGGAAGTATTCAATAATATTTAAAATATCTTCATAAAATCCCATGTCTAACATACGATCAGCTTCATCCAAAATTAAATGTTCCATCTGATCAAGTTTAGCATAACCAAATCGTAAGTGTGCTAATAATTTACCGGGTGTTCCAATGATGATATCTGCACCGTTCTTTAGCGCATTCTTTTGTTTGTCAAATTCACCTGCGTCTGTTCCACCATAGATTGGCGCAGAAACAACACCGGTAAAATAGGCGAGCGCTTCAACCTGCTGATCAATTTGTAAAGCCAATTCACGAGTAGGGGCAATAATGACTGTGTTAACAGAAATATCCGCACTTTGTTTCTTGCAAATTTTGTCAATAACCGGAAGTAAAAAAGCGGCTGTCTTTCCTGTACCGGTTTGAGCACAGGCAATTAAATCATTATTTTCGAGAATTAATGGAATAGCTTTTTCCTGAATAGGAGTTGCTTTCTCAAATCCCATCGAAGTTAGGCCATCTAATAAACTATCTTCAAAACCGAAACTGTCGAATTTAGTCAAGGCTGAATTGCTTTAAAATGTTCATTGTCTTTTCTTTATCATTATGCATTTGGTCAATCATTAAATCCATTGAATCAAATTTTTGATCCGGACGGATAAAAGCAAGACATTCGAGTCTGATGTGTTCACCGTAAATGCTTTCATCAAAGTTAAGAATATTTACTTCAATATTTCTTTTGGTACCATTTACAGTAGGGCGAGACCCTATATAGAGCATTCCGTCAAATTTTCGATCGCCTATTATTACATGAACAGCATAAATACCATCTTTAGGAATCAACTTAAAACGATCTGCCAATTCTAT
>JAHDHT010000396.1 GCA_020631175.1 Chitinophagales bacterium
GGATAGTAAAGGAAACATTATTTAAGGCAAGGGTTTCAGCGTATGCTTTTTTTATGTTATCAAAAATTACTTCAGGCATCGGATAAACATTTTTCAACAGATCGCCATAAAGCATTAGCTGTTTTATCCCATGTAAATTTTTCTCTTTGAATCTTACCTTTATCAATTAAATTTTGTTTCAAATCAGTTTCTGTAACAATTCTTTTCATAGCAGCAGAAATGGACTCATAAGATTTAGGGTCAACTAAAATTGCAGCATCACCGGCGACTTCCGGCATAGATGTTACATTAGATGTTATCACAGGAGTTTCAGCATACATGGCTTCCAAAATAGGTAAGCCAAATCCTTCAAACAAAGAACAATAACATAAAGCATCAGCAGATGCAGTCAGAGCT
The DNA here is from genome assembly GCA_020631175.1 of Chitinophagales bacterium. GTDB lineage: Bacteria > Bacteroidota > Bacteroidia > Chitinophagales > JAHDHT01 > JAHDHT01. Next base: position 397 of record JAHDHT010000396.1, read on the forward strand.
TCAATTTCTTCAATTTTTAAATGCCCTACTAAAATAACATCGTCTTTAAATTCCAATTGCCGGTAAATGGATTCAATATTTCCGGTTTGCCATGCCATTCGTCCGGCAACTATCAATTTGTGATTTGCACCGGATTCCTTTTTAAATAAGTCAAAAGCCAATAAAATCCTTTCCAGATTTTTTCTTGGATGAACAGCACTTACGAATAAAAAGAAAGGTGCTTCATTTGAAAATTGTTTTCTTGTTTGTTGCTTTTCTTTTTCATTAAAGGGTCGGCAACTAATATTCGAACCGTTATAAATAACGTCTATTAAGTCAGGATCTTTTTTATACCTGTTTACAATATCCTGTTTTGTATAAGCTGAAACTGTAGCTACCCGCTTTGATTGCTTTACATATTTTGGCGTGAAATGTAAATAATAATTTCTTGCTAAAAAGGGAACGAAATCAGGATATGATTCGAAAGCTAAATCATGGCAAACCATTAATTGGGGAATACTGCATTTTAAAGAAGCATATCCATCTGTACTTAAAAACAAATCCGGCTTAATTTTTTTTAGCGCTTTCGGAACACTTTGTTCAAACCACCAATACCATAAAAAAGGATGCCGGGCAGGAGGATTTAAAACATGGCCTGTAACATTATTTGCATGAATAAAAGAATCGTCATAAGCTCTGTCAAAAAGATAATGAAATTCCACATCCGAATTTGCCTGCACCATTCTTCCAATTACTTCATTTGTAAATCGCCCAATTCCTTCCAATTTGTCTTTAATCAGAAATCGTGTGTTTATGGCTATAACCTTCTTCAATATCTTCAGGCTTTTCTTTAATTGCAAGTATACTTTATTAACTGTACAGATTAAAAAATAGTGCGAAGTCTTTTTAGATTAGTTAAATATCATCTTGATATAAGTATGACTAACCGACAATTCTTCTTTTGTATATTTTTCAAACTTTGAATCGACATTAATCTTTTCTAATTCTTCAATACTGCCATCTCTATGACTTATTACTCCTGCTTGATAAGAAAGTTCTTCAAAAAGATTTAAATAATCACGCTCTCTTAATCTGTTTTGCGGTTGAATATTATTATCAATTTTTGACCAGAATTGTTCTGAATATTTTAGGAAATTATAAATATTAATTGATGAGTCAAAGTGCGCAAAATGATCACTCATATCAATAAAGTGGCTCATTAAATGATAATCATCATCCAGAATAATCTGAAACTCTTTAAAAATTTGTTTTAAAACAGGTACAAAAATATGTTCCAGAGTATTGTTTGAAAAAATGAAATTCAAACTATCTTTTCCGAAGTGATTTATAATAGAATCTGAGTAGTAATAATTAATATTTAAGGCCGATAATAATTCTTCTTCAGAACTACTCTGATTCAATATTTCTTTAAGTGCATTAATTTTATCCTGCTGATAAGGTATCAGGCTATTTAATGTCCTGCTTTCATGAAATCTTATAAAATAGCGAACGGTTTCCTGAATGTTTTCAAAGCGAATCAACTTCCGTATATCAAAAGTAGATATGTTAGTGTATCCGTTTAAGAAAAAAGCTATGGGAATTGTTGGATGCCAGCCTGTTCCAACTTCAAGCAGTTTAATTTTTGTATCCTGTTTAAAATGGTCTTTGATTAAATCGAAATGCACATTAAAATGCTTAAGCCGATCTTCAAAATAATCATCAGAAAGTTCTAATCCTTTAGTAACATGCTTTTGCATCAAATAATTGATATCCATCCCATAAGGAATTATGGATAAGGCTTTTTGAACAATAAGTTTCAGGTACCATTTCTTCATCAATGCGTATAAAATTGAATATCCAAAAATAAAACTTCCTGTAGTTTATCCGAATTGAAAATCATTATCTTATACTATCGCCAATAATATTCGTTAATCCATTACTTTTACATCATAATGGCACAACGTTTCCTTAGT
>JAHDHT010000397.1 GCA_020631175.1 Chitinophagales bacterium
TTTTTATTCAGCAGAGCAAAGGAACTAAATTTTTGTGAGATTTTAGTTGTTTTTGGAAAGGGAGGTTTACGGTTTGCGGTTCGCAGTTTTAGGCGACGGGGACCGAGATGGGAGGAATTTATTAAGAACCGAGAGTCGAGATCGTCTTCGGCTGAGAGAAGCGAGATTTTTTCAAGTGCAAGCTCAAATTCAAACTCAAAATTGGCGAGGAGCGAGGTATTTATTTAAGTGTCATTCCGAATGCAATGAGGAATCTTTTAACTCGAAGTGTATGATGTTTTTCGAAAAGATTAAAGCTTATTTCATCAGGATGAATTTCGAACAAATATCATCTCGACCAAAAGGAGAGATCTTCTTAGTCGAGCAGCTATATTTTTATTGAAAAACAAGATCCTTCACTATGTTCAGGATGACCTGCGGTCAATTCAAGTGTCAAGCTCAAGTATCAAGTTCAAACTCAAAAATGGTTGGAGCGGTATGTCAGGTGCGGGGGTTAAACAATCTCAATTTTCAAATCTGCAATCCTCAATCGTAAATCAAAAGTTCTCCCATATACTCAAGATGACCTGCGGTCACTTCTGCCTTTTCAAGTGCAAATTCAAATGCCAAACTCAAACTCAAAAATGGTTGGAGCGGTATGTCAGGTGCGGGGGTTAAACAATCTCAATTTTCAAATCTGCAATCCTCAATCGTAAATCAAAAGTTCTCCCATATACTCAAGATGACCTGCGGTCACTTCTGCCTTTTCAAGTGCAAATTCAAATGCCAAACTCAAACTCAAAAATGGTTGGAGCGGTATGTCAGGTGCGTGGATAGACAATCTCAAATCTCAAATCTCAATTTTCAAATCTGCAATCCTCAATCCTCAATCCTAAATCAAAAGATAACTTTTATTAAAATTTCCCGGTAATCTCCATCCTGAATATTTATTTTACATTTGAGCAATGTTTGTGGCCCGGATTGAAGTGCTACCCACCCGACTGTAATTTGACCTGAGCAAATGTTACAGGGGCTGACAGCGGCAAGCCATTGTAACATTATGCGAATGCAAATGTACAGGCGCGTGCGTATAAACGGAAAGCCGGAGATGCCACCCAAAAAAAGAACAACAGTAAGAGTAACACAACATGATCGCTGAGGAACCTTTAGGTACAAGTATTTCGATTCACCAGATCTTGCAAAAGTATTTTGGTTATGGCACGTTTCGGCCGTTGCAGGAGGAGATAATTGCGCGTACTTTGGAAGGAATGGATTCGCTGGTTTTGATGCCGACAGGTGGTGGAAAGTCATTGTGTTTTCAGATTCCTGCGATAAAAATGAAGGGCATTACGATTGTGATTTCGCCTCTGATTGCTTTGATGCGTGATCAGGTTGAAAATTTAAAAGGCAATGGTATTCGGGCGGAATTTTTGAACAGTAGTCTTACTGCTGAAGATGAAAAACTGGTGATTGGTTACGCTTTAAACGGAGAATTAGATTTGCTTTATGTCTCCCCTGAAAAGCTGTTGAGTAATCAGTTTAATCACATTCTTTCTAAACTGAATGTTGCGCTTTTTGCTATCGATGAAGCGCATTGTATTTCGCAGTGGGGACATGATTTCAGAGCTGATTATCAGCGCTTGTCTTTTTTGAAAGAAAAGTACCCAACGGTGCCGGTAATGGCTTTAACTGCAACGGCGGATAAAACGACCCGAAAAGATATAATCAATCAGCTCGGTATTCAGGATTCAAAAACCTTTTTAAGCTCCTTTGACCGTACGAACCTTAGCCTCACCGTTAAGCCCGGGCAAAATAAAATCGGGAAGATCAAAGATTTTTTACGTTATCGTAAAAAGGAATCGGGTATTATATATTGTCTGAGTCGAAAAGGAACCGAATCGGTAGCATTGAAATTGAAAAAGATCGGCCATAATGTCGCTCATTATCATGCCGGAATGAGTGCGGAGTACCGATGTAAAATTCAGGATGATTTTATTAATGATCGTATTCAGATTATTGTAGCTACAGTAGCATTCGGAATGGGCATCGATAAAAGCAATGTGCGTTTTGTGGTGCATTATAATTTGCCGAAAAATATAGAAGGTTATTATCAGGAGATTGGTCGCGCCGGCCGGGATGGATTGGATAGTGATACTTTATTATTCTACAGTTTTGCGGATGTGATTCTGATGCGGAAAATGATTGAAGAGAGTCCACAAAAAGATTTATATGAAAGCAAATTGCAGCGAATGCTTGATTATGCGGAAGCGAATGTTTGTCGTCGCCGAATATTACTGTCATACTTTGGCGAACAACTAACTGCTAATTGTAATAATTGTGATGTCTGTAAAAATC
>JAHDHT010000398.1 GCA_020631175.1 Chitinophagales bacterium
AAAAAACAATCACGAAACTGTTACTCCCTCCAAACGATGTGCATGCTTTTCCATCCCGGCTTTCAATTCTTCAATAACTTCAGCAACAGGTCGAATTGCATTTACATACTCAATGGAAGGACCAGCACACCATACCGTTTTATAAGTTGCAGAAAACGCTGCTTTTTCAACTGCTTTCATTCCCTTATAAAAAGTAAGCATCTTCGCATACTTTTTCAATCGCTTATTTTGATTTAAAGTGCGTTCCAGCCAGTTTTGTTTGGTCCCTATTTCCTGCACGTATGGTGTGTTAATCACTGTACATTTTGAACCGGATATTTTTGTAGTTAAAACAATATCATCCGCCCCATAATCAACACAAGCTTGCTTATATTCATTGCTTACAGGCGATTCATCGGTAGCAATAAAAAGACTTCCCATTGAAACACCACAAGCTCCGGCATTAATCATATTGACGATACCCTCACCGTCACCAACACCACCGGCACTTATAACCGGTATTTTACATTCTGCCTTCAAAGTAGGAATAAGTTCTTTATATGAAGTTGGTCCGGCATGTCCGCCGGCTTCTTTATTTACGGCAATAATGGCATCCGCTCCAAGTTCTTCAACTTTCTTAGCATAAAAAGTATCAACTACATCACAAAAAACTTTCGTTTTTTTATCACCAAACTTTTCAATTATTTTTTCCGGAGAACCTAAAGAAGTAATGATAAAATCAACTTCAAAATCATAACAGGTTTGTAGTTGCTCTTTTAAACGAATATTCGATTTATTGGCAATTAAATTAATTCCAAAAGGCCCATCAGCTTTAGCTCTTATTTCAGTTAAGGCTTTTCTAAAAGCCTCATCCGTCCTGTAGTTTAAAGCTGGGATACAGCCTGTAATACCACCTTCAATTGCTTTGATTGTCATATCTGCATTAGACACTAAAAACATCGGTGCCATAATAATTGGATACTCGATATTTAATAAATCGGTAAGCGCGGTCTTAAACATAATCGAATTTTAACTGATTCAAATATCGTTAAACTTTCGGGAATAGAACAGTAAGCGTGCTGCCTTTGTTTAGTTCAGACTTCATGTAAATCTGTCCTCCATGTATTTGTACAATCTTTCTCGCAATTGATAAACCAATTCCTGCATTTTCAGCAGTGTTTTCATTGGCTTTAAAAGTGAAATCAAAAACTTTATCAATATATTCTTTTGCAATTCCCATCCCCTCATCTGAAAACTCGAAAATGTAAAACCAGGAGCTTTCCGACCATTTACAATTTAAAACGATTTCTTCTTTTGAAAAGCTGATTATGTTACTTAAAACCTCACGAATCAATTTTTCAACTAAAACTTCATTCGCATAAATCTGTGGTATGCTTTCAAAACGGGTACGGTAATTTATTTTTTGATATTTCTCTTCTTTTAGAATGCTTTCAAGAATGGCAGTAATGGATATATAATCGAAGCTAAGATGCTTGTTTTCAATTTCCATAAATTCGATCAATCGATGACTTAAACGATCCATCTTATTGGCATTGAAAACCATATACTCCAGGTACTCTTTCAACTGTTCATCTTCCCGGTTATTGAATTGCTTTTTAATCAATTCAATAAATCCGTTTAAATTTCGAATCGGTTCCTTTAAATCATGGTAAGCAATTTTAGTAAAGTCATTTAACTCAGTATTTCTTTGAACTAATTGCTTTTCAATTTCGGCTCTTTGTTCAATTTCGCTAAGTAAGACTTTGTTCTGATGCTCCAGTGTGTCTTTTTGATCTTTAATTATTTTATTTAGGTCTTTTTGCTTTTTGTTACTTTCCTTTTCTAATTCTAATAAACGATTTGTATTTTTAATTTTACTGAGAAGTTCATCATTTTTGAGATGGTATTGTACAATTTTTTTGTTGTCTTCAATTAATTGAGATCGTTTCCTTTTTTCAGTTGTCAACAATAAAGACAAAACCTTAGCTTGTCTTTTATAATCATTAATAGAAACAAAATACTTTTCGAGATTGTGAAGGATTTCATCTCTTAAAACAAAATCTTCTTCGCATGATTTGAGTGTGTAACTTAAAAAAGATTCTATGTTTTTATAAGCAGAAACTTCAAAGAAGCTGCGTGTAATTTCTTTAGTACAATTTTCATCAATCAAAATAGCACTTAAATCATATAGAGCATATGCAGTATAATTAATTGAAAGAATTTCTTTTTCAGGAATGGAAACAAATTGTTCTAATGCTTCATCATATTTCTTGAGGCGAATTAAATGAAAACATAACAAAGCTTGAAAGCGAATATTATTTAAAACCGAATCCGGGAAATT
>JAHDHT010000399.1 GCA_020631175.1 Chitinophagales bacterium
CCACTGCCACCGGCTACAGAATAATAACGTTTCATGTTTGAAGCAAAGGCAGAATTGTAAACATGGCAAAGCAGATCAGAAAAAAAAGAAGTGTTCACCCGATTCATTGGACTCAAGCCACTTCCATCATGCACTTTTACATATTTTCCATCCAAACTATTGGCATCAATAAATTTATATACCTCATTCACACCGTTCGCAGTATTTGCTTTTACATTACAATTTCCTGCTACTACTTTTAAAATAGCTTCAGCATAAAGATTTATACTTTTTTGATTCGTCCAGTAAAGTATTTCATCCAGATTTGGAGAATAGTGGTTATAGATTTCTGAACTTAAACCGGAACCAAACTCCCATTCGTGTTTTACAATCCCTTCAATCAAAATTCCACGGTTAACCAGATAATCTTTCAAGTAATTTCCAAAATACAAAGCCGGATCAGGCATCGCTGCTTTTATAGTAAATTCTCCTCGCGAAGGTGGAACTGTTCCACTTATATGAATATAGTTACTGTAAGGGTCTGAATAAGCATAAGCATTATCGCCACTTCCTGCGGGACCTGCCTTCACATCCGAAGAAATTTGCACATAATCTAATTTAGGAGCTGTGCTTAGAACATCACTTTTAGTACCCGGCGCTCCGGAGCCTAAGGTTACCCTTAAAATGTTTTCATTGACATTAAATCCTGATGCTCCTGCTCCGTAATAATTCCCCATATCCTCCCAAAGCCATTTTCCGGGCGTAAGATTTCTGTCGAACGCACCAGAATTCACAATCAAATCTCCGCTAACTGCATTCACTCCTTTTTCTAACAATGCTCCATAAAACAAAGCACATAATTCATCGATTCCCGGATTTCCTTCGATTCGTTCAGAACCAAATGTCGGATCACCTGAGCCTACCAGAACCAAATTTCCTTCCACCCGATCATCTACAATATCTCCTTTTACTCCAAACTGCGTTAAAAAACGAAAATCAGGTCCGAGTTTCTCGAGGGCTAACTGGCTGGTTAGCAACTTCAAAGAAGAAGCAGGGATCAATAATGCATCTTCATTATAATTGAATAAATCAGCACCGGAAGTGGCATCTTTAATGCTCAAACTAAAATTTGCGCCTGTAAGATCTTTGTCATTTTTTAAGGCAGAGACCAAATCTTGCAATGCTGCGACTGAATTGGACTGTGCTTTGCAGGGGGAAATGCTAAAAAATGTTAATACTATCCATAATAAATGCATTCGCGAATACGATATATAGTCTGTTCGGGAATTCCTTGTACACATGTTGTCAAATTACGGCTTTGAAAGATGTATAAGAGAATTTAAGGGCAATTTATTGTAATTTTACATCACTAGAATGCATTCTAAATAGAATTGAATTATGAAAAAATTTGTACTCGCCATTTTTACACTGGCTTTATGCAGCGCGCAACTGTTTAGTCAGGGTCAGCGCTACGCATTAATCGAGCATTTCAGTAATACGGAATGTGCTGATTGTGCGACCAAAAATGCGGAGTTTTATCAGAATATTGTTGCCAACAACCTGGGCGATATTCACCACATCGTTTATCATCCTGAATTTCCATCTCCGGATTGTGTTTTCTTTCAGGCCAATCAGATCGATAACAGCGGCATTGCCAATGAATTAGGCATTACAGACGTACCAAAAGTTATCGTAAACGGTACTGTTATTCCGGATGGAAATGAATTATTAACTCAAACGCAATTAAATAACTTCTTAGGACAAACGCATCCATTGATCTTCACGGATATTATTTTAAATCCTGCCGGGACGGATGTTTATGATATTCAGGTACGTGTTAAAACGGATGGAGCAGAGCCACCAAGTGACTATACGATCCGGACAGCGGTTATAGAAACAGACATCCCCTACAATGCACCAAATGGTGAAACCATGCACTTTGATGTGATGCGTTTGATGTTGAATGATTATGTAGGTGATCCATTTATTCCGGCCCCTCCGGGAAATATTCGTGTTCATAATTACTCAGCTGTTTTCGATCCTTCATGGGATATAGATAATATCTACATCCTCAGCTGGATTATCGATAACCAGACAGGTGAAGTACAGAACAGTGGCGCTTCCAATGATCCTAAGCCTTTAGAAGTTTCGATTAATGATTTCGAAAACATCTCATGTTTTGGAGGTAATGATGGATTTATTGATATCGATGTGGAAGGAGGAACACCTCCTTTTGAATTTGACTGGAGTAATGGTGATGATACGGAAGATGTAACAGACCTTGTTGCTGATCAATACAGTGTTACCGTAACCGATGCATTAAATAACTCACAAAC
>JAHDHT010000400.1 GCA_020631175.1 Chitinophagales bacterium
ATAAAAATATGGATAGATCATAAACCCTAAAGATGTGTCTCATGGTGAGCTCCTCGAGGAGGGATTACGCCTCCAAGTTGTGCTTAACCAATCGCCGCTGGCACTTGCAGCACAACAACCCTCCTCAAGTAGAGATTTTTCTGACTTCAAATCTTCTGACTTCTAACTTCAAAACAAGATCCTTCACTGTGCTCAGGATGACCTTCCATCCACCCTTCCTTCACAAAAAATCTAAAAAACAACAAATCGTAAGCTACTATCCTATTTATCATCAAAACAACATGTATTTTCGCTAAATTTTAAACATCTGCAATCATTTTGCTGTGTTAAACATTGTATTTACGAATTAAACGTTTCATCGAAAAATGAAAAAACTTTTTACGATTGCTTTAAGCTTATTCTTCGGATTATACCTTTCCGCCGAATGGGAACAATTAGGAAACATTCCTTTTACCGACGACCATTCAAACGGATTTGGATATGAAGGGAAAGCCTACATTATCAAAGGAACTCCAAACGGCGGGTCGAATCAATTATGGGAATATGATCCTGTTGGTGATGACTGGACAAATGTGATGGATGTGCCCGGTACAAGCAGAAATACATCGATCGGAGACGAATTAGATGGTAAGTACTATTACGGTTTTGGTACAAACCGAAACGATCTTTGGGTTTTTGATCCGGCAGAAATGTCTTTTACAGAGTTGAGTTCTTGTCCTTGTATCGAACGATCGCATCCGGCATTTGTAGCTTATGAAGGATATATCTATATGGGAGCAGGTTCTTCCCCGAATGGTGATGTAAATGACTGGTGGATTTATGATATCGATGCAGATACATGGACGCAAAAACAAGATATTCCGGGACCGGACCGACATCACCCTTATCAATTTGCGATCGGCAATTATGTTTATGTTGGTGGTGGACATGTCGACACCTGGTGGAAATGGAATATTTCTGATGAAAGCTGGGAAGCTATGGATGCTTTTCCTCAGGGAAGAGTTGCCGGAACTCAATTTGATTATGACGGTAAAGGTTACGTGTTAGCTGGAGATGATGCTTTTCACAATGCACTTACTCAAAATCAGTTTTTAATGTATGATCCGGATGAGGATGAGTGGATGCCTTTAGAGTTCGATAATGACATGAATCGTTGGGCACCGTCTTCATTTATAATTGACAATTACCTTTATTTCTTTGGTGGATATGACGGATTCACTCCGCAATTCGATGACAACAGAGTTTGGAGATATGATCTTGGTGTAACCGGTTGTTTCGCACCACAAGAATCTTACGCAATTAATGTAAATGAAACAGAAGCGGGTCTGTTCTTTTCAGATGCAGCTCAAACAGCTAATGTTGTTTTGCAATGGCGTGAAGTTGGATCTGCTGTTTGGAATACTGTTCAAAGTCCCGAATCGCCTTATCAATTAAGCGGTTTAGATGCATGTACTGAATATGAATATCAAATAAATGCGAATTGCGGAAACAATGAATTCGATAACACCGAAGTGTTAACCTTCAGAACGAAAGGATGTGGTGCTTGTCTTGATGAGCCCTATTGTAGTGTTCTAAATGAATTTAGCGGCGAAAATGTGCACATTGGCCGGGTTTCGGTAGAAGCTTTTGAAAATATTTCCGGTAACAATGATGGATATGCTGAATTTTCAATGGCCGATCAAATTGAAATTGATCAGGGTGAAATTATTGACATTGAAATAGAACCTACATTTCCTGATATGGTTTTCCCGGCGAATTTCAGAGTATGGATAGATTATAATGCAGATGGAAATTTCGATAATGATGAATTGGTAATTGAAGCTGATCAGATTAGCGGTACATTAGGACGAACGATCCAGGTAGCGGATGACGCTACATTAGGCCCGACAAGAATGCGGGTGATGATGAATATCTACGACCTTGTAAGCGCATGTGAAGGCAGTTTATTTAATGATGGTGAAGTGGAAGATTATTGCATAACTATTACAGATCCTTCCATCACCTCAATAGAAAATAATTTTGAATTAGATTTTAATTTATTTCCAAATCCTTTCAATGATTATATCGATTTACAAATGAACGATAATCAAGAGATAGAAAGAATTGAAATTTCTAATGTTTTAGGACAGCATGTATTCATTCAAACAATTTCAGATCAAAGCGATCTTCATCGATTATATTTAAATGAATTAGATAAAGGGATTTACTTCCTCCAAATATGGAATAAAGAAAATGAGATAATCGGTCTCGAAAAGATCGTTAAAGAATAAAAATAAAAGAGCGTTTTTGAAAAATCAAAAACGCTCTTTTATT
>JAHDHT010000401.1 GCA_020631175.1 Chitinophagales bacterium
CAGAAAATGTTGGAGTAGTAAGAACAGAATCGTATAACAAAAACGGTAAGCTTACCGGTTACACTGAGTTAACTTCTATGACCACGAAATAAGGTTTAACGACAAAACATAATTTTCTAAATAATTAGTGGTCTTAATCTGAATACTTGTACTAATCAGATTAAGGCTTTTTTCGTTTATAACACATAAGCCAAGGGAAAAAATTTCTACTTGTCCCGAAAAAATCATTTTTATTATCTGAAAATAGAACCTGAGGCTTGTTATATTGTTATCATAATTAAAGCATAAAACCTAAACAAAAACATGCTATCAAAGTTTTACGATTTTAAGAATTTCAAAGGTGATTTTACCGGTGGTCTTGTAGCCGGTGTCGTTGCCTTACCGCTCGCATTAGCATTCGGCGTACAATCTGGTATGGGAGCAACAGCAGGATTGTACGGTGCAATAGCAGTTGGTATATTTGCAGCATTATTTGGTGGCACAGAAACACAGGCAAGCGGACCTACCGGACCTATGACTGTAGTATCGGCTGCTCTTGTTGCCGCAGCAATTCAGATGAATGGATCTCTTGATAATGCCATGAGTATTATACTTTGCGCATTTTTATTGGGAGGTCTTTTACAAGTTATTTTCGGTTTTCTGAACATAGCTAGTTACGTTAAATATTTTCCGTATCCTGTAATATCAGGATTTATGAGTGGGGTAGGATTAATAATTGTTATACTACAACTTTTTCCTTTTGCTGGTTTAGATTCTGCCAAGTCAACCATCGCTGTCATTAAAAATCTTCCAACATTGTTTACGGAAGCAAATTTTCAGGCTGTCATCTTAGGCTTAATAACCATTTTTATATACTTCATATTTCCGAAAATAACTAAAGCAATTCCAAGTGCACTTGTTGCACTTATTGTGGCAACATTAATTGCCTATTTCGCAAAAATGGATGTTCCTTTAATAGGTGAAATTCCTTCCGGATTGCCATCCTTCCAACTTGGAAATATATTAAATATAGATTCTTCAGCCTATCCCATAATTATTGAGTATGCCTTAGTGCTTGCTGTTTTAGGCAGCATAGATTCATTGCTAACTTCTGTTATTGCAGATAACATGACCAAAACAAAACATAACTCTAACCGTGAACTAATCGGTCAGGGTATAGGTAATATGATTGCAGCAGCTATTGGTGGTATTCCCGGGGCAGGTGCAACAAAAGGGACGGTAGTGAATATTAATGCGGGCGGAGTATCAAGACTTTCAGGTATTCTACATGGAATATTTTTGTTAACCGTTTTATTAGGTTTAGGTCGATTAGCTGCACACATTCCACTTTGTGTTCTCGCAGGTTTATTAATTCCAATCGGATTTAAAATTATTGATTTTAAAGGACTAAAACATTTATTACGTGTGCCGAGAGCAGATGCTGTTATTTTAGTTTTAGTATTATTAATTACCACTTTCGGAAGCTTAATTCAGGCTGTAGGAATCGGAATTGCTTTAGCTTGTTTATTATTTATGAAAAAATCTGGAGACATTAGTGAAAAAGGATTTGAAGTTGGTAAAATAACAGATCTTGACGGTTCAAAACCTTGGCAAGATGAAATTGAATTTTACGAAAACTATAAAGATCGAGTTATTATAAAACATCTTTATGGACCTTTATTTTTTGGATTTACTTCTTACTTCAAAGATCAAATTCAAGCCTTACCAAAAGAAATTGATGCTGTAATTTTGAGGATGGATAGAGTACCATATATCGATCAATCCGGCTTATATACTCTTGAAGACATTATCTTTGATTTGAGAAAAGAAGAAATTGAAGTATTAATTGTTGGTCTCGACGAACAACCTGCTGATATGTTGAAAGCAGTAGATATTATTCCTGACCTTGTGCCTGAAGAAGATTTGTTTGCCGAAATTGAAAAATGTTTTAATTATCTACGAAATAAGTTAAAAAATAAAAATGCTTAATATTTTAGAATTAAAATAAGCTGCTTTTGACAATGAATGAAAACCATTTATCAAGACCAAAACGCTTCCTCTGCATGTTTGTACCATTTTATGGTTTGGCCTTATTAATACTTCATTTAACAAGAGGATATACAAAAGGAAATTTTGATTTGAGTAAAATACAGTTAATACAAGTTAGTAGTTATACCTTCCTCGGAATATTATTATGGATTACAGGATTTAATACTTTAATTAATAGTTAAGCATAACTATTCCAAAAGAAGCCCTTTCAATTTCACTCCTCTGAATCCCATCAAAGCATCAAAGCTGCCATTTTCATTTTCAACAAATTCAAAAACAT
>JAHDHT010000402.1 GCA_020631175.1 Chitinophagales bacterium
GGGCTATACCAGATTTATGCCGTTTAGATGCTGCAATTCCTTCAAAATGTAATTCAAAAACCAATTCAGGTTTCACGGTTCTTACAGGCCCGTATCTTTCTATTGTATTTTGTTTTACAAAACGATCTACCTGTCTGAACTCTTCATCGGTCAAACCGCTGTAGGCTTTTGTAAATGAAACGAGTTCATCTCCGTTCCAAACACCAAAAGTATAATCGGTATACAGATTTGCTCTCCGACCATGACCTCGCATTGCGTATATTAAAACTGCATCAATACTAAAAGGATCAATTTTCCATTTCCACCAGTCTCCCCTTTTCCTTCCTGATTGATAAGTAGATTCTTTTCGCTTCAGCATTAATCCTTCAGCATGCATCGATCTTGATTTTAATCGTTCATTTTTTAAAGACTCCCAATTTTCACATTCTACAATCGGCGATATTTGTAATAGTTTTTCATTGCCGACCGAATGCACTACTTTTTCAAGAAAAGACCTTCTTTCAGCCATACTTTTTTCACGTATATCTTTTCCTTCATACTCCAATAAATCGTATGCTTTAATTATAACCGGACAATCCTGAATCATTTTTTTTGAAATATTCTTCCTTCCTATCCGCTTTTGTAAATCCTGAAAGCCCATAGGTTTACCGTCTTTAAAAGCCATTAATTCTCCATCAATCGCACATCCATCCGGCAGAGCTTCTTTAATTAATTGAAACTCCGGAAATCGTTCAGTTATTAAATCTTCTCCTCTAGACCAGATATAAATTTCGCTTCCTCTTTTAATTAATTGCGAACGAATACCATCCCATTTCCACTCGGCCTGCCAATCATTAATACCACCTAAATCTTCAGGCTCTGTTTCTAAGGCATAAGCAAGGTAAAAGGGATATGGTTTTGATTGATCAGCATTTAATGCATCGCCAAAAATAAGTTCTTCATAACTTTGGATGGAAGGATCCCATTGTCCGGTAATTCGATGACTTATTTCTGCTTTACTTTTTCCTGAGCTCTGCGCTAAAGCAGCAATGCATAAGTTTTTCGAAACGCCGACCCTCCAGCCGCCGGTTAATAACTTATTAAAAACGAATCGTTCTAACTTTGAAAAACCTTTCCAACGCTTTAGAACATAGTCCTTTTTAAATGCTTCTTCTTTATCTTTTAACTGAATCAATTCCCGAATGCATTCATTCAGTGATATTTCTTTTTCAGATGCAGCGTCTGGAATTAAAAGCGCAATTGTTTCTGCAAGATCTCCTACTATATGATAAGACTCTTCAAAGAGCCAGTCGGGAATTGCTGCTTTTTCTGCTGCCCATGTTCTAAGTAATGAGGTCTTAACTTGTCGTTTTGGGCGGCGATGCGTGAATAGAGCTAAGGCCCAGATTTTATCTTCGGAAGGAGCTTCGTTAAAATATTCGACCAGGGCTTTTGTTTTGACGGAGGTTTTATTGCTTTCGTCGAGTTGGCGGATGAGATTGGCGAATTGTTTCATGATTGACCTCCTTCGTTTTTTGAAACATCTCCGGAACCACCCCTGGCTCCTTCGTCGCCGTCCTCTCCTTGAAAAGGAGTGGAAGATTTTTCTGTGTCGCTTTCCCCTCCTTCCAAAGGAAGGGTGCCCGCAGGGCGGGGTGGTTCAGCCACTGCCATCGATTCTTCTTCACTTTCATCTCCAAAATTCGTTTCCACCACTTTAGCATTATAACCCAATTCATTTAAATACTTGCTAAATATTTCAGTATATCCATGTGTTACAAAAACATGTTCAGCCTTCGAAGCTTTCACAGCCTGTAATAATTCATTCCAGTCGCAATGATCACTTAATACAAAACCTCTGTCTAAAGCCCGCCTTCTTTTCATTCCCCGAATTTGCATCCATCCGGAAGCGGCTGCAATACTATATGGTTTAAATTTATTTACCCAGCTTGTATTAATCGATGAAGGTGTGGCTAAAACCAATGCACCTTTATAATCTTTATTATCTTGCCCGGCCTCTACCCTTATCGTCTTTGGAAGATCAATACCATGGAAGCGAAACAATTCATTGGTACTTTCTATTGCTCCATGTGTGTATATTGAACCGATACTTCCATCCAAACAAGACAATAATCGTTGCGCTTTTCCTAAGGCATAAGCCGTAATGATAGAGACTTTATTTTCTAAAGCATTGGAAGCCCACCATTCATTTATTTCATTAATAACTTCTTCTTGCGGTCGCCAGTTAAATACCGGCAATCCAAAAGTAGACTCCGTTACAAAATGAGAACATTCAACTGCCTCATAGGGCACCGTTAATCCATCATC
>JAHDHT010000403.1 GCA_020631175.1 Chitinophagales bacterium
CTATTTCGTTTTGGAAAATTTTCCCGATCAGGATTTGTTTCACTGATAAATTCTGAAAGTAAGCAACCATTATGCTGAATTTTTTCAGATAAACTTTTATGTGTATAGGGATAAATACGATCCAACCCATGTCCCAATACCCCTACGTTTGTTAAATTTTGTTCTACGCAGTTTTTATGAATACAGTAGTCAACACCATAAGCAAGACCAGATACAACAGTAACATTGTATGCTGAAAGCTCTTCAATAAATTTTTGACAAATAAACTTCCCGTATGGACTTATTCTTCTGGTACCTATTACATTAATAATACTAGGTGGATTAAGGTCGCAATTTCCTTTTTTATATAAAATAAGTGGATGGTCTGCGCATTGTAATAATCTTTTGGGGAAAGCATCATCGAAATAGGGGAGTATTTCAATATTGTTTTTTTGGCAAAACTGCATTTCTTGAAGTGAACGTTTATCATAAGATGCTTTACTTTTTAATGCTTCAATTAGTTTTGGTCCAATTCCTGATAGTTGCGACAAAGTAGATTCACTGGCTTTAAAAACATCAGAAGCTGTATTAAAATGTTCTAACAACAGTTTACTGGTTCGCGGACCGATGCCCGGAATTAAACCCAAACTTATTAAGTCCTGTATTTCCTGATTCGACATAGTTCTTTGGGGAATTTGTATTTTCGTGGTGCAAAATCAAAAGTAGTAAAGCCATGATGTATTTGAGAATAGCACTGTTGTGTTTAACAATTTTTGTTATTTGCCCGGAAACTATAGTAGCACAAAAATTCAATCCAACCCAAAACCCTAACACATTCCGTTCTGCCGATAATCCAAACTATTGGAAAAACAAGCCCCCTTATGCAGGCTACTGGCAGCAGGATGTACATTATATTATTGATGCAGAAATTGATGAAAAGACTGATATAATAACAGGAACGGAGGAGTTAACCTACTGGAATAATTCACCGCATACCTTAAATGAAGTGTATTTTCATTTATATCAAAACGCCTTCCAGCCCGGGTCTTATTATGATGCTTATCAAAAAGGGCAGGGTAGAAACCCTCAATACGGTGAGCGATATGAAGCAAATGGTTTAGGAACTGTTATAGATCAACTCAGTGTCACAACTGCTGCAGGAAAGCGATATGAAAATGTTGAATTGATATTGGATAATACAATTCTAAAGGTGCTTTTACCTGAGCCTTTAGCACCCAATAGCAATGTAGTATTTAATTTAAACTTTAAAACCTATTTCGATGCCGGAACGGTTCGAAGAAGAATGAAAGTTTTTAATGCGTATAAACCTTCAGAAAGAAGTTCGAAGACGGATCCGGAATTTGATTATAATGATCACGGAAATAAGCATTATGATGGCGTGCATTGGTATCCAAGAATTTCAGTTTTTGACCGGAAGTTTGGATGGACGACCGATCAACACTTAGGCAGAGAGTATTATGGAGATTTTGGAACCTTTGATGTTTCTTTAACTTTTGCCGACCATATGGTAGTAGAAGCCACCGGGTTTTTACAGAACCGAAATGAAGTTTTGCCATCGGACTTAAGAGAAAAACTGGACATCAAAAATTTTGCAACGAAAAGATGGAATTCAGCACCCTCTGAAATTACCCCATATACACCAGGAAAGAAAAAGACCTGGATTTATCATGCAGAAAATGTTCATGATTTTGCTTTCACAGCCGACCCAACGTATAGGATAGGAGAGGTAACTTGGAATGGTATTAAAGCTATTTCTTTGGCAAGAGAACATCATGCAGCCGGTTGGCAAAATGCGGCAAGTTATTCTTCTAAAATAATTGAGTTCTTTTCCAATAAAATTGGTTCATATGAATTCAATAAAATAATTGTTGCAGATGCTAAGGATGGAATGGAATATCCAATGATTACTTTGGATGGAGGAACAGATCCGGGATACAGAAATTTATTCTTTCACGAAATTGGCCATCAATGGTTTTATGGTATGGTTGGTACCAATGAAACTTATCGTGCTGCATTAGATGAGGGTTTCACCCAATTTATTGAGGTTGTTGGATTACAGGCAATTGAAGGAAAATATATGCCAACAAGACCAACCAATAGAAATTATCTAAAGCGTTGGAAGGAAAAAAATATTACTATGGACGCAAGGGCTTATAGTTCTTATTTGAGAGATGCCAAGAGAGGAATTGATCCTCCAATAAATATTCATTCTGATCACTTTAAAAAACCACGTTCAGGTTACCGCCATGTTTATTATAAAACGGCAACTATGCTTTTTAATTTGGAATATGTT
>JAHDHT010000404.1 GCA_020631175.1 Chitinophagales bacterium
TTTGATGCCGGATACATTCAAAGAGCTCTGGATGTCCTTCCAAAACAAGGCTCCAGAAAACCGTGGAAAGTACATCAGAATTATGTGAAAGATTTAATGTCTTTAAAATATGGTTCAGTTACAGATCCCGTTTTACAGTATAATTAAAAAATTTATTTCATAATATAGCAACAGCTTACTTAATGAAGCTAAAAGCTATAGTTTAAATTAAATATTTCCATCCGGTAGGGTAAAACAATTTCTAATTGTTTTATAAGTAGAAACAAATTAATCCTATTTGAATTAAGCTCTACATTATCTAAATACCTTGCTTTTCATATCCTTTAAAAGACTGTCAGGTCAGGTATATTTTGTAACAGTAAATTTAATTCAAATGAAAATTAGAAATTGGAATTTCCCTGTTTTAATGGGACTGGTAATGCTTTTAATTGTTTCTTGCACACCTGATAATGACCTAATAGATTTAGGTACAAATGAAGACCTTGAAGAATTGCGAAGATCAAATCCTGATGCAGAAGACATGAACAATGAAGTTGTTCGACAATGGAATAACTTATTACTCGAAATCGAACGCTATGCCCTTGGCATGCGTCCGAATGCTTCAGCCAGAGCTTTTGCCTATATCAATTTGGCTGCTTACGAAACCGTTTTACCGGCAATGGGAGGCTACGATTCGAATGAAGATCGATTGCAGGGATTTAATATTAATCAAAACAATTTTGACAATGATGTTGACATTCAAATTGCTTTAAATGCAGCTTATGCAGATGTGCTTGATCACTTTATTTATAATGTTACCGGCAATCGCAAAGCAAGAATTACGCAACTCGAAAGTAATATTGAAAATAATCTGGCAGTAAATGTTTCAGGTCAGGTATTACAGGAATCAAAACAATGGGGATCTTATGTAGCTGAACAGGTGATAGCCTATAGTCTGACCGATCAGGAGGCAGAACAGCAGATTCTTGAGCCACAGCCTTTGTCTTATGAGCCACCAACCGGTGATGGGTACTGGACATATTCAGCTGATCCAGAACGCGCATTATTCCCTTACTGGGGAGAAGTTAGAACATTTGTTATTTCTCCTGAAGAAACATCTACGATTCCTCCCATGCCGTATAGCGAAAATCCAAATAGCGATTATTTCGGGGAGATGATGGAAGTATATAATTCAAATAATGATGCCCGTGATAATGATGACGAGCAATTATGGATTGCAGAATTTTGGAGCGATGATGTGGAAGAACTAATGATGAGTCCGCCGGCAAGACAAATTTCAATTGGTAACCAATTAATGGTTCAATATGAAATGAATTTAGAAGAAGCAGTAGAGTTTTTCTTACGATTAGGCTTTTCATTAAATGATGCGGCAGTTTCAACATGGGATGATAAATATGAACATATGGTAATGCGTCCGAATGTTTTTATTCATGAGTTTATTGATCCTGATTTTCAGACCAATTTATATCGATTAGTATACTGGCCAAATCCAAGTTTCCCAGGTTATCCATCCGGACACTCTTGTTTTGCTTCTGCAGCTGCAGGTGTGTTCATAGAGACTTTTGGAAACAACATCAGTTTTACAGATCGAACGCATGAAGGACGAACAGAATTCAGAGGAGCTCCAAGAACGTTTAATAGTTTTACACAAATGGCTGATGAAAATGGCTATTCCAGAATTCCTTTAGGTGTTCATATTAGAATGGATTGTACAGAAGGATTAAGACTAGGCTACGAAATTGCGGATGCGGTAAACGATCTTAACTTAAGAAACAACAATACAACCGGCGGCGGCGGCGGAAACGGTGGCGGTAATGGCGGCGGTGGCGGCAATGGCGGCGGCGGCAATGGCTAAGCACATGTAATATCATTGGTTTAAAAAAGGTTGTTCCTGAAGAGGAACAACCTTTTTTTTTAAAACTATTTATGCATCTACAATCAATAAAAAAATCATTCAGCTATTAACCGTATCAATTAGCAATTTGATTTTACCAAACGTATTTTTTAAATAAAATAATCTCCCCTTCTTCCCAAAGAGCGGGCTAATTATCCCAAGAGCGCAAAGCGCGATTAGATGAAAATTTGTTGTGGCTAAAACCAGAAATTATTCAAAAATTCACCTAACTTTATATCAAATTTTACCCTAATATGAAAACTATTACAACAATAGCCTTAGCATTGCTATGTTTACTTTGGACTCTTCAAAGTCATGCCCAATCTCAAAAATCATTTTATGTCGGTCATAGTTTAAGTGATCAAATACCGGATATGGTTCAGTCATTATCAGACGA
>JAHDHT010000405.1 GCA_020631175.1 Chitinophagales bacterium
ATTCCTGAAGATCGATCAGGAGAAATTAATGTTCGGGCGCATTCAGATGCTTCTAAAGTTTATCTGGAGTTTAAGGATAATGGTATTGGAATTGCGGAACACCTTCGGTCAAAAGTATTTATGCCGAATTTCACAACAAAAGGTTCAGGTATGGGACTTGGTTTAGCTATTTCAAAGCAAATAGTAGAAAATGCAGGAGGAAGTATTGAATTTGATACGAAGGATAATGTTGGAACAACATTTTTTATTGAATTACCTTTATATTCACAGTAGTTAATCATGTTTTCCGGTTTGAAACATATCTTTCGACCTTTGTCGATTTTCTATTTACTGGTGGTTTATATTTTCGCCTCTTTAATTTGGTGGTCGTATCTGTTACTGGACAAGAATAATCAGTTACACAATACTCAACTGATGGTCTACGAACAGCAGTTTTATGAACAAAAAGGTAAAAATGCGGGAGCTTTTGAAGAAACTTTAGTTTTCCAGAAATTAAATTCAAAAAAGCAAAGACAGAATTGGATGATTCTTGGTGAAGGCATCGTTTTTCTTATTATTCTCGCGACCGGTACCATTCAAATACACAGAGCATTACGGAAGGAGATAATGCTGAATAGACAACAACGGAACTTTCTTTTATCGATAACGCATGAGTTAAAGTCGCCATTAGCAGGAATTAAAATAGCTTTGGAAACGATTAAAGGTCGCATCCTTCCAGAGGAAAAGAAAGAATTATTGACAGGAAATGCATTAGCGGATGTAGAGCGTTTAGGCACCTTAGTTGATAATTTATTAATGGCTGCAAAAATTGAAAATGAAAGTATTCAATTGGCTTCTCAAGAGCTTGATGTGCTTGCTTTAGTTAAGGATATATTTCGTTTGTATTCTAATGGTCTTGGCAAAGATCACCAAATGCTTTTAATTTCTAATGATCCAATTTATGTTTCCGGTGATAAAATGGCTTTAATGTCAATCGTAAGTAACTTAATTGAAAATGCACTTAAGTATTCTCCTAAAGGAACGAAAATAGAAGTATCTGCTCTGGCAATTAAACAGCAATTTAGGTTTTCGGTAAGTGATTCAGGAGTTGGTATTTCTGAAGAAGATCAGAAAAAGATATTTGATAAATTTTATCGGGTCGGTACTGAAGATCGAAGAAAAACCAAGGGCACTGGCTTGGGGTTATATATCGTTCACGAATTAGTGCGAAAGCATGGTGGTAACATTCAAATTGATTCAGAAGTTGGTGCCGGTAGTACTTTTATTTTAGATATTCCTTTATCAAAGCATTCTACAAACGAAGAAAAAGCTTCTCAAAATACCCAAAGTAGTCCTCAGGTTAAAGGTGCAATTTCTTAAATTTTATTGATAATCATTATTTTATATATTGTCATGCTGATATATTGATTGTTATGACAATGTAATGACAATAAAATGATGAAGCTTGGCGTATTTAGTATAAAGGGCTGTAATTCATTTTTTAATTATGGCTTTGGGAGGTAAAGCAGAGTGGAAAACATTTATTTATTCACTTAAAATCTTTAGTCATGGAACAAAGAGTATTATTAGTAGAAGACGAGGAAAATTTATTGGAAGCGATCAAGATGAATCTTGAATTAGAAGGTCTTGAAGTAGTAACGGCAAATAACGGGATGGATGCCTTAAAGCGTTTCAGGGAAGGAAGATATAATCTTGTTGTGCTTGACATTATGCTTCCAGAGATAGATGGTTTAGCTGTTTGTGAGCAGATTCGCCTTGAGGATCAGGAGACACCGATTTTATTTTTAACGGCTAAAGATACGACGCACGATAAAATTATCGGATTGAAAAAGGGCGCGGATGATTATATAACTAAGCCATTTAATCTTGAAGAATTTTTACTTCGTGTAAAAGTATTATTACGTCATAGTTTAAAAGGAACGGAAGAAGAGCAGGAACTTAAGATTTATTCTTTTGGAGAAAATAAGGTAAACTTTGCTACTTATGAAGCAGAATGCCATAAAGGCACCGTTAATCTTACAAAGAAAGAAGCCAAATTGTTGAAGTTGTTAATTGACCGTGTTAATGAAGTAGTTTCAAGAGAACAGATTCTTCAATTTGTTTGGGGTTATGATGTTTTTCCTTCAACGAGAACAATAGATAATTTCATTCTATCTTTTAGAAAATATTTTGAAAATGATCCTAAGAATCCGAAGTTTTTTCATTCGGTTCGCGGGGTAGGTTATAAATTTGTTTATGCCGAATAGAAATCATTAGCCATCATC
>JAHDHT010000406.1 GCA_020631175.1 Chitinophagales bacterium
AATTTGAATATTTGTAGTGAGAATATGCGTTAGTTTCGTTTCAATTTATTTATTGTTGAGACAAAGATCGAGATCAATTCGTCAGATTCTTTTATTAAGTTATTTAAGTATGAGTTCTCATTTTTTATAATTTTTAACTCTTGGATTAATTCAAGCCAAAATAAAGTTTCATCAGCTTCTTCAAGAACAATGCTTAGCTTGTAAACAAAGTCTTTTTTACTTTTTGAGCGCTTAGCGGCTCTATAATTTGCAGCAACGGAGGTTGAACTTCTAATTATTTGCTTTCCTATTATCCATCCAACATTTTTATTAGGAAGGTATTCAGAGAGGTTTATAATATTAATTGCATATAATTTTGTTCTTTCTTTTAAATCAAAAATCATATCATAAATGTAGCCTAATAGGACCTTTAATGTAATAAAGGTAACAACAGTTAACATTTCGCTGAAGCTATAAATTAAATTAATTATTGCATTAATAATCTTCTGACTTCGAATCTTCTGACTTCAGGAAATCCCCCAATCAATCTCCATCTTCCCCTGTGCTTTCAATAGTTCATTCGTTTTCGAAAAATGTTTGCATCCAAAAAAACCATTATATGCAGAAAAAGGAGAGGGATGCGCTGCTTTTAAGATGTGGTGTTTTCTTGGGTTGATGATATTTGCTTTGTTTTGTGCGAATTTTCCCCACAATAAAAAAACAACTCCTTCCAATTGATCATTAATAATACGTATAGCTGCATTGGTGAATTTTTGCCATCCAATCTTTTGATGAGAAGCTGCCTGATGAGCTCTAACGGTGAGCATAGCGTTTAAAAGAAAAACACCCTGGTCAGCCCAGCTTTGTAAATTGCCATGATTCGGAGGATCGATATTTAAATCACTTTTTATTTCTTTAAAAATATTCACCAACGAAGGTGGAGCCTTCACTCCGTGATCAACAGAAAAACACAAACCATGCGCCTGCCCCGGACCATGATAAGGATCTTGTCCAATAATGACCACCTTCACTTCCGGAAGTGGAGTTGAATCAAAAGCATTGAAAATTTTTGGTCCCGGGGGGTAAATATGGATGCCTTCTTTTTTATCAGTAATTAAAGCAGCCTTAATATCAGCAAAATAGGCCTTACTAAACTCATCTTTCAAAGCAAATTTCCAGCTTTCTTCAATCTTAACATCCATCCAAACAAGTTAAAGAAAAACACATCCATCCCAAAACACAGAATCGAATCTCAACTTGAATTAATAGGTAGAGGCGAATTAATTCGCCTCTAATGCAATCGAGTGAGCGAAGCGAACGAGCAAAACTGTCCCGCGGGCGGAACCAGACCCAGTACAGTGGTCTGAGGGTGGAACTTTTATTCTAATAAGTTAAGATAATCACTATGCTGTACCGTGCTACAAAACCCTTAATGTTCTATACTTTCAAAATCCGAACTCCTGAAAAAATCTTAATGCCTTAATGGTTAAAAAAAAGCGAAGGCCGAGCATAAGTCTCCGCGCTCTCTACGGTAAAAAACCGTCACCTAAAAATTTAAATTCTTTTTAACATATTTTAAGCGTCTCCCAAAAAATGGTCTGTGTCTTTAATAGCGAATCTAAAAAATTATCGACTATGACCAGAATTATTGTTTTTCTATTATTGACATGGCCTTTATTTTTAAATGCCAAAACAACCGCCTACTCCGTTCCAACAAATGATTTAAAAATTGATGGCAATCTTAACGATTGGCCTGAAAATGCTAAAACTTTTGAAATTTCAAAAGGAGACCCGAATCAAAAAATTGATCCGGAAAGTTTATCTGCACAGTTTAGCGCAGTACATAATCTAAAAGAGAATGCTATTTATTTAGCAGTTGAAATTACCGATGATGAGCATGCAGATAGCGACGAATTAATCTTTTATTTTGATCTGAAACATTCAATCGATGGTGGTTATCCTATCTATATTGCAATGAACGACCGCGAAATGGCAGTAGTTGAAAACCGCAACTGGCCGGATGGTTATAACCAATTAAAACAAGATCAGATTGAATACAAATTCAATAGAAAAGAAAATAAAAGTATATATGAAATTAAAGTCAGCTTTGATCAACCATTAAAATTGAATCAGGTTATCGGATTGGATTTTTACATTTTGGATGGAGACCCAAAGCAGAATGTAGATCAATATGTATTATGGACAAACGGCGCAAGTAAAAGTATGTTTTCTGAAAAGTTAGGCAACTTGGTTTTATGTGGTAGTGAAAAAAGAATGGG
>JAHDHT010000407.1 GCA_020631175.1 Chitinophagales bacterium
AATACTTCTTTTTAATGAGTAGTTTATTAGTTGCCTTTATATTACTGTTGAGTCAATGCACTCCGGTAGCGGATGGAAACAATAACCAAATAAATACAGAGAATTCTTCTTCTGATAGTCAGATTCAAACATCAGCAAACAAATTTGCTAATGAATCGGGCTATGACATAGAAATCAAGTTCAAGAATGTACGCAATTCGGAATGTTATCTTGGACATCATTTTGGAGAGAAACAGTATGTAAAAGATACAGTGCAGATCGATGCAAATGGCATCGCTAAATTCAAAAGTGATAATTCAGATATTCTGGGTGGAATTTACCTCGTAATACTTGAAGACAAAAAATATTTTGAATTCATCCTGAATGAAAGAAAATTTAAAATTGAAACAGACTCATCTGATTTTTTAAATAAAACTAAATTTAAAGGCTCAAAAGAAAATCAATTGTTTTATGATGATTTGAGATTTATAGATAAGCAAAGAAAGAAAGCTGAGCGAATGTCACGAAGAGTTAAAGCTTTAGGTGAAAAATCTGATTCAGGAAAAATCTATAAACAACAATTAGATATTGTTGACAAGGAAGTAAAAAAATATCGAAAAGATATTATCGATAATAATCAAGGATACTTCTATCCAAAACTTATTGCCGCCTCTCAGGATCCGACGGTGCCTGACCCACCTGTTCGGGCAGACGGTAGTATTGACAGCTCTTTTCAATATCGATATTATAAATCACATTATTTCGACGGAATCGATTTCACAGAACCAAACTTGCTGAACACACCTGTGTTTCATCGAAAGCTTGATTATTATTTTAGCAAGCTAACGGTGCAGCATCCGGATTCAGTATTAAAGGAAGCTTATGAGATAATTGATAATCGAATTAAACAGCAGCCTGACGTATTTAAATATGTGGTGAATTATATTACAAGTACCTATGAAAAATCTAAGGTTATGGGGATGGATGCGGTATTCGTAGGGATGGTCAATAAATATTATCGGGATGGAAGAACTTATTGGATCGACGACACCCAGATGTATAAAATAAAAGATAGGGCAAGAAAGCTGGACCCTCTTTTATTAGGAAAAAAAGCTCCAAATATGATTTTAAAAGATCGGGATGGAAAGGTGCATAGCATGTATGAAATTGAAGCTGAAGCAACAATCATATACTTATGGGATCCGGATTGCGGGCATTGCAAAAAGCAAACTCCGATTTTGAAAAAATTCTGGGATAAATATAAAAATGAAAGTGTGCAGATTTATGCTGCCTGCACGGAAGTTGAAAAAGATAAGTGGCTGAATTATATCGATGAAAATAAATTGGATTGGATTAATGTGGCTGATTTTGATTTTAGATCTCCCTTCAGAGAACAGTATGATATATATTCTACACCTGTTATTTATTTATTAGATAAAGACAAAAGAATAAAAGTTAAGAAAATCGGTGCTGAACAACTGGAACAGGTTTATCTTGATTATAAAGCAGGTAAAATTAAGTGGTAGGGAATTTTTCTTTGAAAAATTGCCAGTCTAAATCCATTTTATAATGTGGAATTCCGTCTTCAAGATATAGGCTCTTAATTTTTTTAAACCCGAATTTATTATAAAACCTTTCGAGATAACATTGTGCTCCTATTCTACATATACTTTCAGGAGCTTTTTGATGAAGTATTTTCAATGCTGAAGAAATTAATTCAGCACCAATTCCTTTTCCTCTTGCATCTGCATGGCTAATTATCCTTCCAATAGATGAAATATCATTAGTATCAGGCATAATAATTCTCAAGTAAGCCCATACCCTATCCGTTTTCGCATAATAATGGAAGGAAGTAAGATCTTTTTCATCTAAATCTTCATATGGGCAAAATTGTTCCAGTACAAAAATGGATTGTCTTAATTTCAGAATTTCATACCAATCTCTTCGATTGATATTGTCAAAGTCTGTCAAAATCCAATTTAGTTTATCTTTATTCATCATGCTGATTGCCGTAAAACAATATTAGCTAAAAAATTGTATTCTTGTTATTATGAGGTTAGTTATCTATATCATTTTTGCTTTGAGCATATTTAGTTGCACCGCGCAACAAAAATCAACAGAACAAGCGAAAGAGAATCAAATTGCTGATAATTCAGATAAAATTGTAAAAACAGATGCTGAATGGAAAGCTCAATTAAGTGAAGAAGAATATTATGTGACTCGAGAAAAAGGGACTGAAAGAGCTTTCACCGGTAAATATTGGGATCATAAAGGAGA
>JAHDHT010000096.1:0-10947 GCA_020631175.1 Chitinophagales bacterium
TTTGCCAGAAAGAAAGGATCAATATTTAAGGGTACTTTATTATGATAAGAAATGCAAACAATCTGCTCTTGATAATTATTTATGAGTTCATAAAATTCAGGATTTAAATTACCGCAGGAAGGGCAAGATGTACTTGTAAAATGTTCGAATAGAACAATTTTCTGATTTTGCGCATAGTTACTGAAGGAAATACTAAAAAACAATATTCCTACAAGAAGTTTGAGTGTTTTTATCATACCCTGTTATAAACTGTCGGCAATCTTCTTTTTCATTTCTTCAAATTCTTCCGGATCAAACAATCGGGTTAAGAAAATGATTTTACCGTTTTTATCAATAATTACATTGCGGGTAACACCGGTTTTTTGACCAGCAAACTTGTGATAAATTTCAGCACCTGGGTCTAAAGCGATTGGGTAACTGACATTCGTTTTTTCGATTAATAGTTCAGCTTTTTCAAGAGGCTCATCGCGATCAACCCCTATTACGATCAGTCCATCATCCTTCCATTCCTGCCAAATTTCTTTTTCGATATGCGGCATTTCTTTAATGCAGACACCACACCAACTTGCTGTAAATTGGAGCATAACTGTTTGTCCCCGATAATCAGAAAGTTTCGCACTTGATCCATCCGTAAACTCCATCTTGAAATTAGGCGCTTTATCCCCTACTTTTACAAGATATCCTCTATCATCAGGCGTTCTATTAGCAATCCGGCTTTCAGAACATCCGAATAAGACCGCGATTAAAATCAGCGAAAAATAAATTTTAAAATTATGCATATGACCTTAAGTCAAAGATAATAATTTTAAAATGACATTAAGTTTAATGAATTGATGGGCCAACATTTTTTGAATTCCAATACTCAAGAATTGCATTGGCATTTTGAATATAGTCATCAAATGAATCTCCCTTATTTATATACGAGTTTGCATGATTTCTATAACATTCATTGACATCGGTTTGGGCTCTTGAACTACTTAAAACCACAACGGGTATATGTAACAAATCATCTTGGTATTTCAAGATTTTTAAAAACTCCTTACCGTTCATTACTGGCATATTGATGTCGAGTAGTATTAAATTCGGTTCAACTTCTTTAGCTTGAATCATGTTCAAAGCCTCTTTGCCATTCCTAGCCTGTAGGATCTCACATTCATTGTTAATCTCTGAAAATGCTTCTTTAATCAACATTGAATCTCCCGGGTTGTCTTCTACATGAAGAATTCTCATAAAGTATCTATTCTTTTTTTACGGACCTGAGTTTAAAGATAAAAATAGTTCCGTTTTTTCCATCAGATTCGTAAGTAATATTTCCTCCACCTGATTCAATAATTTTCTTCACCAAAGCAAGCCCTATACCGGTTCCTGCATAATCGCTTGAATTTTGAAGACGTTGAAAAATTCCGAAAACTTTAGCTTCATTTCCCTTTTCAATACCAATCCCATTATCCCTAACTTTTACTATAAGATCGTTCTCTTGCTTTTCAAGATCAATACTGATTTCAGGATTTACATTTTTGTTATACTTAACACCATTTATTATGAGATTGGTTAAAATTATTCTTAAAAAATTTGGATTATAGTATATTTCATGATCTGAAGAATTCAAACTAACCTTAGCATTTCTTTCAGACAAAAATTTAGATTGATCTTCTAAAACATTATTAAGTGATTTACTAAATAAAAATGTTGTTTGTCGTTCAGAGTTTTGTCCTATTCTCGCATAATCTAAAAGACTACTTATCATTTTTGTCATACGTTCCGAAGAGTTTTTGATCTTAGATAAATAGGTTTTACCTTTTTCATCCAATTGATCAGCGTATTTTAATCTAAGTAAATCAGAAAAACTATTGATCATTCTAACCGGTTCTTTCATATCATGTGAAGCCACGTAAGCGAACTGTTCAAGATCACTATTGGAACGATTTAGCTCATCAATTAATGATTCAAGATGTTTTCTATTTTTCACTTGATCGGTAATAACCTGTGTATACATGATTAAACCTCCTATTTCTCCATTTGAATCTTTCCAAGGCCTTAACTCCCAATTAATATATACAGTAGAACCGTCCTTTCTTTTCCATTCATCTTCTCTATTTATCAGAGTTTCTCCATTCATTACTCTTTTATGATCTTCCTTCCATCGATCAAGTACATCAGGAAATATTTCGTAATGTGATCTACCGATTAAATGCTGGTCTTTTAATTTGTAATCTTCTAACCATCGATCACTATGAGCAATGTAACACATATTTAAATCAAACATAGCAACAGCAGCTGGGGTATATTTGATAATTTGAGCAAGATTTTCTTCTGCTTTTTGCAGTGATAGTTCCAATCTTTTATTGGCGTCAATTTTTTGAAATGTCCCTATTAATCGTTCAGTTTTTCCATCATTAATTTTCTTTCGACCTCTTGCTCTCACCCATATTGTATTTCCTTTTGCCGTATTCAATTGACAAATCAAATCCCACGGTTTATTATGGATTATTGCCTCCTGAACGGCATTTTCGATTAAATCTTTAGAGTCGGGATGATAGAAATCAACGGCATCTTCTAAGTTAAATTGTGATCTGTCTTCAATCTCATGAATGTCGTAAACAACCTCACTCCAAATCGTTTTATTCTTCTCAATATCATATTCCCAAATTCCAATCTCCGCTGCACTTTGCGCATCTTTCATTATTTCTTGAAAATTATAATCTTCACTGAAATCTTGTCCGTTGGCAAATACTGATTTCGAGTTTCGATCAAATTTTAAGTTCCATTTTATCCAAATACCGGAATCTTTTGTTTTATGTTTTAGATAGGTAACAATATTTCCATTATTACTCTTAGAATTTATTAATTCTTGAACTGAGTAGTTTAAATTATCTTTAAATCCCTTATCATGAGCGTTATATATATTATTTATACCCTCAAATTCCGTCTCAAATTGCTGATTTGCAAATTTTATATTACCATTAATTCCAAAAATCAGGACGTATCCTGGTAGCAAATAAGAGAATTGATCTTTTAACTTAAGTGTCATAAATAGGTGCTTTGTTTTAAGTTAGCATATTTAATATCTTATGTCAATAAAAAAACGCCATAAACAAGCTAATGTTTATGGCGCTATCAAGTACACCCGGAAGGATTCGAACCCTCAACCCTCAGAGCCGAAATCTGATATTCTATCCAGTTGAACTACGGGTGCGTGTACACAAAAATAAGACATTTTTTTGAGCGAAATGATTCCATATAGGATTATCTTTGCAGACTATGACGGAAAAGACTGCAATAGAATCGCTAACAATCATGACAGAGTTAGTATTGCCAAATGATACGAATGTATTGTTTAATCTCAGAGGAGGCAAACTTCTGCATTGGATGGATATTGCAGCAGCGATAGCTGCGCAAAAACATTCTAACCGCACCGTTGTTACTGCTTCTGTAGATAATGTTTCATTTGAAAACCCTATTAAATTAGGAAATGTGGTTACGCTTCAGGCCAAAGTTACACGGGCTTTTAATACGTCAATGGAAACCTTTATTGAGGTATGGACGGAAGATATGACGGAAGGAACAAAGATTAAAGCAAATGAAGCGTATTATACTTTTGTTGCTTTAGATAAAGAACGTAAACCGATAAAAGTTGCTCCTTTATTGCCGCAAACAATTGAAGAAAAGCATCAATATGAAAGTGCTCTAAGAAGAAGACAACTTCGTTTAGTACTTGCCGGTAAATTAAAACCGGAAGATGCTCCGGAATTGAAGGCTATTTTCACTTCAGAAAATTAAGCAGCCATTAGTCCGATTTGCTGAATACACAGCTCACGTATTTCCCAGATTTCATCGATAGTGAACCGTAAACCAAATCCCTGTTCTCTTAACCAATTGATTAGGTAAAATCGATGAAAGTGTTGTTTAAAATCACAAATTTGATTTGGAAGGATTGTCATTTCAGACATCATATCATCTAGAGGAATATTGAATTCTGTTTCAGATGATGTAAAGTCATATCGTTGATCGTGATATAGAATATAATTGTGTGCTTCCGGTATATATGGGAGGTCATATCCATCCAAAATACCTCCAATATGTGGTGTATTTTCACCATTCATTTTATAGAAACCAAGCGCAAGATGAACATCGGCAATGCCATATTCCTGAGCCAACTGAACAAGGAATGCATGTTTCGTGCTACATGTACCTTTGTTTTCAGTTAGTATTAAACTCAGGTCATTTTTGGAAGAATTTCTGCCATAGGGAATTGCTTTTACCAGCTCTAAAGCAGAGAGGTAATCGTCAGCCCCCATTTTTATCAATGAAGCCGACCAGTCGTGTTTTGGATTCAGCTCGAAGTTTGGCAGCATAGCCTCAGTCTATATTATAGTGTTAGTCAATAACTGTACCACCTCTTCTAAAAACACCTGATCTTTTGAATCAAAAGCATCATAATGAGGTTCGTCGATATCTAATACGGCAATAAGTTTGTTTTGCTTCATTACGGGTACAACAATCTCTGATTTACTTGCACTATTGCAAGAAATATGACCCGGAAACTGATCCACATCAGGTACAATTATCGTCTTTTGCGTTCTTGCACAAGCTCCACATACTCCTCTCTCAAATGCAATTCTGGTACATGCGGTCGGGCCTTGAAAGGGACCAAGCACTAATTCTTCATTTTTATTGAGATAAAATCCAACCCAGAAATAGTCAAAAAACTCTTTAAGGAAAGCTGCTGTATTCGACATATTTGCAATCAGGTCGTTTTCACCTTCAAGTAAAAGACGATACTGCTCTAAAAATAGATTTTGTTTTGATGCTTTATCTAAACTTGTAAGATCAAAATTGCGGGTAATCTCCATCAGTTTATAATTTGATTAAAAGTAATTGAATTTACTTTAAAATGATAATATTAATATGTCGCAAGATCAGGATCGATTTCCTTTGCATATGCAATAATTCCTCCTTTAAGATTGTAAAGATTTTTATAACCGTACTTTTCCTGCAAATATTCTATCGCCTTAGCAGACCTATACCCACTTCGACAATACACTATTACCTTAGTATCACTGATAAATGCAGCCTTTTTTAACTCTACTTCAGCCATTGGTATTAGCTCTGCATCAAGATGTACTATATCAAATTCGAATGGTTCTCTTACATCTATTAATTTAAATTGTTGCTCTTCATCGAACATTGATTTCAATTCACTTACAGATATTTCTCTTAGCTGTTTAAGGTCTTCATTGGAAGTACAAAATTTTTGATAATCTACTAAATCAAATTGACTTGGATTATCTCCTGTTAAAGGATTGGAAGGATCTTTTTTTACAGTCAACTTTAAAGTTGAATTATTGAATGCATCGATCAATAATAACTTACCGCTAAGATTATCCCCTATTTCAGCCAATATTTTAATTGCCTCCAGTGCCTGTAAAGAACCAATGTAACCAACTAATGCCCCTAGTACGCCTGCAGTAGCACAATTTTGAACCGTACCCGAAGCCGGAGGCTCCGGATATAAATCTCTATAATTAGGTCCTGCAACTCCATCCGTTTTTCTATAATTGAACGTACTTATTTGAGCTTCGAACTTTAAAACAGATGCATATACAAAAGCTTTATTTTCTAATACACAAGCATCATTAATTAAGTATTTACTTTCGAAAGAATCGGTACCGTCAATAATTAGATTGTATTCCTTAATTATTGGCCTTGCATTTTCATTGTCTAAATAAAAAGGGTACGATATAAAATTTACTTCACTATTGCTTTGTTGTAATTTCTGAACAGCGACATCTACTTTTAACTTTCCGATATCCTCCTCATTGAAAAGTACTTGCCTTTGAAGATTGCTTAAGCTTACTTTATCACCATCAATAATTCCAATTGTTCCTACTCCTGCTGCTGTAAGGTATTGTAAAACAGGAGAGCCTAATCCGCCTGCACCAATTACTAGTACTTTAGATTGATTTAATTTTTCCTGTGCTTCAATCCCGAACTCAGGCATTACTATATGTCTGTGATACCGCTTTTTATTCATTCAATCATCTTTGAATTCAATAATACAATCAAAAGTAATTTAAAGTTTTGTTATTGAGTATTTCTGCATCTTTTTCAACTATTTGGATAAACTCATCAGTCCTTTTTTCTTTAAGAAAAGAGTGGATACAAAAAGCCGAAATATTAATGAGGAAATTATGAATTATATTCAAATAAATAATTGAAATGTCTTTATAAAGTAAATTTCCATTTGACTTTTCATTTGTTATACATCCAAGCAATTTTGCCTTTCGAATCCCTTTCAACCTAACATCAAAATCTTTTTTAGGAAACCAATAAATTGAAGTGACAAATTTCTTGTTTTCCTTCATTTCACCTGTGGCAATTCCAATATGCTTTTCAAAAAAACCTATTGAAACTTTTTCAAGTAATTCCTCATAAAGATCATATGGAAGGATAATTTTATTTGTATTGTTTGCTACATGTAGACTCATACTTTTACTTTTAAAAGCATAAGGATAATGAAGTATTACCCTTATGCTTTGAACCTCTTTTGAGGTTTAAACCAAACTAAATGAAAAAAACTATTACATAAAAAAACGCCTTTTCATTGCTGAAAAGGCGTTTATATATTCTTTAAAAAATTTTAAATTAATCACATAAACCTATCCAGCACTAAGGAACTAGTACAACAACAACAGCAGCAACAACAACAATTTGTTGCGAATTTGTTATTTAATGGATATGTTTTGTTTTCACTCACGAATACAATAATAAAAGAATTATTGATTTTAAACTACTGTTTTTCAAATTTTAAGAAAAATTAAAAATAAATCATGAAGTTTTGTTTTGCCTGGCCTGTATGAAAAAAGGTCAAACCAACTTTAAACAAATTCATACCAACAGTAACTTTAGGATGTTTCTCAATTTTTTTCCAGGCGCTGATCATTCCATCTGACCAATTGATATCATCAAAAACGAAAACACTTTGTTCGTGTACTTTTTCTAAGCAAATTTCAAAATAATCCAGTGTTCCTTTTTCTGTATGATTTCCATCAAAAAAGATGAAATCTACTTTGTCCTGCTTTTGTACAAAAGGTTTTAATGTATCATTAAAGTTTCCTTCAATAAACTGAATGTTTTCAAATCCAAGGCCGGATAAATTCTCTTTTGCAATCGAAAGTGTTTCGGGACAACCTTCAAAGGTGGTTATGGTTGCTTCGGGATTAGCAGCCGCTAAATAGGCAGTTCCCAATCCCAAAGAAGTACCGATCTCAATTATATTTGTTGCTTTGTATTGATTTATCAAACGAAACATCAATGCGCCTTTTTTATGTGTTATCCCTGCGTTTTTCGCAATGTCTTTTACTTTGCGTTTATTCGACATTTTTTTTGAACCTGCACCAAGATCGAGCACTTCTATAATTCTTTCATCTTTTTCCAATTTTCTTTTTAAATCTTCAATTTGATTAAAAGCATAAAAAGAACGCTGATCATTCTTAATCTCATTAATAAACTTATATACAAAAGGCGAATGCATATAATATCTACTTTTGGCAAAAAGTAAATAATTTAAATATCTGCTTACATATCCGAAATCCATCACAAAAAAAAGATGCTGATTTTTTAAAACAGCATCCTTTCTAAAATTATCATTTTATTTTTTAAAAGTTATGATTATACCGTACAGTAAAACTTCTAGGTGCATCAATTAAGGCAGGTCGAAGTGCATATTCTGTATTCAGTAAATTTTTTACAATAAAAGCTACATCAGATTGATCATTAAAAATATATCTCATACGGGCATCCCAAATAAAAGTACCTGAATCGTGTTCATCTCTAAATGCCTGTACACCCGGTAAAAATCTGTTAAAAGCTTCATCTATTGCTTCCATGAAAGAATAATATCGCATGGATTGTCCAAAGGCAACTTTACCAAATTCAACTTCCATATCTAACTTAAATGTATGTTGAAAGCGATATTTTAAAATATTACGATCAGAAGAAGATAAAACTTGTTCAACTTCATCGAATTCGCGGAATGTCGGAATAATATAAGTATAGCCTAATAATGCTCTTGCAGGAAATTTTCCAAATTTACCTTGACCCGCAACAGAAATGTCGGCACCTAGAATTTGAGTATTTCCAATATTAATAGATTGGAATCCAACTGCTCCTCCATCCGGAACAGAAATTACGACAGTATCTAATTCAGGCCAAATAGGTTCAACAATTGGCGGTATACCGGTTTGTACCAATGGTAATAATCCTTCATTAACACCAAATGTGAATTCCATCATATCCTGATAACGGTTAATGAAACCTGTTAAATCAACAAAGCCACTCCAATCAGAAATTTTAAATCCTTGTTTAACTCCTAATTCAGCAGACCATCCTGTTTCCGATCTTAAATTAGGATTAGGGAAAATACCGATTTCGAAAGGAATACCGGAAACATTAACTGCACCTAAGTCTGTTCTTACAAATGCCTCTGCAATAGTTGGGAAACGATATGCTTGTCCGAAAGAACCTCTTAAGAAAGTATATTCTCCTAATTGATAATTGATTCCTGCACGTACAACAGGTTTTGCTTCTACATCAAAAGTGTCGAGTTTGTTTATTTCATAACGAGCACCCAATGATATGTTTAAAGTTTCACCAAATTCTTTATCTATTTGGGTATAAACTGCAATATTATTAGCCGTTTTATTTTCTCCTGCAGCAAATAATTCTGAATTACTGATAGTGTAACCGTTTACTACTCCGGCACTAATCACTAAACCAGCATCACTAAATCTTTTTTGACCTTGAATTTCATTGTAAATGAAATCAGAATTTGTGCTTTGATTGGTATCTGTCTGATTATTATTTTTAAAATACCTTCCTAAATATTTGAATTTCCATCCTTCCTCATTATACCATTCTACAAATGGATCGATTGTAATTTTTAAACCGGTATTATTAATTCTTGGAAGCGCTCTCCAAAGTAAGTATTGACCAACAGGGCTATAACTATCCGCAGTTGGATCTGGTTGATAATCCCAAATTAAATAAGAAGCACTGGTGTTTAACATGAAATTTGTATTCACACCAAATGATAAACCTTTAATATTTTCAGGTCTGTATCTGAGATTTGCATTAAATCTGGCGCGTCTGTTATATTGACCTGATCTCCAGCTGTTTCTTGCATATAGAAAACTTCCCGCAACAAAATCAAGCCGATCAAATTTTTGTCTGTGTGCAATAGAAAAACCTGTTTCAAACGGGTAATCACCGACGAACGGAGATTTTGTAATCGTTGAATCAACCAGCATACTATCCACATTAAATACCTGAATAGGATTTCCATCCTCCCCTAAAACAGATACATCATTATTGGATGGATTTTGCCAGACTCCGGTAAATGCAGCCACTTTTGTAACCGGTTCAGATGTTGGATATGCTGTTCTTAAATTAATGATACCATTCATTGCCGATGAACCGTAAAGTGCAGAAGCAGCTCCTTTAATAATTTCAATCTGACTAACATTTTCAACCGGAAGGAAATCCCAATTTGGGAAACCGGAATCAGATGTTAGTACAGGTAATCCATCCATCAATAACATTACACGTGAACCGGCACCATAACTGTAGCCACTACCACCTCGTATGTTAGCCTGACCGTCTACAACGTCGACACCGGGAACTCTTTCAATAGACTGACTTATTTCAGTATCGTTTGCATTGGCAAGAGCAGCAGGTTTTAAAACCTCCATAGAGACCGTTACTTCAGAAAGTTTCTTCTCAAACTTATTACCTGTTACAACAACCGTTTCCATTATTTGAGATTCGGTTCCCATTTCAACGTTCAGGGTTATGGTTTGACCTGCTTCAAGTGCTTGTGTAATTTTTTGAGTCTGATAACCGATAAAACTAAACTTGATTTCATGCGTGCCTTCGGGTAATTCTATTTCATAATTACCGTCAAAGTCAGTTTGGGCTCCTTTTAAGTCTTCGCCTACATTTACTGAAATATTCACGAATGGAAGTGTTTCACCTGAATCGGCATCGGTAACTACCCCTAAGATTTTCCCATTTTGCGCTTGTAAAATCCCCCAGCAACAAATGAAAAAGGATAGTAATAATGTGACTTTATTCCTGTTCATAATGATTCTTTGATTTTGCAGAAGTAAATCTAATTAAATAAAAATGTAATCCAAAAAGGAGCAATTTAAGGAAGTTTGACCTCGTTAAATTATTGATTTTCAACACATTGAAACCTCCGCTTATATGAAAGATGCCGAATTTGCAGGTTTTGATGCCTGCAAATTGTCAAATTAATCTCATTTTGTAGAAAGGGGAATTAACTGTACACAAAATCAACCATTAAGCCTTTAGATAGTGCGTTTTATCCTATAAATTTTGCTGTAAAATGTTATTTTTGTTTAGTTAAAAAGACACTATATTAATCACATTATAAATTATTTTTATGCAAAAGATTTTACTCAACTTATTTACTTTGGTAATCCTAATTGCTTTAGGCAATACAGCGAGCGCTCAATGTGCTGCAGACGCAGGAGTGCCTGTTGCCCCTTCGGTAACCGATTATTGTAACACTAATGATAATGCTCCGGATCTTGAAGTTACAGACTGGACTACTGAGCCTTCAGGAACAGAAAACCATACTTTTGTGGTAACTCAGGTGCCTGACACTGTTTCAAGCGCATGGTTTGGTAATATCATGGGATCTACTGATGACGGTATCTACGATTTCCATAATTTACCGGCAACAACTTATTGTTTTACTTCTTTCTCATACAATCAGTCTGAGTTAGATGTTATTACTGCAAATACTACTATCCAAACATTAGCGCCTTGTTTAACAGGTGGTGAGAACTTAGATGAAATCTTAGCTTGTGTTCAGCAAGTATTCGGTTTCGCTACAATTGACGCAGCTATTGATTCAGTTTTAGG
>JAHDHT010000096.1:11047-14244 GCA_020631175.1 Chitinophagales bacterium
TTTACAACATGCTTGGTACATTGGTACACATGCAGGTTTATGGTACTAACTATGGTCAGAATATCATTGACTTTAATGGTGCAGAATTAGATGAAGGTGTGTATATATACACTGTAGGAAACGATGAAACTGCAGCGCCGAACAGAATGATTATCAGTAGATAAGCTGTTTCTAAGCGTTAAAAAATATTAAAATGGAAAGGCTGGCTCTTAATTGAGTCAGCCTTTTTACTTTCAGCCCTAATAATTCGCCCGTACATTGGATTAAAATCTATATTTTTAGGAAAACATTTCTATATGAAAAATCACTTATTTATGTTGAGCATACTCCTGCTTTTTTGTTCGGGAGTAATCGCACAAAATCTTCCCGACAACTTCCATTTAAACACATTAGAAAATGGATTGGAAGTGTTAGTTATTGAAGATAATTCTGTTCCAATTATCACTATTGAATTGGCTGTTCGTAATGGTGCTTATACTGAAGATCCTGAATATGATGGATTATCTCACTTGTATGAACATATGTTCTTTAAAGCCAATAAAGATTATCCTTCCCAGGAGCAATATATGGAAAGGGTAAGTGAGTTAGGTATTCAGTTTAATGGTACAACATCTACAGATAAAGTGAATTACTTCATTACCCTTACCAGTGATAAAGTAAAGGAAGGATTGGAGTTCATGAATTCAGCTATTCGTTATCCATTGTTTGATCCTGAAGAAATGAAACGGGAAAACCCTGTTGTGGATGCTGAATTTGAACGTTCAGAATCGAATCCACAATTCTTATTGTACAGAGCGGTTCAACAGGAATTATATGGAGATTTATATAGCCGTAAAAATACCATTGGAGATCATGATATTATTTTAACCGCTACTCCGGCTAAAATGAGAGAAATTCAAGGTAAATATTATCATCCCAATAATACTTTGATTTCAATTGCCGGTGATATTAAAGGAGCAGAAGCGCTTAGACTGGTAAAATCAATTTTTGGTGATTGGGAACATAGCGGTTTTAATCCGCATGAAAAATATCCGATTCCTGATTTTAATACGCTGGAAAAATCTACTAATGTTGTTGTAGAAAATGAAGTTGCTCAATTTCCATTTATTATACAAAGCTATATCGGTCCGGGTACCGGAGATGATTTAAAATCAACATATGCTGCTGATGTTTTTTCATTCATTCTCGGACAAAAAACATCTAAGTTTTATAAGGATATGGTGGAAAGTGGATTAACACGATTTGCTGATGTAGGATATTACACGAATCGAAAAAAAGGACCGATCTCTGTTACTCTTGTTCCCGATCCAACCCGAATTGATGAAGCAATGAAGAAGTTGGAAGAACATATTCAAATGTGGGATTCGGATGATTACTTTACAGATGAACAATTACAAACAGCGAAAGATTTATTAATTATTGATGACGAATATGCTCAGGAAAGCACATCAGATTACGTGAAAAGTGTAAGCTGGTGGTGGTGTTTAAAAGACATTGAAACGTACACCCGCTATGGGGAGGGTATGCAGAGTGTTACACGTGATGATATTAAAGAGTATGTTCGAACATACATTAAGGATCAATATTCAGTTACAGGAGTATTGGTAAATA
This sequence comes from Chitinophagales bacterium, assembly GCA_020631175.1. Taxonomy (GTDB): domain Bacteria; phylum Bacteroidota; class Bacteroidia; order Chitinophagales; family JAHDHT01; genus JAHDHT01. The sequence continues at coordinate 12,659 of JAHDHT010000096.1, forward strand.
AGGAAATCAGAAAAGCATTAAATATTGATGAACAATTTAAAAACAATTAAAACGATGAAGACATTTATAATTATTTTTAGTTGCCTGCTTTGTTCATTTACAATAAATGCACAAGATGAAATTCAGGAATATAATATTGATGGATTAAAAGTAATCCATAAAAAAGTAAGTAAAAAAGTGGTTAATGCTGCTTTTGTTATTCGTGGTGGTACAGCTAATTATGACAAAGCCGCGGAAGGAATAGAACGTTTTGGAGTAGAGTTGGCAGTTACGGGTGGAACTGAAAATTATCCTAAGGATGATTTTAATATGCAGCTTGAAAAAATGGGTAGTAGTATTAGCGGCGATTCAAGTTATGACTATACCAAGTATGAACTAAACTGTTTAAAAAGAAGCTGGGATGAAAGCTGGAATTTATTTGCTGATGCCATTGTTTCGCCGGCATATCCTGAAAAAGAATTTGAGATAGTTAAAAATCAAATGGTAACCGCAGCCCAGCAAGGAGATGCTGATCCGGATACGAAACTTCGAAATGAAGCTATGTCGAATACCTTTGAAGGTCTACCCTATGCAAAAATCCCTCAGGGTACGGAAGCCAGTTTATCTTCAATGAAATTAAATCAGGTAAAAAGACATATGAGCAGTGTTCTGAATAAAGCCAATAGCTTTTTAGTTATTGTTGGGGATGTTAGCAAAGCTGATATTGAAAAAAAGGTGAAAGAAAGTTTGGCAAAATTACCGGCCGGAAGAGCAAAGACATTTGAATACGGCCCCATAGACATTACCAATTCTACTTATAATGCTACGGAACGGGATATTGCCACAAATTATGTGAGAGGAATGATGAATGCTCCTTCTCCTAATGATAAAGATTATGCTGCGATGCGTGTTGCGATGAGTATTGTTTATGATCGAATGTTTAAAGAAATCAGAACAAAGCGAAATTTAAGTTATGCGCCCGGTGCATATATGCCGAGTTCGGTAGTTGGTCAACCGTATACCATATGGTATGTAAGTACTGACAAACCGAATGAAGCTGTTCAAGTAATGTTCGATGAAATTAAAAAGTTAAAGCTGGTTGGATTTAGTGAAAAAGAATTGAAGGATAAAAAGGCAGGATATTTAACCCGTCATTTTATGCAACAGGAAACTTCCGCTTCACAAGCAACTACATTAGCATTAGCAGAAATTTCTGAAGCCGGATGGAAAAGTAGTACAACTTTTTTGGATGATGTGAACGCATTGAATATTGACGATATCAATGAAGCTTTTGATAAATATGCCAAAGCGATTCAGTGGACTTATTTGGGAGATCCTTCTGCTGCAGATGAAAGTGTATTTACGCAGGATATTCTGACGAAGAAAGAATTAAAACAAAATTTGAAGGCAAAGAAAAAGCGGGCAAAGAAGAGACGTAAGAATAAAAAGACTTTTAGTAATTAATAAGTAAAAAGCGGATGAAATTTCATCCGCTTTTTTTATAAAACTACTCAGTAATAAATTGCCAGATGTCTCCAAAAGAACCATTTTCATAGGTGAAAAATCAATTTCATATCAGAAAAATCAGCGAACCGAAAACTGCAAAC
>JAHDHT010000408.1 GCA_020631175.1 Chitinophagales bacterium
CATATAATGAAAACAAGTTTATACCTCTTCGTATTTAGCGCCCTCCTATTTTGTATCGCCTGCGGAAGTTCTCCGGACAGAGCTTTTTCGAAAGACAAGAAAATGATACAGAATGAAGTCGTAAAATATCTTAAAGCAAGAATCGACAATCCGCGTTCTTATAAAGCGATCGACTGGGAAATTATCCCCAGAAATGACGAGAGCGGAATGGCTGAAAAATACCTTATTCGCCACGAATACAAGGCAAAAGACGGTATTGGTACGGTGCGTAATGAAGCAGATTGTTTCATCTATACCAAGTCAGACGGGAACCTATATAAGGATGAATCTTGTTCTGTCTATAAAGAGCTCTATAAAAAAGTCGTAGAAGACTTTTAGAGTTCGTCTAAAAACATATGGAAGTAGCACTTTTAGTTATTGGAGTGATCTTGGCACTGGTCGGTGTCGCAGGAGCGGTTTTACCCGGTTTGCCTGGTCCACCGATTAGTTTTGTGGGCTTACTTTGCGTGCATTTTTCGCCGGCAACCAGCGAGATTCATTGGTCTGTTTTACTGTTCACCGGTGTATTAACCCTCATTTCTCTACTGGTCGATTATCTTTTGCCCTTGCTAGGCACTAAGAAGTTCGGTGGTTCTAAATACGGTGTAATGGGAGCGATTGCAGGACTCTTAGTCGGCGTCTTTTTCTTTCCTCCTTTTGGGATTATTCTGGGACCATTAATCGGCGCAATTGCAGGTGAAATGCTGGCGAATAAAGAGACCAATGAAGCGATTATGGCAGGCGTTGGTGCCTTTGTCGGATTCATGGTGAGCATCGTTTCCAAGCTGGTAATTTGTGGAATTATAGGTTTTTTTATCTTTAAAAACCTAATTTAATACCAATTGAGTACGAAACTTATTGATTTTACCGGTCAACTTGAAGTGCATGATGACTGGTCAGCCTTCAACGAAACAGAGCAAAAATTGCTGCAATCCGCTAAAGATGCTTGTCTTTCAGCTTATGCGCCCTATTCAAATTTTCAGGTCGGGGCAGCCGTTTTGCTTAAAAATCAACTGATCATAAAAGGGAATAATCAGGAAAATGCAGCTTATCCTGCAGGCTTATGTGCCGAACGGGTTGCCCTTTTCAATGCCTCTTCGAATTATCCGAAAGAAGAAATTGAAGCCCTGGCATTAACGATTGATTTCGAAGGCAAAGATTTAAGCGAACCCGTTTTTCCATGCGGTTCCTGCAGGCAGGTGATTCTCGAGTACGAGGAGAAATTTCAACAGCCAATTACCTTGTTTATTATCGGCCCTTCAGACGAGGTGGTAAAAATCGACTCTATTAAAACGATTTTGCCATTTTCTTTTTCGGGTGCTTTTTTGGGGAAATAGTTTTTAAAGTGCAAGTTCAACTATCAAACTCATTTTAGATGCATGAGACAAGACCAGCTACTCCGTCGAAAAGCAAGGCTTTTTTGTAGCGCAGTACTTTGTATTAAGTAGCACAGAATTGATGATTTACAATTATCTATATCGTGCTCACATACCCGTAAAAAATCTGAGCTACAAAGTACAGTGCTACTAAAATAGAACGATCAATAGAAAATCTCAATTCTACATCTTCACCTGCTACATATGGTTTTTTAGGGCGATCGGGCGGGCTTTACACTGCAATCTTTTGCCTCAAACCCAAGTGCTGCTAAATTGTATTGCAGCTTCCGCCGGTCGCTTCAATCCAATAAACAGCACTAAGCTTTGTGGTCAAAAGTATTTCCGTTGCAATCCCTATCGCGTGGTTTTAAGTGTAAGAATAAGTGTAAACTTAAGTTAAGTGGTTTTTATTTCTGGAGCTTATCATTGATTTTTGACGCGAGAGTCGTGACCGGCTGCGCCTGCGAGAAGCGAGATCGCCCTTCGGGCTGCGAGAGTCGAGACTGCACTTATTTGTACGTCCTGAATTTGACATTTGGATTTACCGTGAACTTGATACTTGCGCTTGATTCTTGAACTTCAATCCGCGAGACCGGCTGCACCTTCGAGAAGCGAGTGTTTTTCAAGTTCAAACTCAAATGTTAAACTCAAGCTCAAATTAGTTCTGGCGATAATGTTCATTTAGTCGAATTATATCAATTTCAAATCTATAATCTCATTGACACCTCCCAGTAGTGTTTAGCCAATCGCTTTCAGCTCTTGGAACACTACATCCCTCCTCGAGCTCACCATGAGACAGAAGTCTAGGGTTCATAAAGTATCATGATATGACTGAG
>JAHDHT010000409.1 GCA_020631175.1 Chitinophagales bacterium
GCTTTACCAATCGCGCTTTGATCTTTGAGCATTAATTCATCCTATCAAGGAGCATATTCTATGCCCACTAAATTATTTTCCCTCCTTTATTTAAGGGAGGGTTAATTTTGTTGAAGAGCCGCAGGCGATTCGGTACAAAATGGGAAGGTTGAATATTCGAATAGTATACAACCACCTGTTTTGTAACCATTCGCTTTTCAAGCTCTTCAACAAAACGGTCCTCTTTCAATAAGGAGGACAGAAAATGTCGTGGTAAACAATTGATTTAAAACTTATGTAAACAGATGAGCCTTGTAGACCGGGTTTCAATCACTACATTCTATTCAAAAATAGAATAAGGTATCTCCAATTCAATAAATGTTCCTCGTTTAGGATGTGCATCAACTCTTAACTTTCCATCCATTGCTTCGACCCGAGCTAGTAAATTTTTTAATCCGTGAGAAGATTTATTTTCAATAGCCTCTTGCATATTAAATCCCTTTCCATTATCGTCGATAGTAATAAATAAAGCGGTTCCTTTTTTTAAATATTGCAAACTAATTACAGATGGGTCTGCATGTTTTATTGCATTATTTAGTAGTTCCTGAGTAATTCGGAATACATTTAAAATGATCGATGTGTTTTCTGATTCTAACATTATATTTGAGTAAAACTCAACATCAATATTTTTGAAGCCATTATTAATGCTTTCTACCATTTCATTAACAGCCGGGATAATTCCTTTTTCGGTTAATGTTCTAGGAATAATATCATTTAAAATATCACTAAAATCTCCATTAGCCTTATTTACTAATTGTTGAACCTGTTCAAACTGCTTTTTCATTTCAGTATCTTTATTCTTCAACATCATATCACCTAATTGCAAAGTAATTAAAGTCATAGTTGTGCCAAGTCCATCATGCATGTCACTTCGAATGCGATTTCTTTCCATTTCAATTCCGCTCTGCATCGAAACAATAAGCTTCTCTCTTTTATCTGCATTTTCTTCAAATAAAGTTGTAATTCTGCCAAACAAAAGTCTACCTAATGCTATGAGTAAAGCCAAAGCACCTGCCCAAATAAAAATATAGAGATAATCAAACTCTAAGTTGAAAATAGAATATATCAAAGCAAGTAAAAATCCGCTGAATAATAATAACATTGGTAATAACATTACACTCGATTCGATAAATCGACCACGCACTTGAATTAGTAAACGCATTGCAATTAATAAAATAACCGATAATAATAAAACGACATTAATAGTAGCAACTAAAACTCGGGCATATTTAAGGGGCAAGACGGGCAGAATTAAACTTGCAATTATGAAGGAAATAATTATTAGAGAAAATACTCTTATGAACCTGTAAAAGCCTGGTAAGTAATCCTGAATTCTAAAAAATCCGGTGTAAAAATAAATGGCGAATAAAAAGAATGACAAGCTAAATGTAAACCTTGATATATGTTGAATATACGGACTCCAGAACCAAAAGTACTGATAGCCTAATCCTGAAAAAACAAATGCTAATAAAAGTCCGTTTGCAATAAAAAGTAAAAAACTGATTTGTCTTCTTGGAGCACGTTCCCATCTTAAAAGAGAGGTAGTAATTAAAAAGAAAACACTAAACCCAAAAAAGAAACCAAAAAAGACATAATGAAACTGATCGCGGGTAGCTAAGGCTTCCGGGCTCCATAATGTTATTGGCAGGGGAGTGGGTTCATTTAAAACAGGAATGTATTTAGTGAGTCCATTTAATTGAACCGGAAAAAATAAAATAACATCTGCTGTGGTTCCACTTTCAATATTTATTGGAAAGATAAAGTTTCGATGTTTTATATTTCTTGAATGAAAAGGATATTCGTCTCCGGCACTTATTGTTTCTATTTCATTATTCCCGGAAGGGACAAATGCAATAATTCTTTCGATATGTGCATTTCCTATTTCTAAAAAGTAATAATCTTTGTCTGAAGAATTCTTAATTTTAAATTTTAGAAAAACGTTTTTATTACCTCCTGTCAAGTTTTCAATATTTTCATTTTCAAGAGGAGAAAATCGTAAACCTTTCAACTGTTCATCTAATGCAGTTGGATTTGAGGTAGCGCTGTGAATAAAAGAACTTAATTCTGCAAAACTTAAATTTTCTACTTCAATTTCGACATGTTCAAAATGGTTATTAAGTTCAATAATATTAGCTGAAGCACAATTATGCAATGTAAAACATAAGGATAATATGAAAATTCGGAAAATCACTTTCC
>JAHDHT010000097.1:0-11499 GCA_020631175.1 Chitinophagales bacterium
AGAAGATGAAGTATTGGTAACCGATCTGAGTGTGTTGACAATAGACAATCAGGTGATACAAATAGGTGAGACTATATCCATCCAAACTATAACAAGTAGTGTCAATTCAGATATTACCTATAGCTGGACAAATAGTGAAACACTTACCTGTGGTGATTGCCCGAATCCTTTTGCTGCACCAGAAAATACAACAACGTATACCGTGACCGCAACAGATAATGTAACAGGTTGCTCAGCATTAACATCAGTAACTATAGAAGTGGAGTATCCGGATATTTACGTTCCAAATGTCTTCACACCAGATGACGATGGCTTGAATGATGGCTTTAATCCATTAGCAACAGAAGCAGTTAATAATATGCTCTTCAGAGTTTATAACCGTTGGGGAGAATTAGTCTTTGAGACAAGAGATACAGAAACGAAATGGGATGGCACTTTCCATGGGAAAGATTGTAACCCGGGTGTTTTTGTTTGGGTCGTGGTGTATGACTTTATTAACGGAGAGAAAAGAGAACAAAAAGGAAATGTAACCTTACTGAGATAGATTGTTGAAGTGAGATGAAAAGATTTTAAACAAGAGAATTTTTGAACAGGTAAGTTTCGGTACTATTTCCGGATTTTGTTCTGTTTTTATAGATTTAACTAGTACAAATTGATATAATACCCTGTAATTTACTCCAATTGAAAAATAAAAAGCCTGTGGCATATGCCACAGGCTTTTTTAATGATTTATTGTTCAGAGTTTACTGTACAACTTTCACGTTGATTGCATTCATGCCTTTACGACCTTCCGTTAATTCATATTCAACGGTGTCGCCTTCACGAACTTCATCAATTAAACCGGATACGTGTACAAAGTACTCTTTTCCTGATTCTTCATCAATAATGAACCCAAATCCTTTTGAGTCATTAAAGAACTTAACTGTTCCTTTTTTCATTTTGTAAAATAATTATGGTAATAAAAAATATAGAGTGAGTCGAACGACTCGTAATTAATTAATAGGTAAGAAATATAAAATTGTTAATACTTGTAGCTTTTGTAATACGAAGATGGTGTTTTTAAATAAAATATTGTATTAAAACATCATTTTTTTTCGCAAAATTCACATATACATAACTTTGGAAGTCAAGCAAATAGTTCCGTTAAGGCACTAATTATCTCGATTTACACGTAATTTTCGCCCATCATCCAATGTTATTTTATTCAAAGAAGCTTTGATTTTATGGGCAGCATCCCGGTCTACTTCAAAGAAACTATACGATTTTAAAATGTCAATTTTGCCAATATCCTTCTTCTTTAAACCCGCCAGAGAAGACATTAAATCCACTAAATCTTTTTTATCAAGTTTGTCTCGTTTGCCAAGATTGATAAAATATCGGGGCGATTGATTGTTCTTTGAATTTTTCTTTCCGTCTCGAGGCTTGGAATCTTTCGACCGTCGATCCTTACGCTCAGACCGATCCCTGCGATCAGACCTATCAGATCGCTCAGATCGATTTGATTTTCCATTTTTATCCTTCCGTCGCTCTTTCGATTTCCGATCTTTTTTACCCTTTCCTTCCGAAAGGTCTTCCTTTATTTCCTTATCCGCATTCAAATTTAATTTCGACAGTTCACGCGACACCACCTTGGCAATCAACTCCTCCTTAGATAAATTCGCAAACAGCATGTTCATTTGCTCAAGCAATGTATCAGAAACAAAACCTTTTGTTTTTTGCTGTAACAAACGCACGCCAAAATGCTGCATTCTATTTTCAGCAATTAAAGCAACAGCTGGCACAGCAATTTTTTCAAAATTAATTTTTAGCTTTTTCTCAAGCTGTCGAATTTTAAATTGTTCTTTGCGGTTAACAAAAGCAATCGAAACACCATGCTTTCCGGCACGCGCTGTCCGACCACTACGATGCGTATAATAAGCCATATCATCCGGCAAAGTCATATGAAAAACATGACTCAAATCATTTACATCAATCCCTCTTGCAGCAACATCAGTAGCAATAACAACCTCTAACTGATGGTTCTTAAATCGCTTCATAACATGGTCTCGCTGATTTTGATTTAAGTCACCATGTAAAGCTTCCGTTTTATAATTACGTGCCTTTAAAATATCAGCCAGGTTTTTAGTTTCTCGACGCGTACGGCAAAAAATTAAAGCACGCATATCTTCATGAATATCCAGAAACCGACTTAAAGCCTCAATCTTATCCGCATTTTTCACAGAAACAAACTGATGCTCAATATTTTTATTCATTTCATTTTTAGCACTAACACGAACCTCAAAAGGATCATCCATGTAATTAGAAATGATTTTTTTAATGCCGGCAGGCAAAGTCGCAGAAAATAACCAGACCAATTTATCTTCAGGAGTATAAGAAAGAATTTCATCCAACTCATCCTTAAAACCCATATTCAACATCTCATCCGCCTCATCAAGAATTAAACAACTCAATTCATCCAGATAAAGCGCTTTGCGTTTAATTAAATCAATCAAACGGCCCGGCGTAGCAACAATAATTTGTGTAGGTTTTTTAAGCGCTTTAATTTGCTGACCAATATTCGCACCACCAAAAACAGGAAGCACATTTAAACCCTTTACATATTTGCTAAACGTTTGCAACTGCTCAGCAATTTGCTGGCAAAGCTCACGCGTAGGCGCAAGTACAAGCGCCTGAGTATGTCTTGATTCAACCTCAACCTTTTCAATCAAAGGAAGCCCAAACGCAGCAGTCTTACCTGTTCCGGTTTGCGCCTGACCAATAAAATCTATAAATTCAGTAAGTAATACAGGAATTGCCTCAGCCTGAATTTCACTAGGCTGCTCAAATCCAATCTCTGCTAAAACTTTCAAGACCGGCTCGCTCAGTCCAAGTGATTCAAATGTTTTCAAAATATTCGTTTATGCCGCAAAGGTACACTTATAAATAGATTAATCATTTTGTTGATTTGAAAGGACAATCCGGTGCTCGCATCCGGCTGCCTCCCCGCTATCCGTTGCAACGCGCAAAAACCTCAGGCACTTCAGCATCTGCTTTTTTAGTCTTCCTCCGTCAGCCGTCAAAAAACAGTGCTTCAGGCATTCGGCTTTCACGGGTTTCCACTGCTATCGGGCTTATTTTAATTGGATCAGCAACGATTTAGATGGTTCCTGTTTTAATCGAAAAGAAACTATCTTGTAGAGAGATAGTTGTTGCAAATGAATCAAAATGATGCTCTATACAGACTAATTAAAACCTTATCAAGAGGAGAGAAAAGAGCTGTTCAGTTTTATCTCAATAATTACGATAAAAAAGGGGAAAATGCATTGCAACTTTTATTTAAAGAATTAAACAAAAAAACATCCTTATCAAACCAACAACTCAATCAATGGCATTCAACACAAAAATTTAAAACCAGACTCTCAGTTTTAAAATCAAAATTATTCAAAGCAATTCTTGAATCAATATCAGGTCAGATAAGCTTCGGAAATAACCCTGTCGGAAAAATAAAACAATACAGTAATTATTCATTCATACTATTTCAAAGGGGATTATTTAAAGACTCGGTTAATTATCTCCTTAAAGCAAAAGAGGTAGCATTAGAAATACAAAATTATTTTGAACTAGTTCCATTAATTAAACAGGAACAAGAAATTTCCAGACACTTTTTATCAATAAAAAGCTACGAAGAAAAAATAAAATTCCTTAATGAAGAGTTAAAAACCGCACAGTTTCACATTCAAACAGAATGGCAATTTGTAGAATTGCACAAAGAGTTGAATAAAATATACAGACGTCTTGATAAACCTAAAACACAAAGTGAAAAAATAATTTATAAAAAGTTTTTTTCAAATGATTTGTTAAAGAGAGATAATATAAAGTGGTCAAGAAATGCTAAAGCATATTATTTTAATTTAAAGATGTTTTACCACTCAATTTCCGGTAAGACGGAAACAGCTTTAAAATTTGCAGAAAAAAATGCGAATATTTTAAACCCATCAAATGAATATGATAAATATATTCCTGAAATGTATTTAGTCGCATTAAACAATTTGTTAATTCTAAATGTAGAAAGTCTTAATAAAAAATCGTTTTTATCAGTTTTAAAACAATTAGACGTTTTTGCAGAAAAAGCTTCATTTCTTAATGAGTTTCAGTTGAGAAGGATTTTTGAAATAAAATATTCTGCATTGCTTCAGTTTTATTTAAAAACAGATGAATTTAAAAAGGGATTTAATTTAAAGAATGAAATAATAAATGGAATAGAAAAATATAAATTTTTAGGCTTAGGGCAATATAGAATATTACGCTTTTATTTTAACCTAGCTGTAACTTCTTTTTATGCAGATAACATGATATCTGCGCATCAATTAGTAAAAAAGGCAATTGACTTAAAAGATACAAATACATCTTTGTCAACACTTATTTACTGCCGGATATTTGATTTAATTCTTCATTATCAAAAAGGTGATTATTTGTATTTAGCAAATCAAACCAAAAATGTAAAACGATACATTAAAAAACAAAACCGGGTAGGAAAAGCAGAACAACTGATTTTGAATTTTCTTTCTAATGCCTATAAAAACAGCTTTAGTGAAAAGAATGAAATAAACATCCTGGAAACTGAATTAAGAAAGCTGGAAGAAACAGAAATCTTGCAAGTATTACCCATTTATAAATGGCTGCAACACAGCTAAAAAAGTACAAATCAGCATAAATGTTTTTAATCATAACTGGCTGATAAACAAACCTATATACATATCGTTGTCAAAATTTTAGAAGTTTTAAATAGTGATTTTATCTAAATAATTGATAAAGGAAAAACCTTATATCAATTTATCTTTCAATGTTAATCAACCTTGAAAAAACCAATTATGCACTTCTTATCGCAATTGAATAAGCAATTATCACTTTGCTTATTAATCATACTCCTTTACTCTGTTAATATATTTGCTCAATGTCCGGCTCAATTCGCTATCGATGGAAATGTTTGGTTCGGAATATCAGATAATTCTGCTAACTACGACTCAAGCCAACCTTTAGGATCGTTTGATAATCCATTAACAGACTGGAATTCAGGTACACCTAGTGTTTTGGAAGCAATCACCGATTGCGCAGGTCCAATTACAATCTCATTTAGAGAATGTTATTATAATACGGATGCAGCATTCGGTGATGTAAACTGGGTTCAGGAAGACCTGAATGATAATGTTACTATCAACGGTAATGGAGCTTTGTTAGAGAACCTATCAGCCGGATCACGATGGCTCTTAATTGCAGAACATGATAATTGGACGGTGAATGATCTTACCCTTACGGGTTGGAACGGAACAGATGGTGGAGCAATTGCCGTTTATGCAAGTACAAACGTAACACTGAATAGTGTAATTTTTGATAACAACCCTACAACGACACCTTTAAGAATTGATGTAGGCGATAACTTTGTTTATGGTTATGGTAATACATCAGTGGTTTTAAATGATTGTGTGTTTTCAAATAATCCTCCTGTTTCAGAAACAGTTTCAACGGGAGGTATGGAAATTGACCATACCGCTAATTCCGGTAACTGGACATTAGATGTCGATATAAATAATACCGTTTTCTCATGTAATGCACGTCAAGGTTTTGGAGGTGCATTAACAATTGAGAATGATCAGGATATGGCACTAACTGTTGATATTTCAGGATGTTCTTTTGAAAATAATCATGGTGATGCAAACTCAGGCGATGGCGGTGCAATTTATGTTGAAGGAGAAAACACCATTTTTACTGTTGATGGAACCTTGTTTTCATGCAATGATTCTGAAGGCTCTGTAGGAAACGCCGGTGGCGGTGCAATTCGGATTTTTGATGGACCTACTTCAACAATTTCAAATTGTACATTTTATAATAACTCTGTAGGTGGCTTGGGAGGATACGGCGGTGCAATTAACTTTGGTACTGTCGGTCCAACCGGTCCTCTTAATATAAGTAATACGATATTTGTCGAAAATGCCTCAGAAAGAGGCGGTGCTTTATACCTTGAAGGGGGTACAACATCAAATTGTACTGATTGTTTGTTTTTGAATAATTCTGTTATTGCTCCCGGCACAACCGGAGGAGCAGTATTTTTAGATAGCGGCGCAGGATTTACCGTTTCGAATACCACCTTTACAGGAAATAGCCCCGATGATGTAAATGCGACTTATACCGATAATGGAGGAAGCTCTTCTCTATCAGATCCTGGTATCACTGCATGTGAAGGATGTTTTATGTTGCCACCTCCTGGCTGTGATGCCTCTGAATCTGAATTGGCTTTGAATTGTATATTCTTCTGTTCAACAGGTCCCGATAACGCTTCAGCTACAGGAGCCGCTGATCTAGAAATCGATATTTCAAACTTTACTGCACCGACCTGTACAGATCCTCAGGATTATACTTTTGCATATTTAATTGTAGATGCTGCCGGAAACATTGTTTGTGAAGGAACAGCAACTGATTCTACACCGGATGATGGAACACCGGATGCTACAGATGTGGCAGTTCAGGATAATATATCATGCCCGGGTTTAACTCCTGGTGATTATACAGTTGTTGGCTATCATTACTTAACTGCAGATCCATCAGTCACCATACCTTTTATTGGTCAAGCCTTAACAGATATTCAAACCTCAGGTGCTTGTGGTGTCGACGGCACAGCCGCTACCTTTACCGTTTTAAATCCAATTGTTGTTGATGTTCAAACATCTTGTCCGGCTGTTCCGGATGGTACTTTCCTTGCTGATATTACAATAACTGGTGGTTACCCGGAAGAAGCAAGCGCAGGAACTTATACACTTACAACTAATTTTGGAACAAGTATCTATACTTATAATACACCGATTACTGGTCAATCATTTACAGCTGGACAAACGGTAGACGTAACAGTTACTGCTGATGGAAATTCTACAAATACGGGCTGTCTTGATTGTATGAATGCCTTAGTCTCGGAAGTAGACCCTGGATGTGTTGTAGAAGCCGATTTATCTCTTACTAAAACAGTAGACAATGCTACACCTGATGTTGGTGGAACAGTAACCTTTACCATCACCGTTACGAATAACGGTCCCGATGACGCTACTGGTGTTGCAGTGCAGGATGTTGTTCCTTCGGGTTATACGAATATTACGAATATAAGTGGAACGGGAAGCTATACAGCACCCAATATTGATTGGACAGGTTTAAGTATTGCTAATGGAGCTTCGGCTACATTAACTTTTGAAGCGGATGTATTAGCTACCGGTGATTACGTAAATATTGCTTCAGTTAGTGCATCAGATCAGGGCGATCTGGATTCAATGCCTGGCAACCCTGCCGATAGTGATGGTATGGGTGGCATAGGTTTTGCCGACCCGGATGATACACAGGATGCAAATGACGAAGATGACGGTGATGATGCAAGTGTTGTTCCTGTCTTTCCTATTTTGTCAACGGATAAAACATCGGTTGCTGATGCGGCGGGCGATGGCATCTTACAACAGGATAGCGGAGAACAAATAGACTATACTATTACATTAACGAATAGCGGAACAGGCGATGCTTTCAATGTTATATTCACAGATGCAATTCCTGCAGGTTCGACCTTAGTTGCCGGCACAGGCAACTGGTCATCTTCAGATGGAAGTTCAGGTACCTTTGCAGATGGCGATCCATTAACGGGTAGCGTAGGGGATGTTAGTCCTGCTGAAACAGTAACGGTGACCTTCTCGGTAACAATAAACAACGGAGCTACCGGAACGATCGATAATCAGGCATTATTTAGTTCAGATAATCACACCGATGTAAATTCTGATGATCCGAATGATCCGACCACCGACCCGACCGATCCGACCACACCAACCGATCCGGCTGATCCGGCCATACCCGGAGATCCGACTGTAGATCCGATTATCCCTCCTGATGTAGCCGATTTATCTCTTACTAAAACAGTAGACAATGCTACACCTGATGTTGGTGGAACAGTAACCTTTACCATCACCGTTACGAATAACGGTCCCGATGACGCTACTGGTGTTGCAGTGCAGGATGTTGTTCCTTCGGGTTATACGAATATTACGAATATAAGTGGAACGGGAAGCTATACAGCACCCAATATTGATTGGACAGGTTTAAGTATTGCTAATGGAGCTTCGGCTACATTAACTTTTGAAGCGGATGTATTAGCTACCGGTGATTACGTAAATATTGCTTCAGTTAGTGCATCAGATCAGGGCGATCTGGATTCAATGCCTGGCAACCCTGCCGATAGTGATGGTATGGGTGGCATAGGTTTTGCCGACCCGGATGATACACAGGATGCAAATGACGAAGATGACGGTGATGATGCAAGTGTTGTTCCTGTCTTTCCTATTTTGTCAACGGATAAAACATCGGTTGCTGATGCGGCGGGCGATGGCATCTTACAACAGGATAGCGGAGAACAAATAGACTATACTATTACATTAACGAATAGCGGAACAGGCGATGCTTTCAATGTTATATTCACAGATGCAATTCCTGCAGGTTCGACCTTAGTTGCCGGCACAGGCAACTGGTCATCTTCAGATGGAAGTTCAGGTACCTTTGCAGATGGCGATCCATTAACGGGTAGCGTAGGGGATGTTAGTCCTGCTGAAACAGTAACGGTGACCTTCTCGGTAACAATAAACAACGGAGCTACCGGAACGATCGATAATCAGGCATTATTTAGTTCAGATAATCACACCGATGTAAATTCTGATGATCCGAATGATCCGACCACCGACCCGACCGATCCGACCACACCAACCGATCCGGCTGATCCGGCCATACCCGGAGATCCGACTGTAGATCCGATTATTCCTCCGGCGAATACACCAATGATTTCCATTGACAAAAATGATGCAGATGATAGTGATGATACTCAGGAAGTAGCTTTAGGAGGTACAGCAAGTTTTACAATAACAGTTACCAATACCGGAACAGAAGATTTATGTTTTGTATCTGTTAGCGACCCATTGTCGAATTTATGTGATATGACTTATACCGATAATGGAGGTGTACTTGCACAAGGGGCAACATGGACATATATCTGTAATTCAGATGTTGTGAATTCCGGCTTCTTAAATGAAGCAATAGTCAGTGCGATTGGTTGTAATTCTGGTACACAGCTCGAAGAAAGCGACACATCAGCTGTTACCGTTGAAGGTGAAACGGCTGATATTCCAACATTATCTGAATGGGGTTTAATTTTCTTAGCACTCCTCTTAATGACTTATGGAGCCGTAATGGTTAGTGTAAATAGCACAGCATTCCAAACAGTATCAGCTTATAAATTTAACTTGTTCAAACAACCCAGATTTATTCCTTTCTGTAAAAAGTGGTTCTTGCTTGCTGCGAAGATTACAATTACAATTGCAATTTTTGGCTTTATAATCTGTTTTGCAATTTATGGAGCAGTATTTACTCCTGATTTAATTGGTGTCACATTATGCGGGCCACTATTTGCATATTTGCTTCATTTATTAGTCTTGCTGGAAAAAGAAAATTAAAATAGTTTTTTCAATAATGATTAAGGGAGCGCATTTATGTGCTCCCTTTTTATTTATATTCCTTATATTTTGGCATGAAAACAGACCATCTTTTATTTTTATTACAACAACTCTCAAAAAATGAAAAACATAGTTTTTTATTAGAATTGGGAAATAAAAAGGATAAAAGATATAAAATGCTCCATCAAACGGTACGTATGCCGGCTAACGTAGAGAGCTTGTTAAAAATCAGGAACAAGTTCTTTGAAAAAGGAAAAAAAGGCGATAAAGATTATTCTCGATTCAAAGACTTTGCAAAGAAGCAAATTGAAAAATTTTTGGTGATTTCTGAATCTATGAATAATGAAGCGCTAAAAAACTATCTCCTGCTAAATCGTTTTCAGTCCAGAAATGCGAAAATGGTGTCTTATTATCTTGATAAAATTAAAAAGAGCAATAACGGAACAGTTGATCATATTTTTTTCGAAAGTAAATCGCTCGAAATTGAATTTTCAATTCTGGCACAAAGTCAGAATAAGAAAAACCTTGAAAAATTAATTGTTAATGCAAGAAATAAATTTTCTTCTGTTAGAGAGGTTTATCATCAACAAAGTGCAAAACTGCACGAATTAGTCTCGGGCTTGTTGGTCGACGATCAATATGCATTAGAGAAAATGCAATACGATTTAACGGCTTTTCAAGATTTAAATGCCCTGATAAATCAATGCGAAGACCCGGCTCGTAAAATTGATTATAAGATTAGTAACGCCATGTATCAGTTTTACGATCGAGATAAACTTTATGCTTCACTTAAAGAAATAGATCGGCAACTATTTCAACTCCTTCCAGAACAGGAAGAAATCACACTTGTACAAAGAAGATATTTTTTAGCAAGATTAACATCAGGCTTCCATTACGGGGAAACCCCTGATAAGCTGATTAGCTATTCATCAGTCTTGCGGGATCTTTCAGCTAAACTAAATTTTGCAGGAACAGTCACCTTTTTCTATCATTGTTTTTTCCTGATACTGAATAAGCAGGATGATGAAGCTTTAAAACTACTAGATTCAGAAGCAGAAGCTTATTTTCCGGGCAAGTCAAATCCAATGCGGAGCTTCCTTGATGCACTTATTCATTTAAACAATGAGAATCTATATAAAGCCTTTGATACTTTTAATGATGTCTCATACGAAAATCTATATTATATAGAAATGTGGTCGAGACTTACTGCAGCTGCTATCCAGATTAAACTTGGAAATATTAAACTTGCAGAGAATTTGTTGGACAGGATTAGAAAAAAACTAAAGAAGTATACTTATCGAACCTATACACTAAATAGTAACTATTTCTTGCTTGATAGTTTACTTAAAATTACCCAAAACCCATCTCATAAACCAAATAATATAAAAGCGCAATGCTACTTGCATCAATATGTGTTAAAAAGCTTATATCTTTAATCTTTTTAATGGGGAAAAATATGAATTTAAGTAATTGAAAAACAACAATTTATATAAATTTATGTACGATTTATGGTGGGTGTATTGCGGCTATAAAATCTGCTTTTATTGCTTGAAATTCAAATGATTTATGCATTTTTGATTTGTGGGGATGGAAACTATAGATTTTAAATAGTTTAAGCCACATGTACAGACAGAAAGGAATGAAAAGAGGTGAAATAGATGTAGCATCTTTTTATCTTACTTGATAGCCAACACGGAAATATGCGGGATTTTCGGTTGGCTTTTTTGTTTTAAAAACGGTCCCGCTGGCTGGCGAAACCGGAATCTTTGATTCCGAGGATGAAAATTGTCCAGTTAGATTAACCGAAGACCGAATTCTCCCGACCGAAGTGGAGGGAACTTTCGGTTCAAAAAGAAACAGGATTTGAAATAGAGACTAACAGATATTAAGATCGGCTAGGCCTTAGATATATAGAGAAAAGGTCTTTGTAAATGAAAGTTTGCAAGCGAAGCTATCTTAAAATCTAAAATCAAAGCGGTCTAAACATCTAAAAAAC
>JAHDHT010000097.1:11599-14064 GCA_020631175.1 Chitinophagales bacterium
TTTAGTTCCTCGCCCGGTCAATCTTTAACAGATTTATTTAATGTATCAGGCAGCTGTATTTTAGATGAACCTACACCTGGCTCATATGTACTTACTTGTTATGATCCGGACCTTACAACTACAGACCCTAACTATCCAACCTGTGTCATAACTGGAAGTTGTGATGTCACTACAACCTCTTATTGGGTCGGTATTAATGATTGCGACTTATTTGGAATAAATGTTGGAGGAATAGACTGTTTGTTTGATTCTTGTTCCGGCTGTACACCTCCACCAAGCGGCTGTATACAAGACGCCGGAACAATAAATGTATTGTTAGATGGCAGTATCCAGCCACAGTGTGGAGTTTACACAATTAACAATGGTGAATCATTGGATTTTATTCCTTTAGGTGATCAGGTTTTAGATCCCGGAGCTAACGCAGGTTTGGGTTATGCAATCTTTGATATTAATCCCTCCGGTTTAGATTTAACCGATCCGGCAACCTTTCAAAGTCACCCTAATTTACTGGGAGTCGACCCGGTAGCCACTCCGCCCTATCTTGGAGAAGAAGGAAACTGTGCTGGCAACTCTACTTCAGTAGCCTCATGGCCATCAACGGTATGGGTAGTAGTCGTAACTTTAGATTTTGCAAGTATTCCATATACCGTTGATACAGATTTCGACGGTTGTGTTGATGCATCTTGTGTAATGCAAATCAATTATATCTACGATGAAACCTTCACATGCGGAGACCTATTTGTCGATTCCGGAGGAACAAGCGGCGATTATTGTAGCGAAGAAAACAGCTCCTGGTTAATTTGTCCTTCAGGTACTGATCCCGTTGAATTACAAGTAAATAATTTTGATGTTGAATCTTATGGGGCATTTGGCGGTGACTTAATGACGATTTATAATGGCAATGATAACTCTGCCCCTGTACTCGGAACATATCATGGAAGCAATCCTCCACCTTCAACCATTTCTTCAACCGCAGCATCTGGTTGCTTATACATAGAATTTGAATCAGACCTTTCTGTTGAAAATCCGGGTTGGGAAATGCTGGTCGATTGCCAAAGCCCTGTCTCCGGTATTGACCCATGTGAACTATTAAATTTCAATGCTCAACTTCTTTCAAATGGAAATAACTGTCCTCCTCCTTCAGTAGGTGAGTATGTGTTAGAAATCACATTCGATGTGCAAAACGGTTTCGGTAATGGTTACGATGTTTTCTTTAATGGACAAACCTATTCAGGCAGCACATCATATGCAGGGAACCAGGTAACTATTTGCATAGAAGATGCATCATTTATAGACAATGATCAGTCAAACCTGAATGTATTAGTTTACGATAGTGGCAATCCACCCAATAATGCAGGAGGCTTTTATGTACAGTGTAATGGAATTCTTGATCCAACTCCCGGACTTATCGTAAATGAAATCACAAATGGTCAATCCGGAGTGGAAGAGTTTGTCGAATTTATGGTTCATTCAACAGGCGGAACACTTAACCTCGATGGATGGGTATTCAATGATGTGGATGAAGCTAGTGCTCAATACCTTTATTGGAATTTAAGCAATGACCCTTCATGTGCGGCTTTATCGGCCGTGCCTGCCGGCGCATTGATTGTTGTTTATAATGCTGAAGACCCTTCACCCGTCCTTCCGGCAGATGATCCTTTCGATTCAAACAATGATGGTGTTTATGTTTTCCCCTATGATCATATTTGTTTGAGTGCTTGCTCAAGCGCTACGATTCCATGTGCATCCCCAACCACTCCGGGTACAGCAGGAAATCAATGGGCAGATTTAGTAGAGCAGAATAATACGGGTGATGGAATTATTTCCTACATGCCCGACGGTACATTTTTCACAGGTATCGCATCAAGTAATATGACAAGCGCTCCCACCGGAACAATGCTTTTAAATTATAATCCTGCGAACATAACTTATGCATATAATTGTGGCGATCATTCTAACTCATTAAATGGTTTGATCTACCAAAACTTCTCACCACCTTCAAATGTAAATCCGGGTGTAGGAAATCAGCAATCAGGAGCAGGAGTTGGATCAAATGGCGCATTAATAACAGAACTCGAAGCTGGTATTTGTTATCAGAATACATTGGTTGACGAGCCGCAGATAGTTATACCAACTCCAATTGATCCTTGCGAAATGAACAACTTCACCGCACAACTTTTATGTGAAGGTGTCGACTGTAACGGTCCGGGTTTCGCAGATTATGTTTTAGAAGTTGACTTCGACCTTTCAAACGGTTTTGGAAATGACTTCGACATCTTTTTTGAAGGAAATCTTTTTAATAATGTAGGTGCTAATATAACAGACGGTCCCGTTGAGATATGTGCTGAAAGTAATTATTTTGTTGCGGATGGAGGAACCAATATTCCATTGGTGATTTTTGAGTCTGGAAGTACACCCAATTTTTCAGCAGGAATTAGTAATTCATGTAATGGATGTTTAACAAC
>JAHDHT010000410.1 GCA_020631175.1 Chitinophagales bacterium
CACCAAGTCCGCTTAATTTCTTACACAAGATTCTCGAGCGTCCTGAAAATGAAAAGCCTTATCTCTTAATACCTGTAGGTTATGCTCCTGATAATGCGGAAGTGCCTGATTTGAAGCGAAAGGGAATTGGTGAGATTGCGAAGTTTTATTAGTTTTTGGTAGACCGCCTTCGGCTGCGAGAATCGAGATCGCTTTGCTACGAGATCGCCTTCGCTTGCAGATCGCTTCGCTTATAGATTAGAAGAATAAAATTTTGTCTGAATATCTGCAAGGCGCAGCCGATCTGAATGTCTGAATATCTAGAAGTCTTTCCTATGGATTCGAGTTGAAAAACATTTCATCTAGCCCGGATTGCAGTGGAAAGCCGCTTTGGGCGAATGCAATGAAGCAAAGCTTTTCGACGGTTGACCGGAGGGAAAACAAGAAAAGCTTATGCTGAATTGCTTGAGCACAAAGTGCCTTGCAACGTAAAGCCGGTGAGGATGCTGTTTACAACTTTCAAAGTACTTGCTACAAAACTAAAAACTGCTTACTAGCTGCTAGAAACTTTGAATTTGAGTTTGAATTTGACACTTGCACTTGCACTTGAAATTCTCAGGCATCCATCAAAAATGCTTTCGCATCTTTCAGGCTTTTGGCAGGTTGTTCTTCCATCGGAAGATGTCCGGTATCGCGGTAGATTATAAGCTCTGAGTTTTGAAGTCTTTGATTGAATTCATGGCCGTATTCGACCGGAATCCATTGGTCTTCGTTACCCCATAAAATAAGGGTTGGAGTTTCTATTTTACTGATATGGCGGGTATTGTCTTTGAAATGGCTGTTGACCATGTAAACGAAAGCTTCGGGATTGCCTTCTCTCGTAAACAGGTCGTAATAACGATTGATCAAGGCATTGGTAACTTTCGTCTGATCGAAATATACCTCGCGCACGTATGATTCGAGAATATGCTTTCGAACGGCATATTTAACTAATTTATCAAGAAATGGGGTTCTTGCCATCTTAAATGGAGTCGGAATACTGCGTTCTTCAAGAAAGCCTGCGGCATCAATCAGAATCATTTTGCGGACTCTTTCGGGGTTTTTATAGGCTAATTCCCAACTCAGCCATCCTCCTAATGAGCTTCCAGCCACGTCAAACTCTCTGATTCCCAACATTTTAAGAAATTTTTTCAGGAGTCTGATATGTCCTTTTACACTGTATTCATTGTCCGGATTAGGGCCTGTTAGTCCGAAACCGGGTAAATCGAGGCGAATGACTCTTCGGTGTTTTTTTAGCTGAAGGGCCCAGTCTTCGAAGGTATGCAGTGATGAAAAAGCGCCGTGCAGCAGTAGAATAGGGAATCCTTCTCCTTCATCTCTGTAATGAATGAGCATATTGTCAATCACCAGAAAGCGTGAATGATCGTTGGTATATTTATCGAGAAGATCGCTGGTCAACAAGATGAAGCAAATTTATTAAAATGAAGCGATTATACTAGCGCTATTTTATAAAACGTTAGTGCTCTTGTATTTAGCATACGTATTATTTATGATACAGGTTCAATCCTGACTTAGTGCTAGAAAATCGTTGTGAAAACAGCTAGAGCAATAAAATCAGGCTGTCTGGAAAAATAAGCGAATGGATTTAGTGCTTCGTGGTACAAAAATTGCCTGTAAAATGGCTGAAACACTTAACTTTGTATTAGTAAACCATATTTAACTTTATCAAACAATTTATGAAACGATTATTTTTATTGAGCTTAATTGCTTCTTTCTTAGTATTCGTGGGCTGTGAAGAAGACCCATGTGATACGGTAGTATGCCAGAATGGTGGTACTTGTTTAACTGATGGTACATGCGATTGTCCGGAAGGATTTGAAGGTGATAACTGTCAGGATGAAATTATTGATCCATGTGATGGTATCGTTTGTCAGAACGGTGGTACTTGCGTAACCGGTACTTGTGCTTGTCCATCAGGATTTACAGGTGATCTTTGTCAGACTGAAATCGCTAGTTTATATCTTGGATCTTGGGATGCATCAGATAACTGTGATTCAGGTGCTTACACTTATGTTGCTGACATCAATGATGATGGAACAGGAACTCTAATCTTAAACTTCGGTGCTTTTGGTACTAATTTAGGTTTCCCTGTAACGGTTAGTGGATTTGATGTTACGCTTCCTCTTACTGATCCGGGTA
>JAHDHT010000411.1 GCA_020631175.1 Chitinophagales bacterium
AAATGTCGTATGACAGTCCACCCGTATACATTTTAGTTTCATCTGATATCCATTCAGAAGTAAATCTTCGTGAATAATTGTCGGTAATAATTGTAGAAAACTCTGCATTAAGCGCAATATTCTGATTAAAGTCAGTAAAGTAATCATCACTGATAATATCATCCATATTATAGCTTACATAATCTGCTCCCGCTGAAGGATCGAGTGTTCCGTTTTGACGAAACAGATATACAAATGATTGCGTGTTATTTACTGTGAGTTGAATTTCTTTGCAAGAACCGTTAATAACACCGTTAGGAGTAGAACCATCCGTATTTAAACCACCGGCATCAGATGCCATAAAAACTAATTCATCATTACTATCAAAACCGGATATATTATCTGCACCGGTGTAATGATCTGTATCTACATAGAATAAATAATCAATGCCAAGATTGTTACTACTTAGATAAGTATTTGCCTGAGGCCCCCAGGGAGTAGATAAATCTTTAACAGCACGTTCATCTATTTGCACCGGAATTTGAAACCAATTGTTATTTTCGAATTTAAATGCGACAATTTCATTCAAATTCAAGCCGACAAATTCAGTTAAATCCTGCCCTGTAAGTATGACTGGTTTATGTTTGTTTGTAGTTTGCGCAGAAACAAATACTGAGCTAATTAGTAATAACAAAACAAATAAAAACCCATAGTAAAATCTAATCATAATGAATTGATTTTTCAAGAATGTAATACGCAATTACAATTCAATTAAAATTGGGCTTTTTTAGTGTGGGTCTTTAGTATTTGGAAATGTATAATACGACTTATTTTACAATAAACTTAAATGGTAAAGAAGCAGAATCATTTTTGTTTAATAATAAATACATCCCCGGAGTTAAATCAATAGATGTTTGATGATTTAATTTATTCCTTCCGATACTTAGATTTAAATCAAATTCTTCAATTTCCCTTCCATTTAAATCAATGATACCAAAGGTATAAACTCCATCTTCAAATACTTCTATATCTATACTTAATGTTTTAGGTTGTATTGTTCCAATATTATAGTTTACAAAGAAGTAATTCAAAGTGCCAACCAAGACATCTTCTTCAGCAAAATTAGAACACCCCATATTATCGGTATAATCATATCTGATAGTATGTAAGCCAGGGCCTGCGATAGAGGGATTAAAAGCATTAAACACAACACCCGGACCGTTAAAGGTACCGCCTGATGGAATCCCTGTAAGTGACACTGGAGAAGCTGATGTGATAACCTGAGGTAAACCCGAGATACTCACCGCCGGCGGAACACATGGGGCAGCACATGCACTCGTATTTATATTTAGTGGATTATTAAAATTGTCATTTGAAGCCAGCGCATCTGAAACTAATAGATTTGGAACATCATAATTAACTTCTTTTATAAATGCTAATGTTTTGAACAAAGCATTAGAAAAACCACAGTTGCTATTAGGATTTGGATCAGTACATATTTCGGGAGGAAGAAAATCAAATTTAACTCCGGAAGTACCGTAAGCCTGACCGTCACCATAACAAGATCTTTTTGGCGATGAAAAAGAATCATCCCAGTATCCGTCGAGGTTAACATCAGTTCCAGGTATTAAATCAGTTTGTACATCATGATTAATCAATAATGAGCCATAAGGGCCGGAAACTAATTCCCAATCGTGCCAATTTTCATTTACTCCGGTATCATAAGAACCATCAATTGGAAGACCCAATAAATTATTCTCATCATAATACGTCATTCCACTTGCAATCCATGTATAATCCCAAACGTCATAAAATGCCTGCAAAGAATGAATTCTAACATCCGTTATTATTTCTTCTTTTGCCGGGTAAAAAAGATGTGTTCTTTGCATTAAAGGTCCTGTAGCGGCTCCCATATACGAACGAATGGCTCTAATCGGACCGTCTGAATTCGTTACCATACAATTAGCCATCGCAGAAAAGTTAGCCGCAGATCTAACGCAATATGTTGGGCTATCAAAAAAGGTCTCATTTTGATCAAGAATATCATAACTCAGACCACCTGTAAACATTTTAACCTGATCGCTAATCCATTCAGATGTAAATCTTCTTTCATAATTACTTGTGGTGATTGTTGAAAATTCAGAGTTAGTGGCGATGTTTAGATTAAAGCTGTTGAAATAATCCTGATCAATAACTG
>JAHDHT010000098.1:0-6872 GCA_020631175.1 Chitinophagales bacterium
CCGCAGTTACAATCCGTTGCTCCTTGAGGATCTCCACCCTGATCACCACAGAATGTGTGCGGTAAACCTAGATAGTGTCCAATTTCATGTGTGGTTGTTCTTCCGGAAACGTATTGCCATCCGGCTGTACAGGAATTAGGACCTGCTGTTGCACAGTTAACAGCATTGGTACCAAAGCCACATCGATCTACGATAAATGCATTAGCACTTCCTCCGGCATTCGGGTTACCGTTAAGTGGTGCAATACCAAGAGGACCACCGTTATCGAGCATATTTTGAATAACAACATTCATATAACCACCCCAATCTGAAATGTTACATGGACTACTTGCCGGGCAAGTGTAAGCGCCATTAAAAGTAATTGCGGGCTGTCCATTTGATAAGCCTGAACCATTCGGGTGACTTTGAGTTGCCAGCACAAATGTTATACAAGATCCACCAGGTGGACTTGTTGTACATCCCGGATTGTTTTGGCCATTAAAATCGAGATTTAACTCTTCCATTTGAGTGTAAACAAGGTCGGTTAAGCAGGCTCTTTCGGCTGCTGTTGTACCCATTCCAGCTTCGTAATGAACAGCAATTGGAATGAAAATTCTTCCATTCGGGCAGTATAAATCCACGCCGCTTTGATTGCTGTTCATCGCGTCGATAGTTTCATATCTGAAATCCATCATTTCTTCATAAGCCTGGCGATAGTCGGCATCATCCTGCATTTGTTGCTGATGATATTCATCGGCGCTGCAACGCTTTATTTTTTGAATTTCAGGATGCTGATTTACGGCATCCAACAAGGCATTATCCTGAGCATTCAGGCATGTGTATAGGGTGATTGATAGAAAAATTAGTAGAATTCTTTTCATTGCACGTGTGATTTTGAAATTTGAACTGCTTAGTAATTTAACAAATAGAAGCCTTTATGTTCAAATAAACAATACGATTCGTTAGCTAAAGACTAAGATTTACTTCTTTTTAGCATACTTCAGTATCAGTAGATTCTGAGCATTGTTTTCTAAACCAGAAACATCATTTGAAAGAAAACGCATTACTTCATCATAATACAAAGGAACAACAGGCGCTTCATCGATAAGAATGCGATCCATTTGATTATAGATTTCATAGCGTGCTTTGTCATCATTGGCTAATAAAGCCTGCTGATACAGATCGTCAAATTTCTTGTTTTTAAATCGGGTATAGTTGGGCGGTGCCGGATTATTTCCATAAAAAACGGTGAGGAAACTTTCTCCATCCGGGTAATCTGCAATCCAGCTTCCTCTGAAGAAATCTACTTCTCCTTTTACCATGAGCTGACGTAAAAAAGAAGGTTGATTAATTTCCATTTTTACCGGTAATCCAATCTCATTCATTTGCTTAACTATAAATGTACTTAGATCCTGATAAGATGCATTTGTAATCAGTTTAAACTCACTAATTCCTTTACCTTTTGGATATCCTGCTTCTTTAAGTAATTGTTCTGCTTTGGAAGGATTAAAATCATATCCTTTTACCGCATTATTATGGGATGGAAGGCCTCTTGGAATAAAGCCTTGCAATGCAGGAGCGCCGATATTATTTCGCAGAAATGCCATCATTTTCTTTCGATCAAAACAATGGTTGATGGCTTGTCTTACTCGTTTATCTTCGAGCGCTTTACAATTAGGATCAGTTGTTTTAAATCCTAAATATTCAGTATTCAGATAAGGAGATTTCTGAAGATAAATTCGATCTGAGAGATTGCTTTTCAAGTTGCCGTTTTCGCTTAAAACTTCATCTTTAAAAGTGGGATCAATACCCGACATGAAGTCTAATTCTCCTTCCAATAACTTGAGGTATTCTGATTTCTTGTTTTCGTAAAATGAAATACGCACTCCGTCCAAGTAAGGAAGTCCGTTTTCATGATAGTTTTCATTTTTGGTGTAAACTAAAACTTCATTTTCTCTCCATTGTTTGAATTTAAACGGTCCTGTACCTATCGGGTTGATTCTGAAGTCTTTTCCGTAATGTTCGACCACTTCTTCAGGCACGACATAACAATAAGGCATACTTAAGATACCAAGCATCGGACGGAAGGCAGAACGAAGTTTCAATTGAAAAGTATACTCATCAATAGCTTTAAAGGGTTCTTTCAGATCTACTCTTTCAGAGAATATCCATTTTCCGGGTGAGGCTACTTTATCATCGATGATTCGATTAAAACTGTAAACAAAATCTTTAGCAGTAACCTTTCTTTGCGTTTCATTAAGTAATTCATGTGGGTGAAACATTACATCCTTTCGAAGAAAAAAAGTATATGTTTTTCCATCTTCAGATATTTCCCATTTTTCAGCTATTGCAGGAAGGACGTTTAAATCTTTATCGACCTGAACGAGTCCGTCAAATAATTGTGTGGTTGCCCAAATAGTTGCCTGGTCTTTAGCGAAGGCCGGATCTAATGAAGTGATGCCTGAAGCTTGATTATATTTGAAAACCTTCAGATTTGAAGTGCTGTTTGATTGCTCAGTGCAAGCACTGAAAAAGAGAAGGCATATTATAAACCCAAAGTGTTTAAAATTCAATAAATGCATCGATTTGTTTGTTTATTAGCTCTATCAAATCATCGGAAAGCTTATTGTCGGTGATATGTTTTTCGATAGATGAAGCCGGAATGATATGCGGCATAACGGTTACCTTAACATGCTGCATTATGCCGGTCATATGATCGAGACCACGAATATTTCCTGCACGGCCTGCTGCTACACCCATCAAGCAAGCTTTCTTGTTATGAAAGGCATCTTTTACATTACATCCGTCAATAAAGAGCTTGAGGATGCCGGGGATACTACCATTATATTCGGGCGCGATAAAGATAAATTTAGAAGCCGAAAACATATAGGTTTCCTGAATTGCCATAAAAGAACTTGCCTTATCGGCGTACATATCGTTATGTAAAAATGAAGGTGGTAGTTGGGTGAGCTTTAAGTATTTGTGAGCAACTTGTTTATTATCCAAGCATGATTTATACACATCAGCTACAAATTCGGTTCTGCTATTGCTTCTGTTAGTCCCTGAAATTAACGTTATCATAAGGTTTTCAGCATTTTGTGGCGAAGATAAATGTTATAGTGGATAGTGTACAATATTGTCAATCGATTGTTAACAAGTTATGTAGGATCATCAAATTGAAACGAGCATATTCAGGGTATCTTTGAACACACAAGCACAAGTCAAAATCAATTAAAGTCATTATGGAAATTACTTTTTACGGACATGCCTGCTTCGCACTGAAATATGGAGGCAAAAACATCTTATTTGATCCTTTTATTAGTGGAAATCCACTTGCATCAGGTATCAATATAGATGAGATTAAAGCAGATTATGTATTACTGAGTCATGGACATCAGGATCATGTACTTGACGCTTTGACAATTGCCAAGAAGAATGATGCTACGATCGTTAGTAATTTTGAGATTACCAGTTGGTATGGGACTAAAGGTTATGAGAAATGTCAGCCATTAAATCAAGGTGGAAAGTGGAAATTTGATTTCGGAACGGTTAAATATGTAAATGCAATTCACAGCAGTACTTTACCGGATGGATCGAATGGAGGAAATCCGGGTGGATTTATATTAAGTGGCGATGAAAAAACCGTATATTTCGCAGGAGATACTGCATTATTTATGGATATGCAGTTGATAGGTCGATATAACAGACCGGATCTTGCCTTTTTACCAATAGGTGATTGTTTCACCATGGGTGTTGAAGATGCGATTATAGCATCAGATTTTATTGAATGTAATGAAATAATAGGAATGCATTTCGACACCTTCCCTTATATAGCTATGTCTGATAAAGATGGTGCTGTTGATGCTTTTAAAGCAAAGGGAAAAAACCTGCATCTCTTCGAAATTGGAGAAAGCAAAACTTTTTAAAAAAAACAAAGAAGAATAATGGGTAAAATTATTTCAATAGCAAATCAAAAAGGTGGAGTAGGAAAAACGACCAGTGCTATAAATCTCGCAGCCAGTTTAGGTGCATTAGAATTCAAGACTTTGATTGTGGATGCAGATCCACAGGCGAATGCGACATCGGGTACCGGTTTTGATCCTAAAAATATTAAAACGAGTATTTACGAATGCTTATTAGATGAGGTAAATGCTGAGGATATTATCTTAAATACTGAATCGCCGTATTTAGACATTCTACCCTCTCATCTGGATTTAGTCGGAGCTGAAATTGAATTGGTTAATCACCCAAACCGGGAACGTTTGATGAGTGCTGTTCTTGAAGGTATTCGCGATTTATATGATTTTATCATTGTTGATTGTTCACCTTCTCTTGGTTTAATTACGGTAAATGCTTTAACTGCTTCCGACAGTGTTTTGGTGCCGGTTCAATGTGAATATTTTGCTTTGGAAGGATTGGGTAAGTTATTGAATACAATTAAAATCGTTCAGAAAAATTTAAATACCGAATTAGCTATTGAAGGTATTTTATTGACGATGTATGATTCGCGTTTGCGATTATCTAATCAGGTTGTAACTGAAGTTAAGCGTCATTTCCAGGATTTAGTTTTTGATACTATTATACATCGTAATACAAAATTAGGTGAAGCGCCGAGTACAGGTAAACCAGTAATTTTATATGATGCAGGAAGTAAAGGGGCTGTTAATTATTTAAATCTTGGCCGTGAAATTCTTCAGAAAAATAATTTGACTAAAGTCGCTCAGGAAGATAAAATAATAGACATTGAAACGGAATAAGAAAGAAGAATTAGGAAAAGGTATTCGTGCTTTATTAGGATCTATTGATGATGAAGTTTCAATAAATGATATTCAGCCTAAGAAAGCAAAGCAGGTAATCAATACGATTATTGAAATTCCATTGGATTATATTGAAGTTAATCCGTTTCAGCCACGTAAAACTTTTAATGAAACAGAATTAAAAGAATTATCTGCCAGCATTGAAACGTTAGGTGTTGTTCAGCCGATTACAGTTCGAAAATTAAGTGCAAAAAAATATCAGTTAATTGCCGGTGAACGTCGTTTGCGTGCATCAAAATTAGCTGGTTTAGATACAATTCCTGCTTACATTAGATTAGCTGATGATCAGGAATTAATTGAAATGGCCTTGATCGAAAACATTCAACGATCAGATTTAAATGCCATTGAAGTAGCTTTAAGTTATCAGCGATTAATTGATGAGGTTGATTTAACGCATGAGGAAATGGCCAAGCGTTTAGGTAAAACCAGAAGTTCGATTACCAATTATTTAAGACTTTTAAAATTACCACCTGAAGTTCAGACGGGATTAAAAAATAAAAGTCTTTCTATGGGTCATGCCCGCGCGATTGCCGGTGTTGATGATATTGTTTTGCAGATTGCAATTAGTAAAGAAGTAATTGATCAAAAATTATCGGTAAGACAAACTGAAGCATTGGTTAAAAAATACACCGGTAAGCCAACTGCAAAAAAAGCCAAAAGTGATCCGGCTCATAGTTTACCATTAGCTTATAAAAAGTTACAGGATCAATTAAGTTCTGATATGGAGACTAAAGTTCAGATTAAACGGAAGTCTAATGGGCATGGTGAGATTGTGATTCATTATTATAATGATGATGATTTGAATCGTTTGATTGACTTTTTTGATAAAGATTAACTGTTTAGTGGGTAAAGATTTTTTGAACCATTTTGTGATTTTATCCAATAAAGATTATTAAGTTTTTTTGAACCATTAAGGGGTTAAGGTTTTTTACTTTTGTTCGGATTTAGATAGAGATGATTAAGATTTTTTTGAAAACTGAAAACTGAAAACTCAAAATTACCACCTAAAAGAAATTCCACTCAATAAATGATAAGCAGCGGCATTTACGAACATGATTTCATTATGCTGGCTGAAACTAAACTTGTTTTGAAGGTAGATTTCCCAATGTTTTAAAATTGGATAACGGTATGCCAGTGCTATGCTAAAAGCCGGTTGAACATTTATTGGATTGAAATCTATATCAATTAAATTTTCATTTAGCAAACTAAAAGACACACCAGCTTGAATACCGGCTGAGAGTTCATGTTTTTTGATTTGAAAATTTCTGCTGAGACCGCTTAAAAACAAATGATGAAAAGTTAATACCCGGTTTTCATCTTCCATCGTTGGAATCCCAAATAAGACAGAGGTTTCCCAGGTGAACTTTTCTTTTATTTTTAACTCATAGTTTGTATTTAAAAATAAACGTTGGTCCTGGCTGAATAAATAGAAAGACGGTGATAAGGTTATTCCTATTCGGTGTTTGAAATTTATTGATGGCTCTTTTGGTTGTGCATCCGGAGCTCTTTGTTTAAGCAGATAATCATTATAAAATACCGGATAGTATTTCGGTCGGCCTATATATTCATCATAACTTTCAAAATCGGGATCTCCGCTTTGAGCAGAAGCGGTATGTTCATTAATTAAAATGAACGAGAGAATTAAAATTATGCCGTAAATATGTCCTTTCATTGTTAAAATTCATAAGGCAAAAAACACGACTTGACGTTTACCCTTTTTTGGCTTATAATTTGTTGTATAAAAACTTTAAAAACACCCAATTTATTGTCTATGGCTATCTTTAATAAAATTAAATGGAAATACCTCCGTTACCGGGTTTATTTAGACCGGCATCAAATTAATGCATACATTCTTCCTGCGGTGATTTGCTTTGTGCTCACT
This sequence comes from Chitinophagales bacterium, assembly GCA_020631175.1. GTDB lineage: Bacteria > Bacteroidota > Bacteroidia > Chitinophagales > JAHDHT01 > JAHDHT01. The sequence goes on from JAHDHT010000098.1 coordinate 6,679, forward strand.
GTTGTGTTAGTTGTTTTAAATGCTTTCTTTCAGGATCATGATTTATGGAAAGGCATGTTGGTTGCCGGAGGAAATGCAATGGAATTTTGTGAGTTAAACCGATTTGGAGATGCAATAGTACAACCTTCCAATACCTGGTCTAATTTTGGTTTTTTACTTACTGGAATGTTGTGTTTGACGATTGGTATCAATGA
>JAHDHT010000098.1:6972-8269 GCA_020631175.1 Chitinophagales bacterium
AGTCATCATTTAATTATTACTTTATTGATAGCGGTGAATATCTTATTTCTAACCGTTCTGTATAAGATAAATGTAAATGTTCTTTTTCCGGTGTTAGTGATGTTGCTTTTAGGTACGCACCTGATTTATACTCATATGCGGGTGGATAAACAACCGATGTATAAATTTCTATATGGTATGAGTCTGGCATTATTAACTATTTCGTTTGTGTTCTGGATTTTAGATCGTCAGAATATATTATGTGCCCCGGAAAGCATTTTTCAGGGTCATGCGTTATGGCATTTATTGAATGCTGCCAGTATTTTATTATTATACTTCTGCTATAGAACTGAAGTGATGGTACTGGAAGAGATTTATGCAGAAAAAGAAGAAGTGCTGTTGGGGTTTAAGTAAGCTTTTTTGAAGTCAGAAGGCAGAAGTTAGAAGTTAGAAGTTAGAATTCAGAATTCAGAAGATTTGTCCTCAATAAGATTACTGCGCTACTAAGTACCAAATACTGCGCTACTAAAAACCGGCGAGCGACGGGCACAAGAAAATCGCGACGAACACTCCGAGCTAAGCCGGATTGCAGCGGTACCCTTGCTTTTGTATGTTGACTTGAGCAAGGAGCGCAAGGGCTGACAGCGGAAAGCTATTGTGCGACTATGCGAATGCAATATACAGAAGCAAGCGTACAAGCGGAAAGCCGGACTGCTGATGAAGATTGCCGGAATCTTTTCTTTCAAACAATAAAAAGAAGTCCTATCTAATGAACTTAAGATTTGATGGTATAATTTGTAGCTTTATGATCGGAATGCAAAAGCAGATTTTACTTGTCATTGTGATTTTAATGTCCAGTTATGTATTTGGGCAGATCGATAACCGCCCGTCTACGAAGCCGGATTCTACGCAGATTATTATCAATGATACCTCTTCCGTTATTATAGCTGATACGGGCACCGTTGTAATTGATACATTGACTGCAATTGAGAAACTGGAGCAGATTAACTTGAGCAGACCACGTAAAGCGGCTTTGTTTTCGGCTGTACTTCCGGGAGCCGGTCAGGTTTATAATAAACAGTATGTAAAGGCGCCGATTTACCCCGGAGTAATGGTTTTTAGTGGTTCTTCTTACCTTGCTTATCGCTCGGCTTTCAAGAACACAAAACAGGCAATTGCAGAAAGTACAGATGCGGATCAACGCAATACTTTGAGAAAACGCATGCGTCGGCAGCGTGATTTTGCAAATTTGAGTCTGGCAAGTTTTGGGGCTGCTTATGGCTTCAATATTATTGATGCTTATGTTTCGGGTATTATT
>JAHDHT010000098.1:8369-11693 GCA_020631175.1 Chitinophagales bacterium
ATTGATTCATGTTTGCCTCGTCCTGAATTATACGAGCAAATTAGCGACGCCGGCTTGCTTGAAAACCGGGTTTATCACAAACGTAATTTTGACCTTTCATTAATTGTAATGTCCGGATTTTACGTGTTGAACATTATTGACGCTATTGTATATGCTCATTTGCATCATTTTGATGTGGGTGATAATTTAGGACGGATGGAAGTCTATCCGATAATTAATGCACCTATTGTTGCCAATCAGACTTACAGTGGTATTGGCTTAAAAGTCCGCCTATGAAAATTGCTATAATTGGATACGGTAAGATGGGTAAAGGCATTGAAAAAATGGCTTCCGGTAAACATGAAGTTTTGGTTGTGAATCGCCATAAATCTTTGGCAGAGCAATTGGAAGGATGTGATGTTGCCATCGAGTTCAGCGTTCCTGAAGCAGCGGCAAAAAACATTACAGCTTGTATTGATGCCGGAGTTCCTGTAGTAAGTGGTACGACCGGATGGATGGATGATTTGAAGGATATCGCCTCTTATTGCAGTTTTCATGAGGGTAAGTTCCTATATGCATCGAATTTCAGTATTGGTGTGCAGTTGTTTTTTCAGTTAAACAAACGCCTTTCGGAGATGATGCGCGATTATACAGATATGTATAAGGTCAGGATGGAAGAAATTCATCATACTACGAAAATGGATGCTCCCAGTGGTACCGCTATTACACTTGCTGAAGGGATAATTGAACAGCATAAACAGCTGGAGAAATGGATTAGCATCGATGAAGATTCTGCTGGCGATGAAGGAGATGCAATTCCGATTTTATCAAAGCGAATAGATGAAGTAAAAGGTACGCACAAGGTTTTCTGGTCTTCTTCTATAGATGAGATTCAAATTGAGCATAAGGCGTTTAGCCGGGATGGATTTATCATTGGTGCTATTAAAGCGGCTGAATGGTTATCTCAGCAAAAAGAACCCGGATTTTATTCCATGCAGGATGTTTTGGAAGGATAATTTTAATCCGAGCTGTTAATGACTTTTAATAGTCGTATTAAAAAGCGCTAAAGGGTAGATTTATTTGTGCTATTGCCTGATATTTGTAGGCATTACAGTGGATATCGTTCTCTTATTTAGTTCTATATTTGCAATCGATTAAAAGTGATCCATGGGATTTTTTATTTTTCTATTTATTTGTACCATTTTATATTTCTTCGGTTTATCGAAGCTGTTTGCTAAAGCCGGAATTGAAAGTTGGAAAGCCTGGGTACCGGGTTTGAATTTTGTTGAATGGTTAAAGATTATCGGTAAGCCCGTTTGGTGGGTTATTCTTTTACTGATTCCTATTGTTAATGTGCTGATACTGGTTTTAATGCAGGCTGAATTGCTAAAGTCATTCGGTAAATTTGAATGGTGGGAAATGTTTGTTGGTTTGGTTGGATGGCCTTTTTACACACCCTATATCGGGATGAATGAAGAGACTCGTTATATCACTCCAGCGAAAAAAGAAGAATTAGAAAAAACGACGTATAAATCTACTGCAAGAGAATGGACGGAAGCTATTGTCTTCGCTTTAATCGCCGCTTATTTTATCCGTCTCTTCGTGATTGAAGCTTATACCATCCCGACTCCGTCTATGGAGAAATCTTTATTGGTTGGTGATTATTTATTTGTAAGTAAAATGAATTACGGAGCAAGGGTGCCGAACACGCCCTTAGCATTTCCTTTAGTGCATCATACATTGCCGATTCTAAATTCGAAATCATATCTCGAATGGGTGAAGTGGCCTTATCAGCGATTGTGGGGATGGGAAAAAATTGAACGAAATGATATTGTTGTTTTCAATTATCCGATAGAGGATTTTCGGCCTGTTGATAAACGGGAGAATTATATTAAACGATGTATTGCAGTTCCGGGAGATTTATTGGAGATAAAAGATAATGTTGTTTATACAAACGGTACGCCTAACGACAAGCCTGAAAATTTACAGATGCAATATGTTGTTCGGGTTAAAAGCGGAAAGGTTTTAAGAACGAAAGAGTTTTGTAAAAAATATAATATCTGTGAAGGAGGTCCAACCGGTGCTGCGGGTGTTTATAGTTTTATCTTAAGTGAAGAGGATAAAAAGACCTTGGAAAGTATGCCTGAAGTGGAAGAAGTAATTTTACATTCCCGACCTGAACAGGCGGATGTTTTTCCGGGTGATAAAAAGAACTTCAAACAAAGTATCGATAATTTCGGACCTATTCCGATTCCTAAAAAAGGGGAAACGGTTAAGTTAACACGTGAGAATATTATGTTGTATAAGCGTTTGATTACGGTTTATGAAGGACATACTTTAAAGTTGCGTAATGGTAAGTTTTTGATTGACGGAAAAGCGACTGACGAGTATACTTTTGATATGAATTATTACTTTATGATGGGTGATAATCGTCATAACTCTTTAGACTCAAGATTCTGGGGCTTTGTTCCTGAAGATCATATTGTGGGTAAGCCTGTTTTAGTTTGGTTGTCGATGGATCCAAATTATTCGATTTTTGAGATTTGGAAAAAGGTAAGATGGAATCGGTTGTTTAGAAGTCCGGCTTCTTTGGGGGAGTTACAGTAATCAGGTGGTTTCTTTTATTAAGTAAAACTCTTTATCAAAAACATCAAACTCCTCCACTAAAAAATCGATAAAGGCTTGTCCCCATTCAAAGTAATAAGGCAACACATTTTCTTTCCTTTCCTGAAGACTGTTGGAAGGAAATAATTTTTCTTTTAGTTTTTCGAGTTGATTTATTTTGGTTTCGTTTTTTCTTTTAGATGCTCTGATAAATTTATTTTCGAGATTATCTAAGCCCTTTTCCATTTTACGCCACTCTCCTTCTACTGAACCTTTTAAAGAAGCATCTAATTTATTTGCCTGATTTAAAAGGTCTTCTTTGAGAGTTTGAATTTTATATTTGAATGAAGTTAAATCGGCAATGTCTAATTCATCTTCCGGTAAGATAGCTTTCTTAAGTGTTTCTGTTTCGGTGAATAGATCTTTTATGTCTAATTCAAGCTTGGCTAATTTTTGAGCGCTATATTTATCTTCAATTAAAGCTGAATTTCTTAAAATCAACATCGGAAAATTCACTTCGAAATGTTCGAAAAGTGATTTCAACTGCAACCAGTAAGCCAGCTCTCCTCCTCCACCTACATAAGCAAGATTTGGTAAAATAATTTCCTGATAAAGTGGTCTCAAAATTACATTCGGACTAAATAGTTCCGGATTATTATCAGCTAAATCTAAAATTGCCTTTTGCGAAAAAGACTTTGACGTTCCTTTTAAATTCAGTTTACCATCATCTTTTTCGATCAA
>JAHDHT010000098.1:11793-13642 GCA_020631175.1 Chitinophagales bacterium
GGTAAGATGTCTCTCAGATGCATATTGCCTGTCGGGCCTTTTTGATCTGTTAGCCATTCGATTTTTTTTCCTTTGTATTGAAAGTGGTTGATCTCTTCAAAGTCATGGTCTTCTCCACCTAACCAATATACCGGCACGAAATGATGTTCAGGATATTTAGATTTTAATTGATTAGCTAAATTTATTGTAGAAGCAATTTTATAGATTAAGTAAAGAGGACCGCTAAATAAATTTAGCTGATGTGCCGTACAAACCGTAAAGGTGTTTTTACTTTTAAGTGATTCTATTTGTACTAATTGTTTTTCATTATGCTTTACATATTGGTAAGTTTCAGAAAGAACATTTACCAAAGTTGACCTGTATTTAAATGAACTGGATTTGTCTTTAATAATTTGAGAAAAGGAATCTATTTCGACGGGATATTTGTAAAAGTTCTTGAGTGCAATATCCCCGTTCAAATATTTTGAAACAGTGTTAGAAAAGAAACCGGTTTCTTCAAATTTGATTTTTTCGATTTCGAAGGCCATCTTATTTTATTGGATTGGCATATAAGTCAAAGTCACCGGCATCATAAATTTCAACATTTACAAAATCACCAATTCGAACAAAATGTTTTGTAGCATCAATTAAAACTTCATTATCAACTTCAGGAGAGTCGTAAGCAGTTCTTCCTACAAAGTGCTCTCCTTCCTTACGATCAATTAAAACTTTAAATTGCTTTCCAATTTTAGCATGATTGATCTCTGATGAGATATCTTGTTGAATTTCCATGATATAGGCAGCACGTTCGTTTTTCAATTCTTCAGGAACATCATCTTCAAGTTCGTAACCGGAAGTTCCTTCTTCATGTGAATAGGTGAAAACACCTAAACGTTCGAATCGTTGTGCTTTAATAAAATCGGCCAGTTCTTCAATATCATTTTCAGTTTCACCCGGAAAGCCAACCAACATAGTTGTACGAATAGCAATTTCCGGAAGTATAGTTCTTATGTTTGAAATTAATTCTTCGGTATCTTTTCTGGTAATCTGACGACGCATACTTTTCAAAACCGGATCGCTTGCATGTTGTAATGGTATGTCAAGATAATTGCAAATTTTATCCTGTCGTTTCATTACTTCAATTATTTCAAGTGGAAACTTGTGCGGGTAAGCATAATGTAATCGAATCCATTCTAATCCTTCCACCTCACATAAAGCATCCAGTAATTTCGCCAGCGCACGTTCTTTATATAGGTCGAGACCGTAGTAAGTAAGTTCCTGCGCTATAAGCATGATTTCTTTCACGCCTTTTTTTACTAATTGTTCCGTTTCGAAAACAAGATCTTCAATCGGTCTTGAAACATGTTTTCCACGCATTAAAGGAATTGCACAAAATGAACAGGTGCGATTACATCCTTCCGAAATTTTAAGATAGGCATAATGTTGAGGCGTTGTTACTCCTTGTCTTTCACCTATTAATTCGTGTTTATAATCTGCTCCCAGTTCTTCAAGTAAGAAAGGTAAATCCATCGTGCCAAACCAGGCATCTACTTCGGGGATTTCGTTTTTTAAATCCTCTTTATACCGATGAGATAAACAACCGGTGACATATAACTTTTCTATATCTCCTTCCGATTTCGCTTCGGCGTATTGTAAAATCGTATCGATGGATTCCTGTTTAGCCATTTCGATGAAGCCACAGGTATTTACGATAACGATATTTGAATCCGGTTCAGAAGATTCATGCTGTACTTCAATGTCGTTGCCTTTTAATTGTCCGATTATATTTTCTGAATCAACCAGGTTTTTCGAACAACCTAAAGTAATAACGTTGACCTTATCGGCTTTTAATGATTTTGTTTTCATTAAT
>JAHDHT010000099.1:0-3729 GCA_020631175.1 Chitinophagales bacterium
GTACCAAATCATTCCAGAGCAATGAATATTACAGCGTTTCAATTCATTGCTCTTTTTTTATACCCGAAAGTCAGATTTTAGAAAAAAAAACAATTGAGCTTTAGTAAGCCCGAATAGATGTTTATCGTAAATTATTCTTTGAAGAGATACTGAAATTTCTTACTTATTCAAAATGACGAATCGACCTATATAAGACATTTCGGTGTCTGATTCGCTATTTGGCGATATATGAGTTAAATACATCAAATATATCCCGTTATCTAAGAAATGGTTAGATAAATTAACTGGAAGAGATTGAACAGAAAAACTGCTAACAAACTGACCGGAAGCATTAAAAATTGAAATTTGGCTTTGCACAGATGTCAGATCAAACTCTCCTGATTGGAGGTAAAGCATACCATTATTTTGTTGAACTATACGTAAGGTTGTATTGATTTCACTTGAAATATCCCCGCCATCTTCATCTTCTCCTTGGTCATCTTCGTCATTGTCATCATTATCGTCTTCTTCGTCATCATCATCGTCGTCATCGTCGTCATCATCATCGCCATTTGAGCCTTGGTTTCCATTTCCATTTCCGTTCCCATTTCCGTATCCATTACTTCCTGAATCCTCTTCGACAAAAACAGTTCTTTCCTGAAAGTTATTAGCAAAATCACTTTCCGGACTAATAGCGGTTGGCCAAACAATTACAATATTATCATTTCCTTCCTCAAACTTCGCGTTATCAATTGGAATCGTGAATGTAAAGTCTATACTGGCTCCATTGCTCAGTGAGCCACTACTGAAATGAAAGCTAAAATCCGGTTCTGGTGTTGAACCTAATTCTGACAGTGCTTGCGAACTAACAGAGATATGAAGAGATAATACTTCATCAATAGAAGTATTTCCGGTATTCGTAATCGTTCCTGTAATTAACTCAAACGAGCCAATAGTTGTATTGTCGGTAAACTCGACTCCGCTTAATGCTATATCAATAAGATTCGTCTGAATAAGACTTTCATCATTATTAATTGTACTTGCACTTTCAGAAAAATTCTTCTGAGCAAAGACCTGACTGCTTAATAAGAGCAATAAAAGAATTATACTATTGTACTTGTAAGATTTCAACAAAGTAAAACTAATAAAACTCCACCTTTCTGCCTCTAATAATTACATTTATAAAAAATTAATCTTACCAGTTCAGAATTGATGGAGCTTGTTAAATACTTATCAAAGGAAGAATTAAGACATTTTTCAATGTCACTTCGAAGAATATATCTGAATAAAAAAGATATTCCAATCAAAATATTGGCAGAAGCCTTAAGAACAGATAAATACGATAATGATCAGGCTATAAAAGATGATTTATTTCCTGAAATTAATATGAATGCATTTTATCGATTGAAAAATCGAATGAATGAAGAAATTAATAAGAGCCTTTTATTATTGAATTATGATAAAGATGATAAAATTAGCATTTATAATGTCTTAAGTCTCGTTCAAATATTTATATATAAGGCTCAGTATTCGTTTGCTTATCGCTTACTTAAAAAAGCAGAAAAAAAAGCGATAAAAAATGATCATTTTTCTTTACTCAATCTTATTTATGATCAATATGTTTTTCTTTCAGGTTTTTATCACATTAAAGAGTTTGATGAAATTCTAAAACGCAAAAAGAAAAATGATCAGTTAGTCAGAAAAGCAAATGAAATAGATGATGTTTTATCAGAAATCACCTGGAATTTAAGAAAGGTGAATTTTCAGAATAAAAATGATGCAATTTTTCAGGAATTGATAAAAATAAAAGAGAAGATTAATGCAGATCCTGAATTAACCAATTCAGCTCATTTTAAATTAAAGCTCGAATCTTGTATCCGACAAAGTCTGTTGCAGCAAAATGATTTTAAAACGATGCAGATCTTTTTAAAAGAAACGATAGCTACGTACGAAAAAGAAAAGATCTTCACCAAAGACACACATAAGCATAAAATTGTTATGCAAGCCTGGCTGGTTAATGCATTGTTAAAATTAAAACACTTCGATGAAGCATCTAATGAAGCCGAAAACTTAAAACGCTACCTGTCCGATTTCAAAGGATTACAATATAAAAATTACATTTGGACATACTATCAAAGTCATTTCGCTTCGAACTATTTTTCCGGCAAGTTAAAGGAAGCCGAAAAAATATTAGACGAACTCGAAGAAGAAACGAATATCATAGAAAATTCGTTTTATCAGCATTTCCTGATATTGAATCGGGTAGTCGTTCTTTATAATAAAGGTGAAATAAAACAGGCACATAAATCCTTAGGTTTAATTCAACAGGAGGCCGAAGAACTTTCATTACAATTCCATCTTGACATATTAGACATTTTATTTCTGTATGAGCAAAATGACTTTAGTTTCGGATTGAGACAGTTGCATATGTTTAAAAAAAGATACAAAGATCAGCTAACAGAAAAACGATCCATTGATTTTATTCAAGTACTTGAACTACTTTTGAAAAACCAAGACAATCAAATAAAAGATAAAGTAAAAAGTAAAATGGAAGCATTTCTTGCCGAACATAATGAATTTGAACCAGGTTCTAACGAAGCAATTCATTATGGCATATGGCTTGAAAGTAAATTAAGCAATGAGAGCTATTACGATGTTTTTTTAAGAACGGTTTAAAAACTTTACAGAAACTTTTTCGGCACACAACATTCCATCAATTGCTGCAGACACAATACCGCCCGCATAACCCGCTCCCTCGCCACATGGATAGAGCGATTCAATTTGAGGATGTTCAAGACTTTCTCGATCTCTTGGAATTCTGACAGGCGAAGATGTTCTTGATTCCGGGGCATGAAGAATGGCTTCATTACTTACAAAACCTTTCATTTTTTGATCAAAAGATTTAAATGCTTGTTTTAAAGCATCTGATATAAAACCGGGAAATAAATCCGAAAGATTCATAGAATAAGTTCCGGGCTTATAAGAAGTTTTTGGGATGGATGCTGATACTCTTCCTTCCAAAAAATCTACTAAACGTTGCGCCGGAACAGTTTGATTGTTCCCAGCCATTTTACAAGCCTTTTGTTCTATTGACTGTTGAAATTTTAATCCGGCTAAGGGATCTTCCGAAGCATTTTCTAAATCTTCCAATTTTAATTCAACTACAATTCCTGAATTAGAAGTGGGCTGATCTCTCTTACTTGGTGACCATCCATTGGTAACCACCTCACCCGGTGAAGTCGCGCATGGAGCAATGATCCCTCCCGGACACATACAGAAAGAATACACTCCACGTCCATTAACTTGCTGCACAATTTTATATGGAGCAGGAGGTAAAAATGCATTATTATAATCAGCCTTATATTGAATTCGATTAATTAAATCCTGGCTATGCTCTACTCTAACGCCCAGTGCAAATGGTTTTGCTTCTATTTTTATTTTATGCTTTTGTAATAAATAATAAATATCTCTGGCAGAATGTCCTGTGGCTAAAATCAGTGCATTTACATTAATCCACAATGAATCATTCAAGCAAACTTTTTCAATTTTCGAATCTTTAATCCGGAGATCTGATAATTTAGTTTCGAAATGAACTTCACCACCACAAGCAATTATTTTCTCTCTCATATCTGAAATAATTGCCGGTAATTTATTCGTACCGATATGAGGTTGAGCATTTACCAAAATATTCGGGTTTGCACCAAAGTATACCAATAATTCAAGCACACGTTTTACATCACCTCTTTTCTT
>JAHDHT010000099.1:3829-6324 GCA_020631175.1 Chitinophagales bacterium
TAGATAGGCTCATCAAACGTAAATCCTTTATCTTTTTCATTCAAAAAAACAATACCGGATAAATTAATTTTCGCCTTTTGCTGACGGGCATCTATACTTTTTTTGGTAATTCGGATGGATGTAATTTCGGATGGATGTAATTTCAATCGCTTAGCCAGAACAGCTTTCAACAATTTTTCAGTTGCTGCAATCTCAGGAGATACACGTATTTGGTTGAAATTGAAAGGCATTTATTAAATTATAAGCACAAGATTAATATATTTATCCTAATTAAAACCCTGTTATATGTATAAATTATTTCTACCCTTTCTTTTGTTATGCGCTATTAATCTAAATGCCCAATCCACTGAAGAACTTAACGCTATTCAAAAAGAGATTCTCGCCGAAGGACTTTTTTTATATGAATTGGAAAAGGCAGCCTGGATCAGTACAGATTTGTTTATGGAAAAATTCAAAACAAAAAATAATGTTGGCGGCTATGTAAATTATCATGAAGATGACCGCATCAAAAGTGTCTATTACACCTCCGATGAAGAACCAACAGTTTTTGCAGAAGCAAAATTTACCAAAAGTTTTTCAAACGACAGTATTGATACTTCCTTCGAAGAACGGCAACTCAGTAAATTAGAAAAAAATCTTATCCTTCTAAGAGAAAAAACAATTGAAGCATTAATTGAAAATAAGGACAGTATATTCAGCATGTACTCAAATACAAATTTCAATTTTATCCCTAACATTTATAATGATATTAAAAGAGTAATAATTTTAACTGCTCCGCTAAAGTCAGGTAATATGATCATTGGGAATGATTATGAGGTCATTTTTACTGAGGATAATGAAATAAAGAGTGCAAAAAAAATACATAATAATATAATTGCTTTTCCATTTAAATCAGAAGAAGGTAGCTCAGAAAGATGTATGCATACACATCTGGAATCTACAGGTCCGTTCATGACAGCCACAGACATTTGTACAACTTTGCTATACAAAGATTTTGCAGATTGGGAATACCACGATGTTTATTCTAAAGACTATACAAGTATATTCAAGATAAATTATCCCAACTTATTAATAATGACCAACTCTGCTATGGATCAAATTTATGCTGATCAGGAACAAAGAGCTAATGAAAGAGAAGCGAATGATGGTGAGCTAAGTAAAAAAACCAAAAAGGAACAGAAAAAAAAGTTAAAGCAACTTTTAAAAGAAAAGAAAAAAGAAGAACGCCGAAAAAGGAAAGAAAACAAAGACTAACTTTTTTCTAATTCAAATTCCATACATTTTTCTTTTAACCAGTTCAGTTCTCCGACCTGCACAAAAGCTTCCATTTCCTGAAGTACGGTCTGAATTGACTTTTTGGAACCGAGTTTCATACGGACAAGCTTTTTCAGAACTTTGATAAAGTTCAAATATGTCTGTCTGTACTTTTCAGAAATTTGCTTGTTGCGTCTTAATAAAATCTTAAAAGAATCTAATAAAGAAAACAAAGGAACAATTTCATTAAGCTCATAGTAAGCTTTCAACAATAGCACTTTAGTATCGAGATGATAATAGGTGTCGGTAAATTGCACCTGTTGCAACAATTCAATTGTTTTGTAATAGTTTTTCCGTCCGAAATTCATGTACGCTTTATTAAATACATAAGCATTTACACGAACATCAGGATTCAGTTTTTCTTTAAAGTCTTCCAGGAATTTTTCTACCCATTCAAACTCCTCCAGCTTTGAACCAAGAATATTAATATTTTTATAATCCCATTGATCCAGGTATTTGCCCTGAATTAAAATTTCATCTTCCAGTAAGTTCTGATACAATGAAAATAATTCTTTCAGGTACATATTATCTTTACGATTAATTCTACGGATACAATAATTACGTGCATAAGTATACAACTCATCAATTTCATATCTCGAAAATAAATCTTTATGTTCCCTTAGCAGTCTTTTTAAATCATTAAAATGTTTAGGATTTTCAAAGTCAGAAAAAGTAAGTGAAATCGTATAATAAACTTCCAATACCGGAAAATCATCAAGAGAAGTTTTCGAAAGGTGATCGGTTACTTCTTTAAACAAGGCGGTATCATATTCCAAATGCCGAACACTTTTCCGATTCAATAATTCACAAATATATTTTAGCTTTTCTATTAGGTAAAAGGCGTCCAGATTTTCCAGTACATGTTCAATCGATTTACCTTTATCAAAGTCGGGTACATTTTGATGATGCCGGAAAAGCTCTTCCTCAACAACATACTTCTTTAAGTAATGTCTGGCATCTCTTCTAGTTGAGTTTTCAAGAATCTTTCTTAAATCATTAATACCGGAAACTTGATATTTAGATAAGCCTAAACGTCTATAGGCTTTGGTTAATAACATCTCTTTTTCAAAATCATCCCGTTGTACTTCTTTTGTAATCAAATACGTCTCCAGCAACTTACTCACATCCGTCATAACATAGCGCAGCTTTTGCGGATTTTCTTTCTGACCGGGAAATATCTT
>JAHDHT010000099.1:6424-8447 GCA_020631175.1 Chitinophagales bacterium
TTACAATTTCAAGCCTATGAAAGCTAAAAATTACTTTTTCAGTCTGTTTACTGCCTTGATTATCTGCAGTTTAACTTCCTTTGGCCAGGATAATGGTTTTGAATTCGAAGATGGAGGTAATGAACCAAAACCGGATATCGAGCATTTAGTAGGCCTTCAAATGGATATTCCTGATGACTTTCTGGCCACTTTAGCCCCAAATTCAATTTTAGATTCCGGTAGCATTGGTATTGATGATAACGAAGAAGAAGAAACCGGTATTGACACCCCTATTATTCTCGACGATGAAGAAGAGGAAGGTGAAATTGAAAAAGAAGAAATTGTTGTACGCGGTGATAATGGATTAGATATCAACGAAATACACTTATTCCCTAATCCAGCTCAGGATTACATCAATCTAAGACTCGAATACGATGGAGTGTATACTATTGAAATATATAACCTAATTGGCAATGCACTTTACAAAGAGACATTCGATTACAGCGGTATCGACAGAAACATCAATCTTGCTGATTTGAGCACAGGAATCTATTTAATGAGTATTCAGGGCGAGAACGTTGCAGAAATCAAAAAATTCGCCATCAAAAGAAATTAAATTTCCATATTTGAACTATACCCCCCTTTAAAATCATCCTGATCTTTCAGGATGATTTTTTTATTTTTAGTCCGATAAAACATCAAAATATAGTTATTTTAACTAACTGCTTATCAACGTTTTAGACAATTAAATGATGCAAAATCGTGATTTTTTACTCAAATTATTTACGATTTTCACTCTTAAAAGTACTTTTATAATACATCCTTATCGGTTATTTTAGAGTATAATCAATAAAACAAGGATATGAAACGATTTACATTAAAAGCAGCCATCTTTCCGGCAATTATCGCAATTCATTTATCCGTTCGATTTTTTACAACCGGAATGATCACGGATACAGCAACAGATCCATTCTCGTTTGTGCAAGACATTAATGAAGCAAGTCAGATTGATTTTACGCTTACAGAAGATATTGTAAGTAAAGAAGAAAGTGCTCTATTACTATCCTACATCCCCAGTCATCCATAAACCATTTTAACTTCATCTTGTTGGGTAATGTAAGTAGACATTCTTCCTTTAAATTACCCGACACAGCAAGAAATAGCAAAGCTTTGTCGTCTATAAGAAGGTCGGCTCTAATAAAAATGCTATAATTGTAATATGCGGTGCTTGCTTAGCTTACTTCTAATTTTTCTAATACCATACTGTCTTGTTGCTCAGGAACAGCTAAACAATCAGGCAAGCGATATTATTCAAGTTTCGGGAGTAGTTATTCATGGCGATACCATTGCTCCGCTACCCTATGTTAATATTGGCGTTTTAAATACCAATCGAGGAACAACAAGTAATTATGAAGGCTTTTTTTCTATAGCGATTCGAAGAACTGATACGCTCATCTTTTCAGCTATAGGATTTCAAAGAAGCTGGCTTACCATACCAACCGATCTCGAAAGCGAACGCTACTCCGTAATTCAAACCTTAGAAACAGACACAATCCAATTACCAGAATCGGTAATTTACCCATGGCCCTCTAAAGAAGAATTTAAACAAGCATTTCTGGATCTTGATATTCCGGATGATCAGGTTAGAATTGCACAAAAAAATCTTGAAAGAGAAAAAATCAGAGATTTGGCCAAAGTCTTACCACTCGATGGACGTGAAGCCGCTGTAATGTCTTTGAGAAATCAATCGAAACAATACATTTATATCGGTCAATACCCGGCAAACAATCTTTTAAATCCTTTTGCCTGGGTTCGATTCTTTAAAATGCTGAAAGAAGGAAAACTTAAACTCGAAAAAGATTAAGCCTGATCAAACCCGAGATTACTTCTTCGGAAAGCGCATTTTATATTTTGATTTCACTTTACCCTTCGTAATGTTGGTCAATTGCCGTTTCAACAAACGCTTCCGTAAAGGCTTTATATGATCTGTAAATAAAATACCTTCAATATGATCATATTCATGTAAGATAACCCGGGCATTCAC
>JAHDHT010000099.1:8547-10727 GCA_020631175.1 Chitinophagales bacterium
AAGCCGATTTGAGGTGCAGCAAGACCTACACCCGAAGCGTTATACATCGTTTCAAACATGTTATCAATCAGATTTTGCAGATCTTTATAATCTTCATCAATATCAGTCGCCTTTTTTCTCAAAACCGGATCGCCAAAAGCTACTATAGGTAATATCATAATTTATTTTTCCATGTAAGCCTGCAAAATCAATGTAGCACTGACTTCATCAAGCAATGATTTATTTCTTCTTTTCATTTTCGGAACGCCGCTTTTAATCAAAACCTGTATAGCCTCTTTTGATGTAAAGCGTTCATCCTCCCAATAAATTTTCAATTCAGGAAAAGCCTTTTGCAAACGGTCAGCAAACTTCTTTGCCGCTGCATGAACCGGGTTCTCCTCCCCTTCCAGATTAATTGATTTTCCAAAAACTACAGCCTCTACCTCCTCCGTTTTAAAATACGACTTAAGATAAGCTTCCAATTCATTTGCTGCAACAGTAGTTAAGCCCCGTGCAATCATTTGCAAAGGGTCTGTAACCGCAATTCCACAGCGCTTCATTCCGTAATCAATTGCCATCAATCGGGCCATATCGCAAAGGTAATGTTTATTACGTTTATTTTATTTTTTGGAGCGAAAGTGCAGGCTTCGAATCAGGCTGCAGTCGCGCTTTCCACTCGAATCACGCTGCTGTTATCTTTTCAAACATTTGATATGCTGCCCTAACACCACCACCGATTTAATAAATATAATGGATGCAGCGTGATAACCGTTCCAATCCCGGCTATTTTGCCGGTACTTTGCTTCGAATCAGGGCTGATCTTATTTGTTTTTTTCTAATTTGTGTGCTGAATTTACCGCTATGTATGCTAAACATCAGGACTCCGGAGAATATAAAATCGGACTCGTAATGGCAGGTGCTGTTACGGCAGGTGCCTTTACAGCCGGAGTAATGGACTATCTTCTGAATGCTTTAAAAAACTGGGATGCTGCTTATAAAGCCGATCCTGATAATATTCCAAAACCCGATGTAAGTCTTGATGTAATGACAGGTGCAAGTGCAGGAAGTATTGCTTCAGCTGTGAGCCTTATCAGCCTGGCGACAGATCGTTATGAACCGATTACAGAAAAAAAAGATATCGACCCCGAAAAAAATCTGCTTTACTATACATGGGTGAAATTCGGTTTGAAAGATGGAAATAAAATTCTTGAAAAATTATTTGATACAAATGATTTAGACAGCGGAAAAATAGAATCTATTTTAAATACAGATTTTATTACGCATTTGATGGATCGCATTGCAGGAATTGTAGACGACTCTTTAAAACAAGAACCGGATGGAAGTCACTGTAAATTTGAATTACCGGATTTTGTAAATCCGAAACTGAAAAGTCTGATGACTTTAAGTAACCTCCGGGGAATTCCGATTCATTTAAAGTTTAATCAATCAACAGCAGGAAGTGCCAATGAAGTAGCGCATTCAATGTCTTATCACAAAGCATTTGCCGTTTTTGAATTTAACAAAGAACACACTCAACCCGATACTTTAGGTTTAGACTTAAGCAATCAATCTGATCTCAAATTATATATGGACTGTGCACGTGCGAGTGGCGCATTTCCGATCGGATTAAAAAGTGTGGGATTTAATAATATTCCAAAGGCTTATATCGAAGCGAACCTGAAAAAGATTTTTGGGAATGTTGACTTTATCGATCCGCAAATTGAAGATGAATATGCTTTCATTGCAGTAGATGGAGGAATGACGAATAACGAACCCTTGGGTGAAGCATTGAAACTATTAAAGGAAGGTTCTGAAGATTATGACGCCGAAAATAACCCGATTATTTTAATTGATCCTTTTCCAAATTACCTGGGTGAAGAATCAGAAAAATACGATACTAATAATCTTGAGATTGCGAATATTATTCCGCAATTGTACAAAGTTTTACGCAATCAGGCTTCTTTTAAAGAAAAAGATATCGTTGAGTTAATTGCAGGAAGTGGAAATATGCGAATGATATGGCCAACAAGACGTGCCATTGAAAACGGAAAAAAAGTAAAGAAAACGAATACCATTGCCTCAGGTGCGCTGGGTGGATTTGCCGGTTTCCTAAATGAATCGTTCCGTCATCATGATTATATGCTGGGTAAAAAGAATGCACAGAATTTTCTGCGTTATCATTTTAAAAGAAATCTTTCGGA
>JAHDHT010000099.1:10827-12037 GCA_020631175.1 Chitinophagales bacterium
CTTGTACCTTGTACCTTGTACCTTCCACCTTATAACTATAAAAATCCATACTGCTTCTTCGCACTTTCAATCTGCCCTTCTTCAGTTGTACTTTCAGGGTACATTAAATAACTAGGTGCAAGAATAGGTTTCACAGATGTCGGGTCAATTTTAATTACTTGTTTAAATGGAAATCGCTCTCCTGCCAATAATTTTAATGCCGAAGTCTGAGTTTCAAAATCCGGATTTTTATTTGTGAGAATACTTGCCGTACCTTTTATTTTATAACCTTTCTGAACGAGAATATCCAATATACTAAGACATACATTCGGATTCTTTCCAATATTTTTCATGCTTTGTGGAGAGGCAATATTTGCGATTAAAATGTATTGGTCTTTAACTATGAATAATTCTTTTGGAGAAACATTAGGATATCCATCCGAATCTGAAGTAGCAAGCCAGCATAAAACAGCTTTGTCTAATGCTTCTTTAATTTCATTTGTTAAAACCATAACTAAACATTTATAGTACAGGAATGACGAAAGTGCTGAAAGATTGTATTTCAAGCAAATAATTTCTTTAATTTTATTTTATGAACAGGAATTACTTTTGTCTTGCTTTATTGATATTACTTGTATTTTTCAATGCATGTAAAGAAGATCCGGTAGAAATTCAGCCCTCTGATATTGACTGGTCGAGAAACTTTTTGGATGCGAAAGAAGGCTCAACCTGGCAATATGTCAATACG
This sequence comes from Chitinophagales bacterium, assembly GCA_020631175.1. Taxonomy (GTDB): domain Bacteria; phylum Bacteroidota; class Bacteroidia; order Chitinophagales; family JAHDHT01; genus JAHDHT01. Next base: position 11,555 of record JAHDHT010000099.1, read on the forward strand.
CTTAATGGTGATACATTTGAAACACCGCGTAACTTAATTTTAACAGGCGGCGACAGTTTGATAGCAGGCAAATCGTATACGGTTATTTACAAAATCTTTCCTGATGAAAGTTTATTTCCATTCTACATTCAGACAAATGAAGGAGAGCAAGTAATTCAGGCGCATGCTTATAATGAAGATCCTGCAAATATTTTACACCTACCGGTAATCGATTTTTCGAAGGACTTAAAAGAAAAGTGGACATTAAATTTGAGCGATGCTCAACGGCAGGATTTTTATTTTGATTCACTTGACTTAGAAATCAAAGGATTTAGTGGTGTATTCAAAATTGTAAGCGATAATTATTTGGCAGAAGAATTAAACTCAGAAACCTGGTATTACTTCCATCCGGAAACGGGGCTCATCAGAAGACAAAATGAAGAGTTTGCGAATGGTAATATTTACATTACCGAGTTGGTGGATTCGGATGTGAATTATTAGAGT